>JBOGID010000266.1:0-5240 GCA_050742295.1 Acidimicrobiales bacterium | reverse complement strand
GGAGGAGGAGGGCGAGATCACGGCGTCGCCGATGGCGAGGATGAAGCCTCCGACCGTTCCCGAGTCGCCGGTGCCGGTCCTCTCCGACGACGAGTTGCGGCGCCTCCTCGCGGCGTGCGAAGGCCGGGGCTACGAGGAACGCCGCGATGCCGCCATCATCCGCCTGTTCCTGGACTGCGGGCTGCGCCTGGCCGAACTGGCGGCGCTCAAGCTCGACGACGTCGACTTCGACTACGGCGTCGTACACGTCGTCGGCAAGGCAAGGCGGCCACGTTCCGCCCCATTCGGCTCGAAGGCCGCTCAGGCCATCGACCGATACATCAGGGCTCGGGCGAAGCACCCGATGGCGGCGCAGCCGTGGCTGTGGATCGGCGGTAAGGGCCGGCTCACCGACTCCGGTGTCGCTCAGTTGTTGGAGCGCCGGTCGCTGAAGGCCGGGCTGGGCCGCATCCATCCGCACCAGCTCCGTCACACCTTCGCCCACGCTTGGCTCGCCCAGGGGCGGCAATGAGGGCGACCTCATGCGTCTCGCCGGTTGGCGGTCGCGGCAGATGTTGCAGCGCTACTGGGCGTCAGCCGCCGACGAGCGGGCACGGGAGGCCCACCGGCGACTCTCGCCTGGCGATCGGCTATGAACGTTGACGTCTCCGGCGGGCCTTCGCCGACCTGAGGGCGAGCCCGGCAAAGTACGCCTTCCTCGCCGCTTCCGCGCGCCGCAGGCGCTCCCGCTCGGGCCAGACGCGGCCCGGATCAACCTGTTGTTCGAACCGGGCGAGGAAGGCATTGCGTGCGGCCCTCGTCGTTTCGCGGGGATCGCTCCGAGCGTGGAGCGAGTAGGCGGCGATCCGAGAGCGCAGCGAGCGCTCCGCCGGGGTGAGCTGACGATCGTGGGGGCGTCCGCGGGTGGTCATGCCCGGCAGGATGGGCGTCGGGGGTTGACAGGCCTGTTGACAGCGGCGCGACATCGTGAAGGAGTTTCGCGATCGTGGTCTGTCGAGGATCTCATCTCGCGACGATCAGTAGCGGGTCACCACTCTCGGTGGTCGTCCGGACAGGTGTTCAGAACCTGCGAACTGAGCGAAATGTAGTTACCTCCTGTTGTCACGACAGAAAATAACTATCATTCGCTCATGATCTTCCGCTCGGTGGTCGACGACGACGATCGCGAGGTCGTCGGCTTGATCGACGAGCTGCGAGAGCGTCTGCGCTGGCAGGTGACCGAGCCGCGCCGTTGGGTCGGTAGCTTGCGCCGGTTGACGATCGCGCGGGCGGTCCAGGGTTCGAACAGCATCGAGGGCTACGACGCGGCGCTGGACGACGTTGTCGCTGCGCTCGAGGGGGAGGAGCCGCTCGACGCCTCGGTCGAGACTCGGATGGCCCTCGAGGGCTACCGCGATGCGATGACCTACGTGTTGCAGCTCGCCCGGGAGCCTTCGGTCCGCGTCGACGAGTCGCTGATCAAGTCACTGCACTTCATGATGCTCAAGCACGACCTTCGCAGGAACCCGGGGCGGTGGCGTCCCGGGTTCGTCTACGTCCGCCGGGAGCCCGACGGCGAGATCGTCTACGAGGGGCCCGACGCGGAGCTCGTCCCCGCCCTGGTGGACGAGTTGCTCGACGACCTTCGAGAGGATGGCGGGCCCGTGCTGGTCCGGGGGGCGATGGCCCACCTCAACCTCGTCATGATCCATCCGTTCAGCGACGGGAATGGGCGCATGGCCCGCTGTCTCCAAACGCTCGTGCTCGCACGAGAGAAGATCCTCCCCCCCGAGTTCAACAGCATCGAGGAGTACCTCGGTCGGAACGCCCAGTCGTACTACGAGGTCCTGGCCGATGTCGGGCAGGGGTCGTGGCGCCCCCAGGACGATGCCCATCCATGGATCCGCTACTGCTTGACCGCCCACTACCGCCAAGCCCACACGCTCCTGCGCCGCGTGCTGGAGTCCGAGCAACTGTGGGACGCCCTCACCCGGCTCGTCCAGCGCCGCAATGCCCCAGGGCGGAGCGTCGGTGCGCTGTTCGAGGCTGCCCTCGGGTTCCGGGTGCGCAACGCGACCTACCGCGCCGTCGTCGAGTCGTCCGAAGGGGACCCGATCAGCGAGCAGACGGCAAGCCGCGACCTCAAGGCACTGGTCGAGGCTGGCCTCCTGACATCGATCGGTGAGAAGCGAGGCCGTGTCTACGTGGCCACCGGCGACGTCCGCAACGAACAGGCTGCCATCCGGGCCCGCCGGGCGCCGCGCCAGGCCGACGACCCCTACGCCCAGGGCGCCCACCGCCGCCAACCGCGTTTCGCGATCTGACCTACGGCACGCGCCGGAGGCGCCACCCCGCGAGCCGGGCCCGATTGGCGTTCGCCAGGGCGGTCCGGCGCGCGCCCTCCGACGCCAGCCACCCGGCCACGTCGATACGCATGGTCGCCTGGCCGGTTCGCTCGTCGACCTCGATTGGATGGAGACCGGGCAGAGCCCCGATGTCGACCGTTGCACGGTCCCCCCGGCCGTCGAGCGCTTCGCGGACCTCGTCTGCCACCCGGTCGAAGTCGTCCATCACGTCGCCGTATCCGTATTCCAGGACGCACTCGCCGCGAGCTTCCAGCCGGTTGCGCACCTCCATGTCGTCGAGCACCTTCTCCAGGCTCTGCGCATGCCACGCCCGGCCGTCGAGGAAGATCGACACGTTCGGGTCGCGGTACTCGCAGTCGACCCGGATGATGCGCCGGCCACCGATCTCGCGCACGACCTGGGTGGCGTTCGCTTTCGCCGTCCAGGAGCGGATGTCGACCCCGTCAGCGGGGCTCGTGTACTTGGTGTCGGCGTAGCCACGCGTCGCCTTCACCGCCTGGTCGCCGATCCGGACGCCGTGGTTGCGAGCGACCGCCCGCGGGTCCTTGGCGAGAAGCCAGTGCGAGACGGCCCGGGCGTAGCGGAGCACGGCGGCGGTGGCGGCGATGGCCTGTCGCAGGCGTCCGTGAACGGGCACGCGGGCCAGGCCTCGGCCACTGCCGCGACGATGGCGTCGAGATCGTCGACGGCGAGGACCACCAAGCCCTCCCGTTCGAGCGAGACGCGCCACCGGCTGCGTTCGGTCACCTCGAGCACGATCTCCCACTCGAGCTGGCGCGTGATCCGCTCGCGGTCCTGCGGCCCAACGCCTCACGCGTGCGGTCGAGACGCTTCCGCCCGATGCGCTCGCGCGGCTTGCCGCTGCCTCCGACCTCTCCGCCGCCGACCGCGACGCCATCGCCGAGGCCCTGGCGGGGGTGTCCGAGCCCGTATCCGACATCGCGCGCCATCTGCTCGCGCACTGGGGCGAGCTCGGGCCCGTCGAGCGTACGGCCGCGCTGCTGGCGCTGGCGGAAGCGCTCGCCTCCGCCCCGTGATGTCGTCTCAAGGGCGCAACACCTTCCGCCGAGCTCTCGCTATGCTGACATCGTATGCGATTTTCGCATCGCTGGGGAGGCGGAGGGTGACGATCACACGCGAGGGGCTGGCCGGGCGGATCCGCCACCTGCGCGAGCAGGAGGGCCTCACCCAGCATCAGCTCGCGGAACGAGTCTCCAGCCTCGACCAGCCAAAGATCTCGAAGATCGAAACGGGCGAGCGCGGCGTGTCCTCACTCGAGCTCGTCGATCTTGCCGCCGCGCTCGGCATCCACCCCGGGGACCTCCTCGATGACAGACCGATCGGCGAGTTCGTCGGGATGGCGGCGCGGTCGGGTACCTACCGGGAGCGCAGCACGGTTGAGCACGCAATCGCCCGGACGGAGGCCGCGGTCCGCCTTCACCGCACACTTGCTCGCCTCGGCTATGGCACTGCGGCCGCACCGGCAGTTGATCCTCCTGCGGCCGTGAAGGGGAGCCCGGGCACGCAGGGCAAGACACTGGCGGCATGGGTCCGATCCGAACTTGGGCTCGGGGACGATCCGATAGATGACTTGATCGGCCTCGCCGAGGAAGGCTTCGGCCTGAACCTACTCATCGACCACTTCGGCGATGGGTTCGACGGATTGTGTGTACACGACGACGGCTTTGCGCTCGGGGTCGTGAACTCCGCAGCCCCGGCGAGCCGCCAGCGGTTCACCATCGCCCACGAGCTGTGCCACCACATTGTGAACGACCTGCAGGATGGGCTGCACGTCGACGAGAGCCTGTTCAGCACTGGTGGCGACCCTTCTGAGGTGCGCGCGAATGCCTTTGCCGCGTACCTCCTGATGCCACCGGGGGGAGTCCGGGACGTCGTCGGTCAGCCCTTCAGGGTGGAGATGGCTGCGAGGCTCCAGTACCAGTTCGGCGCGTCGCTCCAGTCCGTCGCGTTTCACCTCCGCAATCTCGGTCTCATCGACGACCGCTGGCGCGAGCAGCTGCGGGCAACGCCGGTGTTCCAGCTGGCAGAGATGGCCGGCTGCCGCGCGCAGTACGAGGCCGACGACGGCGAGCGTCGCCGGCTCGTCCTGCCCGCCCGCCTGCAGCGCCTCGCCCTCGACGCGTTCGTCGCTGGCGATCTGGGCGTAAGCCCCGTCGCAGAGCTGCGCGGCGAGTCAGACCAGGAGTTCGGCGCATGGGCCGAGGAGAACCTGGGCGTAGGCCGCTGACGGCTGTCGATCGTGACGGCGCCGATCTACCTCGACACCGGTGTCTTCTGGTCGTTTGCCATCGTGGACGGACTGGGGCACTTCGGTGCGGCCATTGGGCGGCGGGTGCGTTGGACGGAAGCTGTCGAAGCCGAAGTCAAGCGCAACACCAGCAGATGCCTGGAGCTGTGGAACGTGCCGTCGTCACCTTGGCTTCGACGTCCGATTCGCTTGGAGGGTCGTCTCGCCCTTGAGGCCATCCGGCTCAGGGACTCGCTGGCGAGGTCGGGCGACTCGCCATGGATGCACCTCGGAGAGGCGGAATCGATTGTCGCCGCGCTCAATCACGCAGAGTTGACAAGCGACCAGGACCATGCGGTAGCGATGTTCGCGTCGGACGACTACTCAGCCCGCCGGCTCGGCCGCCGACAAGGTCTGGAGGTCGTCGACACCGAGGACCTCATCCGAATGTGCGTCGAAGCTGGCCGCCTCAGTTGCGACGAGGCGCTCCGGCTCCATCGCAAGATGTTGCAGGCAGGCCGGTCGCTCGACACCAACGCCGGAGTGGATCGGCTTTGCGGCAGGAGCCATGTCTCGGGGGTGACCGGCTCCTCGCCTCGCAATCCCACGTACAGCTGTTGGCGGGTTGACGAGCCCAAGCTCGTCAA
>JBOGID010000265.1:0-5010 GCA_050742295.1 Acidimicrobiales bacterium | reverse complement strand
GGGCCAGGTCGGCTGAGGCGGTCGCGACATGGAGGACGGCCGCGGCCGCCAGCGAGGCGGGCTTGGCGGACCACGCCAGTCGCACGGCGCGGGCGGTTGCCGCCGCCGCCTCCCGGAGCGGGACGGGCTCGGCATCGGTTGGCGCGCCGCGCCCGTCGTGGAAGAAGATCGCCTCACGCACCGGGTTCGTACAGTAGGGCGGTGCGGGCCTTTCGCATCATCGTGGTCGGGGCCGTGCTCTCCGGGGCCTTGCTGGTCTCGTGCGGGACGGGGCCGTCGCCGTACGAAGCCCTGACCGGCGGTCCGGCCACGACCGCACCCAGGCCGACGGGCACGAACACGAGCACCGGCGCCGAGCCCGGCGGATCGGCGTCGACGACCGCGGCGCCTGCCACCGAGCCGCCCACCTCGGGGTCGGCATCCACCACCCGGCCGGCGGCGGGGAGCGCGACCACGGTCCCCCTGCTGGCGCCCCCGACGACCGCGGCGGCCGTGTCCGCCATGCTGGCCCAGGCGGGCGCGGCCGGGCAGGCCATCGTCGTGACCGCCCCGTCGCTGAACACGTCGACGGCGACGTTGACGGCCTACTCGCGCACGGCCGGCACCTGGACGGCCGCCTTCGGGCCGTGGCCGGCCCGGATCGGGAACCCGGGGTTCGCCCCGGCGGGCGAGAAGCGGGAGGGCGACGAGCGCACCCCGTCGGGCGCCTACGGGTTCGAGTTCATGTTCGGGGTCGACGCCGACCCGGGCGTGAAGTTCCCCTACTTCCAGGTCACGCCGTCGATCGTGTGGGTCGACGACCCCACCAGCCCGCTCTACAACCAGTGGGTTGACCGGAGCCAGCAGGCGGTCACGGCCAGCGTGGAGCAGATGTACCAGCCCCTGGCCTACCGCCACGGGGCGGTGATCGCCTACAACTCGGCCCGCACCCCCAACCTGGGCAGCGCCATCTTCCTGCACGCCTCCACCGGCAGCGCCACCGCCGGGTGCGTGTCGTTGCCGGTGGACCTCCTCATCCAGGTGCTGAAGTGGCTCGACCCGGCCCAGAACCCCCGCATCGTCATGGGCGTCGGATAGCGAGGGCCGCACCGACTGGGCCAGCGGCCGGTTCGAGAGCGACTCGTTTAGGTTTGAACGGCATGTGGACATCACCAGACCTCACCGGGCAGGTGGCGGTGGTAGCCGGCGCAACCCGTGGGGCCGGCCGCGGCATCGCCACCGAACTGGGCGCGGGCGGGGCCACCGTCTACGTCACCGGCCGCACGACGCGCGACGCCCGATCGGACATGGACCGGTCCGAGACCATCGAGGAGACGGCCGAACTCGTCACCGCCGCGGGCGGTCGTGGCGTCGCCGTCCGGGTCGACCACAGCGTAGCGGCCGAGGTCGAGGCCCTGTTCCAGCGGGTCGCGGCCGAACAGGACGGGCGCCTCGATGTCCTCATCAACGACGTGTGGGGCGGCGACCCGCTCACCGAGTGGGGCACACCGTTCTGGGAGCTCGACGTGGCCAAGGCGTCGCGGCTGGTGAACCAGGCCGTGTTGACCCACGTCATCACCAGCCGGTACGGCGTGCCGCTCCTGGTGGCCCGCAGGTCCGGGCTGGTCGTCGAGGTCACCGACGGCGACCAGCCGTCCTACCGGGGCAACCTGCCCTACGACCTGGCCAAGAGCTCGGTCATCCGGCTCGCCTTCGGGATGGGCGATGAGCTGAAGCCCCACGGCGTGACCGCCGTCGCCGTCACGCCCGGCTTCCTGCGCAGCGAGGCCATGCTCGACCACTTCGGCGTGACGGCCGAGACGTGGCGCGACGCGACCAAGGAGGACCCCCACTTCATCGCCTCCGAGACGCCCCGGTTCGTGGGCCGGGCCATCGCGTCGCTGGCCGGCGACCCGACGGTGCTGTCCAAGTCAGGCTCGGTGCTCAGCTCGTGGGCCCTGTCCGACGAGTACGGGTTCGACGACGCCGACGGCGCCCGCCCCCACTGGGGCCGCTACTTCGCCGAGCACGTGGCCGTCAGCTAGCGACTGCGGCCGGGGCGGGCACCCGCCAGCTGCGCAGCATGTCGTCGAACTCGAACGACGACCGGCTCGTCCCGTCGGACTCGAACACCGCCATCCAGAGGCGTCCCGGCGTCGGCAGGGCCACGAGGCGGCCCGTGGTGTCCTCGAACTCGACGATCAGCGACACCGCCCTCCCAGCCGGGAGGTCGAGCATGTTCACCGTGGCCGCGTCGAGGCTCGCCCCCTCGGGCAGGGGGATGCCGCCGGTCACGAACACCTGGGCGATCATCTCGGCCGACGGCACCACGGGCAGGTCCTGGTGGTAGAAGCCCACCTGGGCACCGAGGGGCCCGACAGCCGCGAAGTCCTGGTAGAGGTCGTCGACGACCACGTGCCAGGTGGGCGGGATGGCGACGGTGGTGCCCCCGACGGTGACGTCCAGCGGCTCGCCGTGCATGGCCGCCACCGCCAGCAGCACGAGCATGCCGTTGAACGTGGCGTGCGCCGCGATCGACCCGACGAGCCCCCGCCGGAGGTAGATGAGGCCGAACCCAACACCTATGAGGGCGAAATACCAGAACTGCCAGAGGCGCAGGTGGGCGAGGCTGAAGCAGGCGGCGCTGACGAGCACCGCTGTCGCCTTCCCCCACCGCTGGAGGAACGTCTCGGCCAAGAAGCCGCGGAAGACCAGCTCCTCGACGGCGGGCCCGACGCAGACGATGGCGAGGACGCCGATCACGATGCCGAGGATCGAGCCCTCGGCCGCGATGTAGGTCGTCATCGGGTCGAGCAGCGGGCGCCCGATTGCGACCCGGACGCCGGCCACGAGCAGGATCGCGGTGGCGCCGCCCACGACGAAGCCCTCGGCTGCGCCCTTGAGGCCGTTCACCTTGCCGAGCACGGGCTGGACGCCGAGCACCGCTGCCTTCCCCAGCGCCCAGATGGCGATCAGGGTGAAGTAGACGATGCCGGAGTAGAGCGAGATCTTGATGAACGTCGCCCGGTCCACACCGTTGGTCAGGAGGAACCCGGCGACGACGGCCTGCATGGCGATGTTGAGGCCGATGGTCTGAAAGATCATGCGCACGGCCTTGCGACCGGCCCGCTCGTCGAGGCGCGGGCCCGTCTTGGGCATGACCTCCTCTTCGGCGTGGAGGCCGGGCGTGTCCAGGGCCTCGTCCGGAGCCTTGGCCCCACACACGAGGCAGCGTTCCCGGCCGGCGTTGCCGTAGCCGCACCCGCACCGCCACACCGTCGACCAGTCGTCCGCCACCAGCACCGTCGATGCCGCCCCACGCTGTCGTGCCATCACATCTGCCCCTTCGTGCCGTCGCGCCGCCATGGCCTCCAACCGTTGCCGGCTCGAACTGCGTGCTGTCTCTCGAAGCATGATCGGCTCCCGGACAGGTCGGCTTGAGGCCGATACCGTCGGCCGCCCGATGAGGGCTCCCTGCGCTGGCGGGCGTGGTGATTGACGCGAACCAGGCCATCCCGTCGGCCTGCTGCTGCTCGGCGGGCGGGGCATCGTTGTCGACGACGATGGCGAGCGCAATCCGGCGTGACAGGCTGACGGCCATGGCCAAGCCGACACCGGTCTACCTGGAAGTGGGCTCCAAGAAGGTGTTCGCCTCGGCCCTGGACTGGCCCGGGTGGTGCCGGTCCGCCAAGACCGAGGAGGAGGCGCTCGAGACGCTGGCGACCTACGTCCCCCGGTAGGGGTCATCTGAGTAACCGCGTCAAAACGGCCAACAATTCGTCCACAAACGCGAGTTAGTGGCCGCTCTTGCCTCCAACTGGGGTCACTCAGATCAGATGACCCCAGCAGGGGTCGGCTGAGTAACCGTGCCAAAACGGCCAAGAATGCGTCTACTACCTGCGGTTAGTCGCTGCTCGTTTAGGAGCCGATCGACTGACTCAACTGTCGAACAAGATCGAGGCCATCGAGTTGTCGATAGCGTTCGGTTCCGGCCTCGACGGACTCTTGGTCCGTCTCACGAAGATTGAGTCGATCGACCCATGCGCAAGACGCCCCGAAGGTTCATCCTGGCTTTGCGGTGGCGTATCGAAGTCGCCCTCAAGTGCGCCTCCCTCAACGTCGACAAATTCATCTAGACGAACGGCAGCTGCGGGAACCGGGGTGACCGACTCTCGGCGGCGGCGGACATGGGAGAGGTCACATGCGAACGAACGAGCACGGGCGCCGGAATTGCGACGGCACCACGAGAAGGCGCGGGGTGGCCACCCTCGCAGCCCTGGTCAGCCTCGTCGCCTTTGGGCAGGTCCTGAACCCTGTCTCGGGCGCAGCGCAGGAAAAGACCCCGGCCACCACGGTCGTCCCCCCGCCGCCCGCCGATGTGCTCGCCGATCCCCTCAAGCCCGCTCCGGCGATCGCCGGCCCGTCGGCGCCGCCCGCCATCGCGGCCGAGGACTTGCCGCCCGTCGACAAGGCCGACCCGGTGGCCGTTGCCGTGGACCAGGCCCGCCGATTGGGCAGGCGCGTCGAGGTCACGGCAGCCCGGACCGAGACCGTGACCACCTACGCCAACCCCGACGGCACGCTCACCACCGAGATCGCCGGCGGGCCTGTAAGGGTGAGCCAGGGCACCGGTTTCGTGCCCGTCGACCCGACGCTGGTCTCCGCCGGCGGCGCAATCGCCCCCAGGGCGGCGAAGGGCTCGGTCAAGTTCTCCGCCGGCGGCGCCGCCGGCGGCGAGTTGGCGTCGCTCGCCTCGGACGCCAGCCGCCTGGCCCTGAAGTGGCCCGGCGCCCTCCCGGCGCCGACGCTGGCCGGCAACACCGCTACCTACCGGGACGTGGCACCTGGCCAGGACCTGGTGGTCAAGGCGACCACGACCGGCTTCGAGAGCTTCGTCGTGCTCCGCAGCGCCCCGAAGGCGGCCCCGGTGATCCGCATCCCCGTGGCCCTCCAGAACCTCAGCCTGACCCAGGAGGCCGGCGGTGCCCTCCGCCTCGCCGGCGGGGGCGGCACCAAGGACATCGTGGTCCC
>JBOGID010000264.1:0-10147 GCA_050742295.1 Acidimicrobiales bacterium | reverse complement strand
GGGGAGGAGGAGGCGGAGGCGGCCGAGCCCGAACCCGAACCGCCGGCCGGGATCCAGTCGGGCGTGGCCGGGGGCGACACCCGATTCCAGCTGCTGGCCCGCGTGTATTCGACGAGCCGCAAGATCGGCGTCCTGCTCAAGTGCGACCTCGACGACGCCGCGCCCCAGGCGCCGTCGTGGCACGAGGTCTATCCCGGCGCCAACTGGCACGAGCGCGAGACGTGGGAGATGTACGGGTTCGAGTTCGTGGGCCACCCCAACCTGATCCACATCTACCTGCCCGGCGGCTTTGAGGGGTTTCCCCTGCGCAAGGACTTCCCGCTGCTTTCCCGCGAGGTCAAGCCCTGGCCCGGGCTGGTCGACGTTGAGGGGTTCCCGGCCAGCTACAAGGGCGACGACGCGCCGGCCGAGGGCGAGGCCGCCACCACCGAGGAGGCTGCCGGCTGATGGCCGTCACCGACCAGCAGCGTCTGTCCTACATCGCGTCCCAGGCGGCTGACGCCCGCGTCAACGTGGAGCTCCAGACCGAGCAGATGACGCTCAACTTGGGGCCGCAGCACCCCGCCACGCACGGCACCCTGCGCCTGGTGGCCAAGCTCGACGGCGAGCAGGTTGTCTCCGCCGACGTGGTCTGCGGCTACATGCACCGGGGCTACGAGAAGCTGACCGAGGTCCGCACCTACCCGCAGATCACGACCCTCATCAACCGCATCGACTGGCTGTCGCACTTCGCCAACGAGGTGCCGTTCATCCTGGCGGCGGAGCAGCTTATGGAGGTCGAGGCGCCGCCCCGGGCCCAGTACATCCGCACGATGTTCTTCGAGATGGCTCGCATCGCCAACGTCACGCTGTTCATCGGCGAGATGGGCGTGCAGCTGGGGGCCATCACGCCCGTGTTCTTCGCCTTCCGAGACCGGGAGTACGTCCTCAACCTGCTGGAAGCGGCCACCGGCGGGCGGTTCCACCCCAACTACGACCGCATCGGCGGCCTCAAGGACGACCTGCCACGGGGTTGGATCGCCGAGTGCCGCGAGGCTATGAAGCGGATCCGCACCTACTGCGACCAGCTCGAAGACCTGCTCATGGGCAACGAGATCTTCGAGACCCGCACCCGAGGCGTGGGCGTCATCCCGGCCGAGATCGGCCTCTCTTACGGCCTGTCGGGCGCCAACATCCGGGCCTCTGGTGTGGACTGGGACCTGCGCCGTGACCAGCCGTCGCCGCTCGTCTGGAAGGACCTCGACTGGAAGGTCTGGACCCACCCCGACGGCGACTCGTTCGCCCGCTACTGGGTGCGGCTCCAGGAGGTGCGGGAGGCGACCAAGATCGTCGAGCAGTGCCTCGACGGCCTGCCCGCCGGCCCGATCCAGGCCAAGGTCCCCCGCATCATCAAGGTGCCCGCCGGCGAGGCGTGGTCCTGCACCGAGAACCCGCTGGGCGAGATGGGCTACTACATCGTCAGCCAGGGCGGCCTCGGCCCGTTCCGGGTCAAGATCCGCTCGGCCTCGTTCAACAACATCTCGATCGTGCCGTGGCTGCTGAAGGGCGTCTACGTCCCCGACATCATCACGATCCTGGCCAGCCTCTACTTCATCCTCGGCGACATCGACCGGTAGTCAGTCCCACAGCGTCGGGACGTCGTATTGCCGGATCTGGCGATCCCGGCTCACGAGCACCAGGCTCTCGAGATTGGCCTGGGCGACCAGCATCCGGTCGAACGGGTCGCTGTGGTGGGCCGGCAATCGCCCGGCGGCGACGGCGTGGTCGACGGTGATTGACAACGGCGGGAATCCCGACGCCGCCATCTCGTGGCCGAGGTCGACATCGAGCCGTAGCTTGCCGAGCGCCCGCTTGATCTCGATCTCCCATACCGACACGGCGCTCACTATCGCAGTGTCCCGACCCTCCTCGATCGCGGCGCGGGCCTGCGGCGGGAACCGGATGTCCTCGGTCATCCACCAGTACAGCGCGTGCGTGTCGAGGAGCAGGTTCACTCGCCGGTGAACAGGCGTGCCACCTCGGCGTTCGTTTCCTCGGAGTCCCAATCGTCGGCGGCCCAGACCTTGCCCTTCCACAGCCCCGGTTTCGGCCGCGCCGGCTCGGCGTAGGGCACGAGCTTGGCCAGGGGGACGCCCGCCTTGGCGATCACGATCTCCTCCCCAGCGGCAGCGCGCTGGACGAGCCTGGAGAAGTGCGTCTTTGCCTCGTGGATGTTGACCATCGGACTAAGTCTAGTCCGGTCAGGGATTAAGCTGTCGTACGGCTCCCGTAGGGTGTTCCCAACAACGTGCGGAAGGAGCGACGGTGGCGAAATCATTCAGCGCCGACCTGCTGGTGGCGGCGTGCGGCGACCTCTCGGAGGATGCGGGCATCACCATCCGCACCGATCTCGAGCCCATCGGCGGTCCGGGTTCGCCGGTGAAGCCGGCCGTGTACGCGGGCGGGCTCTACCAACTCGACCGAAGGTGGGAGCAGGTCGATGGCCGTTCCGAGGCCGTCGACGTCGTGGTGATCGACAACGTCCCGAGCCAGGCCAACCGGCTCGAGGCCGCGTTGGAGTTGCTCCGTTCCCGTGCGGGCCTGCCTGAGATGGTCCTCGACCTGTCCGGGATCGGTGCGCTGCCGCCGCACCTGCCCAAGTCCCTGTCGAGCTTTCAGTTCCCGCACCGCCAAGCTGACGCTTACCTGCGTGATTCGCTGCTTGACGGCGCCCCGTTCGCCAAGACCAAGGTGGGCAAGGCGCTGCTGGCGGCGAGCGCGCTTGAGCCGAGCTCGCTGCTCGAGTGGTTTCCCCAAGCCCTGGTTTTCGGCTTCTGGCAATCGCATCTGGGCAAGAAGCAGTCGCAGGCGAAACTGGCGCGCTCATGGTGTTCGGAGATTGCGGGATTCCGCCCGGCGACGACGGAGACCCGGGTCCTCGGCTTGAAGGGTGATCCGCTGAACCTCAGCGTCGACGAGCCAGCCGAGTACAACCCCGACGACCTGCTCGAGGGTTGGGCCATTGTGGAGGGGGCGAAGAAGGCAGGCGGCGGGAAAGCGAAGGAGCGGCTGTCCGAGTTGGGGCATGGCCAGGTTCCCGTCAAGGTGTCGGAGGCGGCGCCCGCAGGCATTTCGTTCGCCCGGATCGAGCAGCGTTCGACGCTGTCTCTGGCGGGCCTGCGGCGAGTCTGGGCGGGACCGGAGGAGGCAAACGCAGCAGCGCGTGCACTCCTTGCGTCGATTGGCGTCTCGGCGCACGTTACAGCGTTCGGGCGATCGTTCAGCCTTCGATCCGGCTGTGAGCTTCGGCAGCGCTCCACGACCTGGACGTGGTTGGGCGTGGCCGGCGACGAGTTGATCGATCCGCCGACGATCGACGAAGCGGTGGCCCTCGTCCGCGAGTGCGCCGAGCGGGCCGAGGCTGCCGGGTTACCGACGGGGAGCAAGTGGTCAGTCGAGCCGCTCCGGCTCGAGCCGGCGCCGGCGCTCGCGAATGCGATCCGCCGCACCTGGCCGCTCGAGTCGTGATGCTCGCCATCGCGGTCGAGTTTCTGCACGGGACGGTCCGGGCCACGGCGGCGGCCGACACTTCGATCACTGGCGCCGGGAACGCGGGCGAGTGGCCTCCCAGCCCGGCCCGGCTGTTCTCGGCGCTGGTCGCAGCCGACGGCACGCGGGGCTGCCAACGGGTGACCGACGGGCGGGAGATGGCTTTGCTCGAGGGCGCCGACCCGCCCCGGATCTTTGCCGACGGCCTTGAAGCGGTCCTTCGGTCCGACCTGCGCGAGCGGTTCGTCGTCCTCGACAAGGCCGTGGAGGGCGCCGTGCAGCAGTACGCCGGCCGCACCTCGGAGGCCGTCCGCCCGGGCACCCGACTGGCGCCCTGTTCGCCCAAGGTCATCTACCTCTGGGACCATCTGGAGGTCGACAGTCGAGCGCACGCGGCGCTCAAACGGCGCGCGGCGCGGATCGGCTACCTCGGCTGCAGCGACAGCCCGGTCAGGGTCCGGGTCTTGACCTCCCCCCCAGCATCCAGCCCCTCCACGTGGGTCCCCAGCGACGACGGGCTCGTCGTCCTGCCGGTCCCATACCGGGGGCTGCTCGATGCCCTCGACGACGCTTACGACCGCAGCCTGGGCGGCGAGCCAGTGCGGCGTGCGTCGGTCCCTAACCGCTACGTTCGCTACCGGCCGCCCGGCACGCCTGATCCGCAGCCGCCGAGGCCTACGGTCGTGTGGTTGCGGTTCGAGAAGGCTGTGAGCGGGCGCCGCCTCCGTGCCGTCACCGAGACGCTCCGGGCGGCCGTGCTCGACCGGTACGGCGAGCATGAGCCCACCGAAGTGCCGAGCGCTCTGCACGGGCACGGTTTCGAGGGGAAGGGTTTCCACCACGCCTACTTCCTCGGCCTGCCCGACGTGGGCCATCCTCACGCACGGGGACGGCTACACGGGGGAGCCATCGTCCTGCCCCCGGGCACGCCGGCGCCCGTTGTCGAAGGGGTCCGAGCCGCAGTGTGGCGGATCAGCCACCTCGTGCGGTCGGGTTCCCTCCTCGCGCGCGTGCGACCTCACGGGGGCGAGCCGAAGCCCGTGGCCGCTTCCCCGCAGCGGTGGGAGGGTCCGGCGCGGCAGTGGGTCTCGGCGACACCGGTTGTCCACGAGCGGTTCCAGGCCGGTGGCCCTGACTCCGCCGAGGTCCAACGGTGGTGTGACCACGCAGCGGTGCGGGCCCAGGTCTTGTCCGCTCGGGCTTCGCGGGTTCCCATCATCGAAGGGGCGCTGTCGCTCCATCCGACCGAAGTGCTCCGCCCGGGTCGCGAGCGAGCGCCGTACTCGCATCTGGCCGTCGAGTTCGACAGGCCGGTGCGGGGGCCCTTGGTGCTTGGGCGCGGGCGCCAGTTCGGCTTCGGCTTGATGTACCCGATTCTCGGCGGAGACCAGCAAGCCGATGGTTGACGTAGCAACCTTCGAGGACTTCTACCGAGCCGTCAATGGTGGACGAGAGCCCTTTCCATGGCAGGAACGCCTCGCTCGAGCCGTGGTGACGACAGGCTGGCCGGCCCACATCGGAGTTCCTACCGGGTTGGGTAAGACTGCTTGCCTCGATATCGCCGTGTGGGCCCTGGCTCACCTCGCTGCGTCTGGCCGACGGGCGGCCCCCACCCGTATGTGGTATGTCGTGAACCGCCGGATCCTGGTCGACGCCGCCTGGGACCACGGCTTAATCCTCGCGCGGTACCTCGCCGACCCGCCGTCGGTCCCGACCGGGGACGGCGACACCGTGCGGAGCGTGGCCGAGGTGCTGGCCTCGCTCAGCGCCTTTGGCGCCGATCACGGGCCGCTCCACGTCGCTCGCCTGCGTGGCGGCGCCGAGCTCGGATCGAGGTCGCCCGACCCTTCCCAGCCGAGCCTCCTCTTCTCGACCGTGCCGATGTTTGCCAGCCGGTGGCTCTTCCGTGGCTATGGGTCGAGCCGGTCGATGCGACCCGTGGATGGTGCCCACGCCGGGATCGACAGCCTGGTCTTGCTCGACGAAGCTCACCTGTCCCGTCCGCTCGTCGGCCTTGCGGGCCGAGTCGCCGAGTGCGACGCTGGCGACCCCTCCGACGTCCTCGGCGAGTCAAGGTCACGGCCTCAGGTGGTCTCGCTCACGGCTACCGGTGAAGGTGGGATAGAACGGTTCGACCTCGACGAGCGCGACCTTGCCCATCCCGTCGTCCTCCGGCGCCTGCACGCACCGAAGCGGGGCAAGCTTGTCGAGACGACCGCAAAGGCGCTCCCCGACGACCTGGCCGCGGAGGCGTTGTCGGTTATTGACGGGTCGGCTGGATCCTGTGTCGTGTTCGTGAACACGGCGGTTGCCGCTAGGGAGGTCGCGACGGCAATCGAGGTGGCTACGCTGAGGGCGAAGGTCGCAACGAAAGTCATCCTGGTGACGGGTCGCATGCGCGACCGGGAGGGCGACCGGCTCCGGGCCTTCCTGCTCGACGACCGAACAGGCGTGCGGTCTGGCCTCCTGCGGGAGGCCAGCGAGGCCCTGGTTGTGGTTGCCACGCAGACCCTGGAGGTGGGCGCGGACGTCGACTTCGACAACCTCGTTACGGAGTCCGCAGGAGTTCGCAGTCTCGTTCAGCGACTCGGGCGAGTCAACCGGCTTGGTAACCGCCCCCCAGCGACCTGCGTCATCTGCCACGCTGCCGACCGGAAGTCCTGGCCCGTGTACGGGAACGAGCCTGCCGAGGTGTGGGCGCGGCTGCAGGCCGCTGCGCGCCAGGAGGACCTCGACCTCTCGCCCGCCCGGGTTGTGGTCCTCATGGGCGAACCGAGCGACCAGCCACCGCGAGTTGGCGAGTTGCTTCCAGCGCACGTTTGGGAGTGGGCGAAGACGACGAACCCTCCCCTGGGGGAGGCCCCTGTCGAGCTGTTCTTCGAAGGGTTCGAGAACGACGGCTACGTCGCAGTCGTGTGGCGGGCGCACCGGCCCAACGACGGCGTTCGGCTCGTTCCGCCGGTGATGGCCGCCGAGGCTGTCGACGTGCCGCTCGGGGAGATGCGCGCGCTCGTCGCCGAGCGCGTCGTCCGTCGTCTTGACGGGGAGAGATCGGCCCTCGAGACCGCCACGGCGGCGAGCCTGCGACCAGGGGACGTCTTGGTGCTCGACACGTCCGATGGCTTCTACGACGAGAATGGCTGGAATCCCGGCTCGGCGGCCACGGTTCTTGACGTGTCGCCTTTGCTTTCAGGGGCACTGGTGTTGAGTCGAGCCTCTCTCGACAACCTCGCGCCCGGGTCCTTCAGCGTCGCCGAGCCTTTGCTTGGTGTGCTGGTCGAGCCGCCAGATGATGCCGATCTCGACGAGGCCGAGGTGAGCGAGGCCCTCGTCGACGCTCTTCGCTCCTGTGCTCCCCACGCCTGGCTCGAACCTGATGAGTGGTCGTCCTTCCTCGACGGGCTCGGCTCCTCGTCGCTGGCCCGGCCCATCGACGACGTCCCATCTATCCGGCCGCGAGCAAAGGCGCGACGTCGGGCCACCGTCCCGGCCCGAGCCGAAGCCTTCGAGGAGTTGAGTTTCACCGCGGCGTCGAGCGCCCTCCATGAGCACCTCGGCGCCGTCGGAGAGGCGGCAGCCCTGATTGCTTCACGCCTCGGCCTCAGCGAGTCGCTCGTGGAGGCGGTGCGTCTCGCCGGCGAACTCCACGATCTCGGGAAGTGCGATCCGAGGTTCCAGCGGTGGCTCGATCCTTCCGCTGAGTCGGGTGTACTCCTGGCCAAGTCGCACGCCTCGCCAAGCGAGATCGTGTCCGCTCGCATCGCTGCGGGATGGCCGCAGGGCGGTCGTCACGAGCTCCTGAGCGCACGGCTCGCCAGCTCCTGGCTCACCGGCCGGTCGATCGACGTTGACCACGAGCTCTTGCTGCATCTGGTCGCCAGCCATCACGGCGAAGGCCGGCCACTGGTCCGGGTTGTGAACGACCCAGCGCCAACCCTGGTCGCTGCCGATGTTGCGGGCACGCGGGTGGTCGTGTCGGGCGATCTCGGTCAGCCCGACTGGGATCAGCCGGGACGGTTTCGGGCCGTCTGCGCACGGTACGGACTGTGGGGTGTCGCCCTCCTCGAGGCGATCGTTCGCCAGGCCGACCACGCGGTGTCGCACGTCTCGGAGATCGCATAATGGCCGAGCAGGAGGCGCCAGGTCTCACCGTCGACTGGCTGAACGCTTGGCTGGCCGCAATCGGGGTCACGGTCCTCGTTCCGGGTGTGCGGCTGAGATGGACCGATGACCCTGTGCCCCTCGCGCTCTTCGTCCTTCGCGATGGCAGCCCACCCCTTTCCGAGCGCGTCGCGGCGGCCATCCCGTCGCTCGACGACCTCCAGAGACTGGCGATCGCGCGCTGGCGACAGAACCGGTCCGAGTTGAGCCGGCACGTCAGCCTGATCGCGTACGCGGACCGGTCCAGCATGGCGCGCGCCTGCGGCGACACCAGCTTGTCGTCCTCCGTGACCGACCTGATTGCCGATGTCCCCAGCGACGGGCTTCCCCACTCGCCCTTCGATCCACCCGTGCCCAAAGGCATCACGCTCTGGGAGCGGCTCGTGGCCTGCCGGAACGCGACCGACGGCGCGCCGACGAGCGTGTCAGCAACCCTGGCCGGTCGGGGCCGCCGGATCGCGAGCAACGGGCTCGGGTTTGACGCCCGGAGATTGGTCGCCGGCGTGCGGGATGCGGAGAAGCGCGTCGATCCCCTGCTCGAGGTTCTCGCCTTCTTCGGTACGTCGCTGTTCCCCATGCGCGGGAATGGGGCCGAGTCGCGGGCCCGGGGCTGGACTGGGCCGCCGTCGCGGCTTGGTGCGTTCCAGTGGTGCGCATGGTTGCCGGCGCTCGATCGCTGGGCCATTGACGCGCTGCTCGACTTGGCCCTCGGCCTTTCCCCACGGGGAGCTCGGGCGAGGTGCCTGGGGATCAGCGCGTGGTACCGCACGTCCCCGTATCGGGCGCTGGGGTCGTCCGACGTGACGAGGGCCTACGGCGCAGTGCGCGGCAAGTGAGCGTCGAGCCTGTCGTTGCGATCGCGGCGATCGAACACTTCGAGTACTGCCCGCGTCAGTGCGCGCTGATCCACGTTGACGGGATCTGGGCCGACAATGTCCACACCGTCCGCGGCGAGCGGGCGCACGCTCGGGCCGACACATACGCGACGCGACTAGAACGAGGCGTACGAGTCGTCCGAGCAATGGCTTTGTGGTCGGAGAGATTGGGTCTCACCGGCCGCGCCGACGCGGTCGAGTTCCATCCGGGCGGGGCCGCGACTCCCGTCGAGTACAAGATCGGGGCCCGCCATGGCGACGCCGCCCACCTGCAACTCGCGGCGCAGGCCATGTGCCTGGAGGACATGTTTGGCCGGCCCGTGGCCGAGGGCGCGATCTGGTTCTCTGGCCCACGCCGGCGCGAGCGGGTTCCCATTGACGACCGCCTCCGCGAAAGGTCGCTCACTGCCATAGCGGCAATCAGGGACCTCATCGTGCGCGGTCGCCTCCCCGGAGCCATACACGATGCACGTTGCCGTGAATGCCAGCTCATCGGCCATTGCCTGCCGGAGGTCGTGGGTTCCCCGGCGGCGGTGACCCGCTACATCGAGTCGGAGGTGCTGCGGTGCGAGTTCTGAGCACGCTGTACGTCAAGAGCCACCGCGCCAAAGTCGGGTTGCAGAAGCAGGCGCTGATGGTGACGTCGCCCGAGGGCAAAACCCGGGTTCCCCTTGAGTCCCTTGACGCAGTCGTCCTGTTGGGGAGCGCACAGGTGACGAGCGATGCCTTGGCTGCGTGCGTCGAGCGGGGCGTTCGCCTCGCCTCGCTTCGCCGCAACGGCCGGGTGCGATTTGTCGTGGGTGGGCCAGTGGGAGGCAACGTGCATCTACGCCTCGCACAGACGAAGGCAGCGTCCGACCCCGGGCATGTCGCGGCCCTTGCTCGATGGTTCGTCGCGGGCAAGTTGCAGAACTACCGGCGGCTTCTGCTGCGGTGGTCCTGGGACGCGCGACCGATCGACCGGAACCACCTTCGCAATCAGGCTGAGATCATCGCGACCAGGCTGGACGGCCTGGGTGGCGTAGTCGATGGCGACCGGATCCGGGGGATCGAGGGCGACGCGACCCGCCGCTACTTCAAGGGGCTGGCGGCGCAACTCACGTCGACCGGCGCGGGCCTGCACTTCGTTGGCAGGTCGCGCCGTCCCCCACGGGACCCCGTGAACGCGCTGTTGAGCTTCCTCTACGGCCTTGTGACGACTGAGCTAATCGGTGCTCTCGACGCCGTCGGGCTCGATCCGCAGATCGGGTATTTGCATGGTGTGCGTTCGGGTCGCCCGGCGCTCGCTCTCGATCTCCTCGAGGAGTTCCGGCCAGCGCAGGCCGATAGGCTTGCCGTGCGACTCATCGCGCGTCGCCAGGTGCGGGAGTCGCACTTCGTCACCACGCCGGGTGGTGCCTGCTACCTCACCGACGACGGCAGGAGCGTGGTGCTCTCGTCGTACGAGGATTTCAAGGCCGAGGAGGTGCCGCATCCTCTCCTCGGTCGCGACGTGCCCCGCTGGGCGCTCCCGTCGCTCCAAGCGACGCTGGTCGCCCGCCATTTGCGAGGCGATCTCCCCGCCTATCCACCGTTTCTCATCG
>JBOGID010000263.1:0-2523 GCA_050742295.1 Acidimicrobiales bacterium | reverse complement strand
GCCCCGTTCGCCGCCGCAGCAGCAGCGGCCGCGGCCGCCGCCTTCGACGTGCGAGCGCGCTTGGGCTTCTCGGGGGCGGTCTCGATCCCGGCTTCCCGGAGGATCGTGTCGATCAGGGTTGCCTTCGACGCCCGCGGAGTGGGCTTGGCTCCCATCGCTTCGGCGATGGCCGCCAGTTCGTCTCGCTCCTTGCGTTCCAGCACGGAGCGCTCCAGCGCCTGCGGCGCCATGCTCATAATTCGCCTCCTGACCCGATCCCCGTGGTCACAGGGCCAACCCGGGCCTTTCGGTTGGGTGGGATGTTTGGTTCGTTGTGATCGCTGTTCTCACCGCTGCCCGCCACGTCCCGGATCGCCTGCCCCACCATCAGGTCGATGACCTGGGAGAGGGTGGCGTCGAGGCCGTAGGAAGCGACGGTGGGGATGCCGTGCTGCAGCGCCAGCGATCGGATGTATCGCTGCAGCTTGCGGATGTTGTCGAAGTTCTCCAGGTACCGCTCCGGCGGCCGGTTGCGCGCCTCCCGTGCCCGGCGGAGGAAGTGGCTGCGGTGCGTCTCCTCCTCGTCAACGGTTACAACAAGTTGTACCGCGACTGCCTTCCCGGCGAACCGGTCGAGCTTCAGGAAGCCGGGAACCACGTGGGCCCCCTCCACGATGAGGTCGGTGCCCTCGTCGATTGCCCGCTGCACCAGGGCCTCGATCCCGACCGTCACCGCCGCAGTCTGCTCCCGGAACCCGATGATGTCGGGGTCGGCGCTGCGGGGCAGGGGCGTGCGCACGATGCGGCCCACGTCGAAGATCGACGTGTGCAGGGTCGGGAACAGGTCGGCGGTCAGCATCGACCGCATGACCTCACGGATGGCGTCGGTGGGGATGACCCGGGTAATGCCCAGCCGGTTGGCCAGCATGGTGGAGATCGTCGACTTGCCCACGCCGGTGGCCCCGCCCAGCAGGATGATCAGGGGCCGGTCGACGCGCAGCACCTGCAGCCACTTCGAGAAGGGCTCGGCGTACTTGGCCCCCACCTCCTGGCGGATGACCTCGAGGGCGACCTCGTGCAGTTCGTCGCGGGAGATGGTGAGCCGCCCGGCGGCGTGCAGCCGTTCCTCGATGACCTCGGCAACGTGATAGGCGCGAGCCGGCGCCAGCCCGGTGGCCATGATGTCCGACGCCATCAAGCCCTTCGAGTAGGGCAGTTCGTACTCCTGGTCGGTGACGACCACGTGTCGTTGGGTCACGGCTCTGTCGCCTCGCAATCCCGCTGGCTCCGGCCCCGTCCGCCGGGGTCAGCCGTTGGGGTGCTCGCTACTTCCCTTCGGTGAATCGCTGGATCGCCATGTCGGTGGTGGCCAGGGCCAGCTCGTCGAACGTCCCATCCCCTCCGGTGGGAACCACTCGGTTGTCGCAAAACACGACCTCCATCCCCCGCTCGCGGGCGGCGGGCACGGCGAGATCGACCGCCGCCGCCTTGAGCTCGACGAGCAGGACGTCGGCATCCGGCATCTCGTCCAGATCGGCGGCCAGACCGTGCCGGTCGGACAGACGAGTGGAGGCCCCGACGACCTTTCCGCCGTGCTCGCATTCGAGGTGCTCCGTCATGAGGTCGATGGCGGAGGCTGGTGCGGCCGTCACGAAGAAGACCCGGCTGCCGAAGATCGGCTCGAGGGGGAAGGGACGGAACACGGTGTGGACCACCCGTACCCCTGGAGCCACGCTCCGGATGCCCTTCTCCAGGACTTCCGCGCCCGAACTGGCGAACGTTGGCTCCGCCATCGTAACGACGATGAGATCGCTCAGCAAGACGCGGTAGGACCCGAGATACCCTGTGACCAGCTCGGGGTCGGCCGTGGCGGGTACCACGCAGACGGTGGCGTCGGCGTGGACGGGCGGGATGGCGGCCCCGCTGCCTTCCAGGATGAGGACGGGCTCGGAGCGCCCGTTTGCCAGCCGGACGCCGTCGGCGAAGGTGGTGTCGAAGGGAGCGCCGGCCAGGCCGCCGCCGCAGCGGCGGGTGCCGACGGTCGCGACCCGGGCTGTCACCGCATCTTCGAGGTGGTCGGAGGCGGCGTGGCGCCCGGCCGCGGTCAGCTCCACCAGGCCATCGACGCTCAGGTCGAAGGTCGCGGGGTCGACCAGCTCGGGCTCGGGCGGCCCCCCGCGGCCCATGGCCACGATGACGGGCCGCGTATCGCGGGCGGCCAGCAACCGGGCCAGGTGGGCCGACACGGCCGTCTTGCCCGTGCGCTTGCCGGTGCCGATGACCGCGACCGACGGCTTGGTGGCGATCCGGGGGCGGGACGGGGGGTCGAAGCGGAAGTCGGCGCCCTGGTAGGGGACCCCGTGCGCCAGCACGCGGGCGGCGAGGGCCATGCGCCGGCGAGCGTCGAGGACGGGCTCGTCGGACAGGTCGACGACCACGTCGGGGCGGTAGCGGCGAAGGGCGTCGCCCACCGGGTCGGCGCCGTCGACGACGGGCATGCCCAGCTGGGCGAGGTCGCCGTCGACCAGCTTCTCACCCGGCCCG
>JBOGID010000262.1:0-14940 GCA_050742295.1 Acidimicrobiales bacterium | reverse complement strand
GGTGCGGGAGAGCAGCGGGCTCGCCGCGTCCCGCCGCACGCCGGGCACGTACTGGACCCACAACGACTCCGGCGACGAGCCGCTGGTGTACTGCATCGGCGCCACAGCGGGGTTGTGCGGGGTGTGGCGGGTGACAGGCGCCGACGCGTTCGACTGGGAGGGCATGGCGGCCGGCCCGGGCCCGGTGGCCAACACGCCCTACCTGTACCTGGGGGACATCGGCGACAACCTCGGGAACCGCAGCGAGGTCGTCGTCTACCGGGTGCCCGAACCGGCGGTCGCGGCCGGTGCGCCCATGCCCACCAAGGCGGCACCGGCGGCCACCGACCGGGCCGATGCCCTGCGCCTCCGCTATCCCGACGGGCCCCACGACGCCGAGGCCCTCCTCGTGCACCCGACCACCGGCGACCTGTACATCGTGGCCAAGGAGTCGGGGCCCGGCGTCTACGTGGCCCGGGCGCCCCTCTCGGCCTCGTCGACGACGACCATGACCAAGGTGGCCAACCTCTCGCTCACGACCTTCGCCAGCCAGGCGTCGCACCCCACCGGGGGCGACATCTCTCCGGACGGGCGCCGGGTGGCGCTCTGCAACTACGTCGAGGCGCTGGAGTACCGGCTGCCGGCCGACGCCAGCTCGTTCGACGCCTTGTGGCAGCAGGCGGCGGTGCCGATCAACTTCGGGCTGCGCCCCCAGGGCGAGGCCGTCGCCTACCGCCTCGACGGCAAGGCCCTACTCGCCAGCAGCGAGAAGGGCCCGCTCAACCTGGCGGCGCCCCTCTACCAGGTCGAGCAGCGGTAGTTAGCGTTAGCTAGTAGTTACGGCGCGGCGCGGCGGTGAACCGACACCGCGTAGGCATCGCCGATGAACGGTTCGCGGTCCCACGTCGCCCACCGTTCGGAGAACTGGAGCCCGGCCTCGGTCGCCAGCGAGTCGTAGGTCGCCAGGTCGAGCCGGTTCGGCTCCAGCTGGAACCCGGCCACCAGGGCGCCGCCCGGCTCGAGGTGGCGGGCCAGGGCCGCCACCACCCGGTCCTCGGTCCCCGCGGCCAGGTAGATCATCACGTTGCCGGCCAGGACCACGGCGTCGAACCGCCGGCCCAGGTCGAGAGCGGCCAGGTCGGCCCGCACCCATGTCACCGACGGGGCCTTGGACCTTGCCTGGTCGAGCATGGAGGGGTCGAGGTCCACGCCCACCACGTCCAGGCCGCGCCGGGCCAGTTCGATGCCGACCCGTCCCGTGCCGCAGCCCGCGTCGAGGACCGACCGGGGCCCGAGCACCTCGACGAAGTCGGCCTCGCCGTGGACGTTCTGGCCCTGGGCCGCCAGCTGCAGCCACCGGTCGTCGTAGCTCGAAGCCCGCCCCGCCGCCTCGACGCCCCACCGCGTGCCCTCGTCCTCACCCATCCCGGCCAGACTGTACGGCCATGAGCGACGTCCCGACCGTACCCCTCGTCCCGCGCCAAGTCCTGTTCGGCAACCCCGAGCGGATGAGCCCGCGCATCTCGCCCGACGGCACGAGGCTGGCGTGGATCGCCCCCGACGAGGGCGTGCTCAACGTGTGGGTCGCCCCCGTGGGCTCGTGGCAGGGCAAGCCCGTGACCCAGGACCGCGACCGGGGCATCCGCAGCTACTTCTGGGCCCACGACAACCGCCACCTGCTGTACGTCCAGGACAAGGGCGGCGACGAGAACTGGCGGCTCTACTCGGTCGACCTCGAGACGGGCGACATCGCAGACCTCACGCCGTTCGACGACGTGCAGGCCCGCATCGAGGAGGTCGACAGGCATTTCCCCGACGAGATCCTGGTCGGGCTCAACCGGGACAACCCCGAGCTGCACGACGTGTACCACCTCGACCTGCGCACCGGCAAGCTGGAGAAGGTGTTGGAGAACCCCGGGTTCATCGGCTTCGTCGTCGACGCCGAGCTGCAGGTGCGGGGGGCGATGGCGCCGCTGCCCGACGGCGGCATGTCCATCCTCGTGCGGGACACGCCCGAGGACGAGTGGCGCGAGTTGCTGACCGTGAGCCAGGAGGACTCGCTCACGACGTTCCCCATCACCTTCACGGCCGACGGCAAGGGCCTGTGGGCCATCAGCTCGGTGGAGGCCAACACCGGACGGTTCGTGCGCATCGATCTGGCCAGCGGCGAGACCGAGGTCATCGCCGAGGATCCCGACTACGACGTGTCGGGGGCCAAGCTGCACCACGAGACCCGCGAGCCCCAGGTCGTCTCGTTCCAGCGGGACCGGGTGGAGCACAAGGTGCTCGACCCCTCGATCGCCGCCGACGTCGAGGCGCTGCTGGCGGTGGAGGACGGCGACGTGACGTTCCTCAACGAGGACGACGCCGACAAGACGTGGCTGACGGCCTACATGGACGACGACGGGCCCATCCGCTACTACGCCTACGAGCGCGAGACGAAGAACAGCACGTTCCTGTTCGAGCACCAGCCCGCGCTGTCCGAGTACACGCTGGCCGAGATGGAGCCGTTCTCGCTCACAGCCCGGGACGGCCTGGAGATCCGCGGCTACCTGACGTTCCCGCCCGGAGAGGTGCGGTCGAACCTGCCGTCGGTTCTCAACGTGCACGGCGGGCCGTGGGTGCGGGACTCCTGGGGCTACGACGGCGAGGCCCAGTGGCTCGCCAACCGGGGCTACCTGTGCATCCAGGTGAACTACCGGGGGTCGACCGGGTACGGCAAGTCGTTCGTGAACGCCGGCGACCGGGAGTGGGGCGCCAAGATGCACGACGACCTGGTGGATGCCGTGGGCTGGGTGGTCGGCCAGGGCTACGCCGACCCCGCCAAGGTGGCGATCTACGGCGGGTCGTACGGGGGCTACGCGGCGCTGGTCGGCGCCGCCTTCACGCCCGACGTGTTCTGCTGCGCCGTCGACATCGTCGGGCCGTCCAACCTGGAGACGCTCATCAAGTCGATCCCGCCCTACTGGGCGCCGATGATCGCCCAGTTCCACACCAGGGTCGGCAACCCCGACACCGAGCCCGAGTTCCTGTGGTCGCGCTCGCCGCTGTCGCGGGTGGGCGACATACGCATCCCCCTGCTGATCGCCCAGGGCGCCAACGACCCCCGCGTCAAGCAGGCCGAGGCCGAGCAGATCGTGGCCGCCCTGACGGAGAAGGGTATCGACCACGAGTACCTGCTGTTCCCCGACGAGGGCCACGGCTTCGCCAAGCCCGAGAACCGCCTCAAGTTCTACGCCGCGGCGGAACGGTTCCTGGCCAAACACCTCGGCGGCCGCTACGAGGGGTAACGGTCCGGCATCTCGCGATGACTCCGCGCAAATGGTGGCTATGACCCCCACTTGCGCGAGACCGGCCGTCGTTCAGTCATAGTCGTTGTAGTCGCCGTAGCGCGCCTTGGCGTTGACGGGGCTGGTGCCGAACAGGACGGCGATGTCGTCCCACGTGCTGCCGTCCTCCCGGGCCTGGTTGACGAGGCGCCGGGTGAGGCCGTCGAGGTAGGCCCGGGCCGAGATCACGGCCTGGATGCGCGCTACGGCCGGGATCGACTCGTCCTTGGCCTGGTCGATCAGGCGGGTCAGGCCCAGGATGATCTCGTCGGGGGAGTCGCTGTCGGGCGCGGGCATGTCGGACATCGCCCGGCATGGTAGGCCGGTCGGGCATGACCGACGCACGCCACGCACGCCATCTCATCGCCGGCCTCGGACTGGAACGCCATCCCGAAGGCGGGTGGTTCCGGGAGACGTGGCGTGACCCGACCGGGGCAGGGACGGCGATCTACTACCTGCTGGAGGCGGGCGACCGTTCCCACTGGCACCGCGTCCTCAACGCGGCCGAGGTCTGGCACTTCTACGGCGGGGACCCGCTCCGGCTGTCGACGAGCGCAGACGGCGTGGCCGTCGACGACCTTGTCCTCGGGATCCACGTGACCGGCGGTCAGCGGCCCCAGGCCACGGTGGCCGCCGGTGTCTGGCAATCGGCCCATTCCCTCGGCGAGTGGACCCTCGCGGGTGCACGGTCAGCCCTGCCTTCGACTTCTCCAAATTCGACCTCGCCCCCCCGGGCTGGGCGCCGGCGGAGGCGGGGCCACCTCGGTCGTGATCCAGACGGGGTCGTCGGGGCCGAGGGTCAGCTGGGTCGGGCCCGTGATGTGGTTCTGGCACGACACCTCGATGCGCTCCGACTGCTTGCCGAAGAAGTCGTGCTGCCAGAACCGCTGCATGCGCACGACCGTGTACTTCCAGTCCACGCCCGGCTCGGGCTTCTTGTACGTCTCCCGGTAGAACGTGTCGCCCACGTTGAGCTCGCCGGCCGTCTTCCGGATCATCGGGTCAAGTATTCGTGACCTCGGCCGGCGAGGCAAGCGGCAGTGACGGCCCGGGCGCCGACGGCTCCGTCGGCGCCGCCGGGGCGGGGCGCCACAGCCGTCCCAGCCACAGGTAGAGCGCGGGATGGAGCACCAGCCCGTACAGGAGAGGCGGGATCAGGGTGAACTTGGTGTCGGGCGTGATGAAGTCGTACAGCCGGCCGATGTAGATGAACACCAGGATGGCCCCGCTGGCCAAGGCGAGCTGTCCGAGCCGAACCGGCGAGGCAGCCACGCGACCTGATACAACGAGCCACCCGATCAGGGCCAGGGCCACACCCGCCGTGAGGTAGCGGAACACGCCGCCGGGGTCGGGACTGTTGGCGCCGCTCACCGACTCCGGGTTGATCTGGGCGGCCAGGTTGAAGGCGCCGTGCACGGCCCCGCCCATGGCCCGACAACCCCAGCAGCATGGCGGCGAGGGCCAGGCCCTCGTCGACGGTCCGCACCCGCTGGTAGACGGCCACGAGCACGGGCACGCCGACCAGGGCGCCGACCAGGAGCAGGGTGTGCCAGAGCTCGGGCACCCAGTCGGGCGCCCCCTGCACGATCCAGAAGAACAGCGCCCCGTACAAGAGGCCGCCGACGCCGACGGCCACGGCCAACGGCCCGGCCAGGCGATCCAACGAAGGACTTCCCACTCCGCCCCCCCTCTTCCCGAGGAGGAGCATGCGCCCACTCGTGCGGCTGCGCAAGGGTCGCCGGGCGAGGCGCTCTACCCTTGGCGGCGATGGACGACGCCGCCGAGCCGGAGTCTCCCCAGGCCGCCGCCGCGGCGTGGGTCGACAACGTCCTCGGCCGCCGGGACCTGGCCGCCGCCTGGCCCGCCACCGACCCGCAGCTGCGGCTCGTGCTGGCCCAGGACTGGGTGTGGAACCACCGCCACGACCCTGCAATCGGCCACGATCAGGACTGGGACGAGATCGCCAACGGCCTGGCCGCCGGGCCCGGCGCCCACCCGCTCTGGGGCCGGTTCGCGGCGGAGCTGCTCGGCACGTGGGAACGCACGTGGCGGGGGTTCGGCACCGACGCGTGGACGGTCAAGGACGAGCCCGAGGTCCTCGACCTGGACCTGGAGCTGGTGACGTTCGTGGAGGCCGAGACGGCTCTCACGAGGCGGTTCGTCCTCCGCCACACCGAGAACAGGTGGCTTGTGGCCAGCGTCAGCGGCGACCAGCTGTTCGAGCCGGGCTGGCCGCCCCGCCAGGGCCGTCCTGCGGGCCAGGCGTGAACCAGCACCCGAGCGGGGGCGGCGCACCGCCCCGGTCGATGAAGGGGCGGCTGCTGGTGGCCTCGCCATCGCTGGGCGACCCCAACTTCGACGGCACCGTCGTGCTGCTCCTCGAGCACGGCGACGAGGGCGCCGTCGGGGTGGTGCTCAACCGGCCGACGGGCACCGACGTCGCCGATCCCCTGCCCGGCTGGCACCGGCTGGCCGCCGACCCGCCCGTGGTGTTCGTGGGCGGGCCGGTCTCGCCCGACGCCGCCGTCTGCCTGGCCCGGTCCTGGCCCGACGAGGCGGTCGAGGCCTACGAGCCCCTGTTCGACTCCCTGGGCACCCTCGACCTGTCGGTCGACCCCGACGAGGTGGCGTCGGCCGTCCAGGGCATCCGGGTCTTCATCGGCTACGCGGGCTGGGGCGCGGGCCAGCTCGAAGGCGAGATCGGTGCCGGTGCCTGGTTCGTGGTGGACGCCCGGCCCGACGACGCCCTGTCGTCGGAGCCCCAGGAACTGTGGCAGTTCGTGCTCAGGCGCCAGCGGGGGAAGCTGGCGATGTTCGCCAACTTCCCGCCCAACCCGTCGTTGAACTGACGTGGCCGAACCGGTCGCCAGCCGGCCCTACATGCCCGGCTACGGCACCCTCGGGCCCGACGAGGGGACGGGCCTCCTGCCATGGTCGTGGGCGGTTGAGCGGCTGACCCGCTCCCACGACTACTGGGTGGCGACCATCGGGCGGGACGGCCGACCGCACGTGATGCCGGTCTGGGGCGTGTGGCGCGACGGCTGCGTGTGGTGGAGCAGCAGCCTGCGGTCGCGCAAGGCCCGGAACGTGGAGGCAGACGGGCGGTGCGCGGTGACGACCGACGACGCCCAGGAACCGGTGGTCGTGGAGGGGATCGCCGAGCGCACCACCGACGTGGCCGAGATCGGCGCCATGCTCGACGCCACCAACCGCAAGTACGACACGAGCTACGACATCTCGTTCCTCGACCCCGCCGTCAACGCCTGCTTCCGGGTCCGTCCCTCGTGGGCCTTCGGGCTGGTCGAGGCCGACTTCGGAGGTTCGCCCACCCGATGGCGGTTCTGACCCTCCTCGACTGGCGCCGCCGGTGTTCGCCCTCTACGCCGCCGTGCGCGCCGCCGCCGAGCCGGCCGCTGGCCACGAGCTGTGGCGCACGACACGGGACGAGCTGCTGGCCACCCACCCGCAGTCCCCGGTGCCGGCGCCGACCGGGCACAGTTCGCGGGCGTGCCGGTGGCGCCCTACGACCCCGACCTGCGGTTCGAGGTGGAGGTGGACATGGACAAGGCGCCGCAGCGGTGGGACGTCCCCAGCGGCACCGACGGCATCGTTCCCTTCGAACGGGTGGGTGCCGTCCACCTCCCCGGCCTTGGCAGCCTGGACATGTGGTGGCTGGCGTCTTACGGCGGTGGGATCTTCGTACCCGTGAAGGACGCCCTGGCCGGCCGCCAGACCTACGGCGGCGGCCGCTACCTCCTCGACACCGTCAAGGGCGCCGACCTCGGCGGTGGCATCGGCGGTGGCAGCGTCGACGGCGGCAGCCTGGTCATCGACCTCAACTTCGCCTACAACCCGTCGTGCGCCTACGACCCGGCGTGGGCATGCCCGCTGGCCCCGCCCGGCAACGTGCTGGCCGAGCCCGTGTACGCCGGCGAGCTGTACGTAGGGTAAGGACCGTGAACCCGCTGACGCCCGTGCAGGTCCGCATCCTCGGGTGCCTCGTCGAGAAGGAACGGACCACGCCCGACAACTACCCCCTCACCATGAACTCGCTCCTCTCGGCCTGCAACCAGACGACGAACCGCTACCCGGTGGTGACGTTTACGGAGGCGACGGCGTCCAACGCCATCCTCAACCTGCGGTCCGAGAACCTCCTGCGCATCGACTACAGCCGCTCCAACCGGGCCGACAAGTACCGCCACGTGCTCGACCAGGTGCTCGACGTTGACGACGCCGAGATCTCCGTGCTGGCCGTGCTCATGCTGCGCGGCCCCCAGACGTCGGCCGAGCTGCGGGCCCGCGCCGAACGGCTCCACGGCTTCGACGACCAGCCCGCCGTCGACGCGGTCATGGCCCGGCTCGCCGCCCGCCCCGAGCCGTTGGTCATCCGCCTGGCGCCCGCGCCCGGTCAGAAAGAGGCCCGCTGGGCCCACCTGCTGGCCGGCGAGGTGGCGCCCGATGAGGTGGCGGCGGCCGCCTCCACCGATGCGTCACGCAGCCAGTCGAGGACCGAACGGATCGAGGCCCTGGAAGACGCGGTGGCCGTCCTGACGGCCGACGTCGAACGCCTCCGTGCCGACCACGAAACCCTCTTGGCCCGCCTGGAGGGCCTGGTCTAGTCGTGTTCGCGGAGCTGGCCGTCCTCGATCCAGATCACCCGGTCGGCCACGTCGCGCACGCGGTGGTCGTGGGTGGCGCACAGCACGGCCTTGGACCGTTCCCGGACGGCCTCCACCAGCAGGCTCATGACCGCCGCCCCCGACTTGGAGTCGAGGTTGCCGGTGGGCTCGTCGGCCAGAATGAGGGGCGGGTCGTTGACGAGGCCCCGGGCCACCGCCACGACACGCTGAAGCCTCCCCGCCCGACATGGTGGCGGGGAGCGAGCGGAGGCGGTGATCGAGCCCGAGCTGGCCCAGCATTTCGCGGGCCTTGGTGTCGGCGTCACCCCGCCCGCAGCCGGAGACCTCCAGCACCAGCCGCACATTCTCCAACGCGTTCAGGTTGGCCAGCAGCTGGAAGGCCTGGAAGACGGAGCCGAGCTTGGCCAGGTGCACCCCCGGCAGCCGCTTCTCGTTGAGGGCCGTGACCTCCACGCCGTCAAGGAACACGTCGCCCGAGGTAGGCCGCAGCAGGCCACCGGACAGCTGGAGGAGCGTAGACTTGCCGGACCCGGACGGCCCCATGAGCAGCACCAGTTCGCCGGGCTCGACCCGGACCGTGGCGCCCCCTCCCGCGGTCACCTCCGAGGGCCCCGAGCCGACGACCTTCTACACCTCCTTAAGTTCGAGCACGGCGCCCGTGATGCGCGGAACACCTCGGCGGGGTCGAGGCGGGCAACGGGGCGGGCGGGGATGAAGGAGGCGAGCGCGGCCATGCCGAGGGCGCCCGTCCCCGCGAAGGCGATGTAGCCCCACCGGATGTCGGTCACGAACACGGGGACGTTGCCCTCGATGGCCGGCCCCAGCAGCACGGAGAGGACGCAGCCCAGCAGGAACCCGGCCATGGCCGCCAGGAGCGACTGCTGGAACACGACGGCGTAGAGCTTGCGGTTGGAGAACCCGATCGCCTTGAAGACGCCGTACTCCTTGGACTTCTCCAGGGTGGCGGTGTAGGTGATCAGGCCGATGACGGCCGTTCCCACCACCAAGGCCACGATGACCAGCACCCAGAGGATGGGCAGGAACCCCTCCCGCAGGTTGTCGGCGTTGCGGTCCGCCAGTTCGGTACCGGCGCAGACCTGGGTGCCCGGCACCTGCTCGACGATGCGGCGCCCCACGGCGTCGGCGTCCTCGCCGCCGGCCGTGTTGACCAGGTAGGAGCTGGTGAAGCCCTCGGTGCCGGAGATGGCGGCGACGTCGGCCAGGTGGCCCAGACGAACTGGTAGGCGAAGGCGTTGCCGCCGCTGACGACGGCGCCGACCCGCAGGCAGGTGGGACCGATGGCCAGCATGTCACCCGCCTTGACGCCGAAGTTCTTGGCGAAGACCCGGTCGACGGCCATCTCGCCCGGTCCCAGCACGGTGTTGCCGTTGCGCACCGCCGCCGGCCAGCCCACCTGGCCGCCGGGCGGGATCCCCAGCAGGAACAGGTCGGCGTCGCGGTTCTTGAGGCGCAGGCCGACGGGCCGGCTCAGCAGGGGCGCCACCGGGGACACGCCCCGCACCTGCGCGATCTGCGGCTGGGCGGCCAGCGTCAGGATCGACCGGGACTGCAGGAAGTCGCCGGGCGTGCCCTCCTGGGCCACCCACAGGTCGGCGCCCGACGAGCGCACGTAGCGCGTCGCTTCGTCGATCACGCCCCAGTACAGGGACCGCAGGGTCACGATGAAGACGACGGAGAAGGCGACGCCCATCACCGAGATGGCGAACCTCGTCCGCTCGTGGACCAGGTTCTTCCAGGCGATGTTGGTCACGCCGGACTAGAGAGGGCTCCTCCGTTCGGGGAAGTTGACGAACGAGGCAAGTTTCATGCGGCGGGCCGGATCCGGGCTTGGTCGATGTAGCTGTGGACCGAGTGGGCGATGACCCGGAGGGCGTCGCGGACTCGGCTGGCGCATGCGCCTTGTCGGCGTCAAGTAGTGGGCCCAACAGCCGATTGTGGACTTTCGTGTAGAAGAGGGCCCATCGGAGGCCGTCAGGCGCGAGGACGTAGCGGTTGGAGCGCGGGACCCGGCGGACGAGGCCCTTGAGCCGCAGGCGCCGCAGGTCGTAGGTCATCTGCGCGCTGGTGTTGAGGCCGTCGAGCAGCGGGCTCACCCGGGCACAAAGACTCCGATTGGTGAAGCCGACGACGACGTGCACCAGCGCGCAGAGGGCGCCGGCCACAGCCATGACGCGGGGTCCCCGAAGCGAAGCGCGGGGGCCCGTTGGCCCTCCACGAGGGTGGGCAGGCTGACCCGCTCCAGGAGCGTGGTCGAGATGCCACAGCTCTGGCCGACTCTTTGGACCTCCAGGAGACGCCGGTTGGCCAGCCGGGCCCGGCCCTGGAGGTCGTCGAGGTTGCGTAGGCGGCGCTGGCAGCCGAGGTCGTTGGGCTCGTTGACCACGGTCTCGATGCGCAACGCCCAGCCTTCCTTCAGGTACTGCTTGATGCGGGAGCTCCTGTAGGAGACGTTGACGGTCACCTCGGTGCCCCGGGTGACCACCCGGGTGGCGAACTCGCCCTTGGTGTCCTTGTCGATCTGGCGGCCGAAGATCAGCTTCACCTCATCGGGGCGGCCGATGTCGAGGTTGTCGGCCACCAACGCCTCGAAGAAGCCACGGGCTCGGCGGGGGGCGTCGAACAGGATCGTGCGGGACACTCGACCTGGCGCATCGACAGCTCCCACCAGTATCCGCCCTGGTCGCCGGGGCGGGCCAACGGCGTCGGCACGACGTCCATCCAGCGCTCGAAGAAGGCCTCGATGTCGCCAGGGCCGAGGCGGTCGCAGATCCCCTGGAGGGCGGCGTCGTCGTCGCAGGCGGCGAAGCCGTTGGCTAGCTCGGTAAGGGCAAGCCCCGCCTTGGCGGCCTGGCGCTGGCCCACTCGTGGCCGTTCACCCAGACCTTGCCGGGGTAGGGTAAGCACGAGCAGATCTTGACGAAGCCGAGGCCGAAGTCGTCGTCGAGCACGTAGAAGTAGAAGCAGGTCACCCGTCGCTGCGCCTTGTCGAACCCGTAGTTGACGGCTCCCGGCGTGTCGGTGGGGCGCTGGTGGGCCGTGAACACCCACTGGAACTCCTTGGCCACCCCATTGCGACCACCCGGGTAGTGTCTCTGCCGCCCATCCTCCCTGGTCAATGACGCCGCTCGATCACGGCATGGTGAGGAAAGTCGACGGAACGGGTGCCGTCCCAAGCGCTTCCGTCGACCAGCGAGTAGAAGGCCATGGGGATTCCTCGGATGCTCGACATCACCGTGACACCATCGCGTGAACACGGCCGCTTGCGTCCACCATCGGAAGTGCCGACCTGCCCTAGGGTGGGGCCGCGTGGGAGCGCCAACGCCGTCATGAACGAGTGGAGCTTCGCGGGCGAGATCAAGAGCTGGTGGGACGCGGAACTCGCAATCCAGCCCGATTGGGAGCTGGCCCGCTGCGAGATCGAGACACAGACCGAGGGCAACCAGAAGCGCAGTGACATCGTTTTGCGCGACGCCTCGAACGAGGTCGTGCTCGCCGGCGAGCTGAGGCCCCCGGACCACGCGCAGCCGAGCCCGTACGATCCGGACAACCTCACCAACGCCGTGAGCAAGGCGCTCCAACTTGGAGCAGGATGGGCGTTCACCAGCGACGGCTGCGTTCTGTTGCTCATTGCGGTGTCGCGACCCGGTCGCCCCTTGGAGCGGATCGTCGACAAGACCGAGATGGTGCGCTTCCAGAGCCGGACACAGCTCGATGACGCGGGCTTCCTGTCGCAGGTCCGGGCTGGTTGGGTTGAGGCCCTACGGCAGGTGGCCCCTATCGTCGTGGGCTTCAGCGAGCCCGCAGGGATGGCGCCCGACGAGGTCTTCATCGAGTCGCTACGGGCGCTGTTGGCGTCACCGGTTGCGGCGATCCGAGCGGGGCTCGACGCCAAGAGGCAAGCGGATCGGGCTTTCGCTGACCGGCTCATTGTGTGGATGGTGGAAGCGCAGGGCTGGGTGCACGATCCGTCGAGATGGTCGGAGGACATCCAGCGAATAGCGCAACTCTCCGCGTACGTCTTCACGACCCGGCTCATGTTCTATGAGGCGCTAAGGAGGTCGCAGCCCGCCCTCGACAAGTTGGTTATGCCGCAGGTTCCCGCTCGCGTGGCCCAAAGCATGTTTCGAGAGTGGTTCGACCTGGCCAGGGAGCGATCCCGCGACTACCAGACGCTGTTCGACTGGGACGAAGCGAGCGAGTTCGCACTGATCGCCGACGAGGCCATCGCCGGATGGCGCAGGGTGCTCGACCAGCTCGCGGTATTTGACCTGTCAGGGCTGGGATTTGACATCGTGGGTCGCATCTTTGAGCGCCTCATCGAGCCGACCGAGCGGTACCGCTGGGGTCAGTATTATACGCAGCCGGATGTCGTTGACCTGATGCTTTCCTTCGCCCATCCGGACGGGCAAGGGGCGGTGCTCGATCCCGCCGTTGGCGGGGGGACATTCCTGGTTCGTGCTTACGAGCGTAAGCGGCTACGGAGGCCGCAGGCGACGCACCAGGAGTTGCTGTCCGAGCTGTTCGGCATTGACGTCTCTTCGTTCGCAGCCACATTGGCAACCATCAATTTCGCCGCCCGCCGGCTGGAGTTTGAGGACAACTACCCCCAAATCGCCGCCCGCAGCTTCTTCCGGGTAACGCCGAATTCAGCCTTTGTCAGCTTGCCTCTGCCAGGCGTGTCGTTGGATGATGGCGCGAGGGAAGTCACGATCGACCCCGTGGCGTCCGTCGTCTGCAATCCTCCATATGTCAGACGCCAAGAGCTGGCCGACGACCGACTGCGGGAAGCGCGCAGCGTCCTTGGTCGCGACGGCAAGATAAAGACCCCGCGCACGGTGAGCCGGCTCTCGAACTACCACGTCTACTTTTGGTTTCATGCCGCACAGTTCCTGGCGCAGGACGGCCGGTTGGCCTTTATCACGTCGGGAGAGTGGTACGACAGCGACTACGGCGCTGCGCTGCAGCAGTGGCTTCTTGACTACTTCTGCATCGAGGCGGTGATCGAGTCGCAGGCCGAGCCCTGGTTCACAGAGGCCAGGGTCGGCACGGTCGTGCTCACTGCTAGAAGGTGCGCCAACGAGCGGGAGCGGGACGCGAACCTCGTCAGGTTCGTGTCACTTCGACGACCGCTGCGCTCAATCTACGGTTCGACAGCCTCCTCCGAGGACCGCATCGTTCAGGCCGACGTTCTGCGTGACCGGGTGCTCGGCCTTCCAGCGCCGCATGGAGAAAGCGGCGACCTCGACTGGACCGTGGTTTCGCAGGCCGAGCTGCGAGCAGTCGGGTTAGACGGATGACCTACGTCGGCGCTCCGTGGCGGTCCAGGTACCTTCGATCCCCCAAGGTCGCCCACCTGTTGGCGCGAGACCAGCGCTTCTGCCGGCTCGGCGACCTCGCCTCGGTTTGGCTCGGCCTGAAGAACGGGCAACGACCGATTCTTCTTCCTGCAGCCGATGGGGCGGCGCCTGCTCTGACGCTCGGAAGCGGGCGTTCACGGCGCGTCCGGGTCCTCGGTCTGAACGGGTGGGAGGGCGACATCGCAAGCACCGACCTGCGGCCGGCGATCCTAAACCCGCATCACCTTTTCCATGACGAGAGCCGGCGCCGCTTCACGGTTCCCGCAGCCACAGGCGTCCTCTACCTCTATCCACAGGACCGGTCACCCGCAGCGGATCTCGGAAGCTACGTGGCGGTGGCCGAGGCGCAAGGCGTCAGAACAGCGCGCTCGTCCGCCAGAACGCGAGCCGAACGAGGTGGTACCGCCAGTCACGGAGCGTCCGGACGGCCCGATGGCTCCTCCCCTACAACAGCGCCTACGACTACGGGGCCTGGGAGAACCCCCACGGCGGCGTCATAAACGGCCGCTTCGTGGGAGTCGAGCCAAAGGGCGATGTCGACAGCGAACTGATTGGGGCTGCCCTCAATACGACGTTCGTGCTGTTGACCAGGCTCATGGAAGGGACGGCAACTGGCGTCGAGGCCGCGTACGACGTTGGCCCCGCCAGCGGCTCGGCGCATGGCCGTGCCAGACATCCGCCAAGTCCCTGCCGATCGCCAGCCCGACGTTCTCGAAGCGCTGGCTGCGCTGCGACATGCCGATCTGATGCCTTCGGCCCCGGACGAACAGGCGTCCGTGTCGCGGTTGCGGAGGAACCTCGACCTCGCCGTGCTCCGTGGCCTCGGCTACCGAGCTGGTGAGGCGGCTGCCCTTGCCGGACGGTGCTACGAGGACTACGCCCGCTGGCGGCGGACCATCAGGGTCATGCAGAGGCAGATGGAGGTGTACCGGGTCGCCATGGGCAGGTCGGGTGTCGGGCGGTCTCTCGATCCACTTCGGCGGACGGCCGAACACATCTGGGAGGAGCTGCGACCTGAGACGCCCACGCTGCCGATGTCGATGCTGAGGCCACGAGACATGTTGCAGGAGGCCCCCATCGACCCCCATTGGCACCCGGGTCCGCAGGAGCCGATGATCGACCCCGGCCTCGTCCCAGCACCGAGTGTAGGCGCTATCGACCTAGGGTCATGGGACCGGGTGCGATATGCTGGGATGCTCTTTGACGTCGCTTTCCGGCCGCCGCTGTGGATTCCCGAGTCAGCACACCGCGCTCGCCAGATCGTGGACCGGTTCGAGAGTGCGCGCGCCGACTTGACGGAAGGGGCGCGTCGGCGTGCCCACCTCTTTACGGCCACCGACGCGGATGCTGTTGTCGCCCAGGTCGAACAGTTGTGGCTTCGCACCTGCCGACAAGGTGGGATGAAGCCGGAGGAATCCCAGGATTAGGGTCAGCACCCCGAGACGTTGCGAGATCCTCCCTGGTCGCCTTTGGCGGCCTGCGTGAGCCGCGGCTCCGCTGTTGCCGCGCCCGCCACGCTGGCCCGCATCGACAGGTGCGAGCCCCGCGGCGAAGGCGCCGGGCGCGCGGGCGGGCCGGCGGCTTATCGCCCGCCGCCCTTGACCGCCACGGCGC
>JBOGID010000261.1:0-10116 GCA_050742295.1 Acidimicrobiales bacterium | reverse complement strand
GGCTCAACGGGTCACCCGCCATCCGGCTCGACATCGGCGGGCAGGTCGACACCGCCGTGAGCCTCGCCGTCGAGAACGGGCGCATCACCCACATCTACGCCATCCGCAACCCACACAAGCTCGCCCGACTCGACGGGGCCGCCGCTCTCACACGGACCTAACCCTCGGAGCGTCTTGCACGCTGGGCTGAAGGCGAAGGGGTCCCGTTCCTCGAGATCATCCGAGGATCCGACGAGCGCTCCGACCACACCTCGACGCGCGCTGACAGCTGTCCCATACCACGGGCTGCGGGGCACACCGGCGGCCTCTCCCTACCGCTTGTTGACGGCCGTCTTCGCTGCAGCAGCCGTCTTTGGCGCCCCGGCAACCTTCCTCGCCGGCCGCTTGGTCGCTGACGTGGCCGCGGGAGCCTTGGCGGCCGCGGCATTGGAGGCTGAGGCGGCGGGGCCTTCCGGGCCGGTGCCGCCCTTCGCCGGCGCCTTGGCTGCGGGTGGCCACGCGCCCTTGGCCAGCTTGGGGGCGGCCGAGGCCCTCATGGCCGCGTCCTTGAAGCCCTTGAGCGGAATGATCTTCGCCTTCGTCGACGCCTTGACCTTGACCGGGGCGCCCGTGGCCGGATTTCTGGCCATACGAGCTGGGCGGTCGACGCTGGCGAACTTGGCGAATCCGCTGATGGTGACCTGCTCCCCTTTGGCGGCGACCGCTTCGACGTGCTCGTCCAAGACGACCACGCCGGGACCGTCAGCGGCGGGCACGACATCACGGGCGACGGTGGCGTCGAGCAGCCTTCGGCGGAAGGTTTCAGCGATGGGCGCATGCCGGGCAGCGAGGAGGCGTAGCTCGTACTCGGTGATCGAAGGCCGATCGTGGTCACGGCGGAACCCGTCGGCCGCCCAACAGACGCCGTCAACGACTCACCACTACGCCTGACCCCGCGGCGTGAGCTTCGCACTGACGGTCCAATCGGCGGCGTCACGCCCGTGCCGTGGCCACGGGTCTGGCTACTTGCAGTTCGGGTTCACGATCCCGCGACAGACCTAGGTCCACTAGGGATTGCCATGATGGACGTCCGCCACGATGCCGGAACGGAGGAAGCCTGCCCGCTGGTCGTTGGCGGCAACGTCACTTCGCGGGTCGCCGTGTGGGTTCACCTCCGATGGGTCCCGGGACCCGGTTCACGCTGGGTGGCGCGTCATTCCCCGAGTCGAAGTACACGAGCGCCGAGCCGGCATGCGGTACGAGCTTGCCGTCGCCGGCCACGTCGAAGGGCAGGAGGCCGAACCCCGGCTCGTTGGACCTTGGCGTTCTCCAGGCCCAGGTGGCCGTCGGAGATGACCAGGCGCACCCCACAGCGACCGTGTACAACATCGGAGCATGGGGCCTGGCGACGGGAGAGCAGTCGTCCGCCGTGCCATGGGCCGGGTCGCAGCGTCGGTTCTTGTCCTCATCGCAGCGACGGCGCTCACCTTCGTCCTCGTCGACGGCGCCGGCGACCCGCTCGACCGGTTGCGCATCGAACAACCGCCCGTTCCCGAGCAGACGATCAACGTCACGCGGGACCGTCTGTACCTCGACCGTGGAGTGGTCGAACGGTATTGGCTGTGGCTCACCGGGCTCGGCGACGACCACGGCGACATCGGCATCCTGCAAGGAAAGTGGGGCCCGTCGGTACGCGATCAGGACATCGGTGGTGAGATCGCGCAACGATCGCTCGTGTCCTTCCGCCTCGTGGCGTTGGCGACGGTGCTGACCCTGCTGCTCGGCGTGGCGACCGGCGTGCTGAGCGCGGTGCGGCGGTACACCCTGCTCGACGGCGTAGGCATCCTGCTCGGGTACGTCGCCCTGGCACTGCCGACGTTCTGGGTCGCCTCGTTCGTGAAGGAAGGCGCGATCTGGGTCAACGATCGCGTCGGGCACCGCCTCTTCTACACGATCGCCGAATCCTCGCCCGGTGGCTCCGGGCCTGCCGACGTGATCGGTCATCTCGCCCTGCCGACGCTGGTGATCGTCCTGACCGGCTACGCGGCGATCAGCCGCTTCCAGCGGATCGCGACGATAGAGGTTCTCGAGAGTGACTTCGTACGGTTGGCGCGCTCGAAGGGTTTGCGAGCCGGGGCGGTCCTGCGCCGGCATGCCTTGCGTACCTCGCTCATCCCGACCACGACGCTCGCCGCCCTGACCGTGTCCGGCGCGATCACGGGGACCGTCATCGTCGAGGAAACCTTCCGGTGGCGGGGCCTGGGCAGCTACCTGCTCAGCTCCGTCGCAGCGCATGACACGTACGCAGTCATGGGTTTCGTTCTGCTGTCCGGTGCGCTCGTCGTCCTCGCCAACATCGTCGCCGACCTCGCCCTTGTCGTGCTCGACCCCCGAACCCGCCGTGGGTGAGCGTTTTCTCCGCAACCGCCTGGCCACGGCGGGGACGGTCGTCCTCCTCATGCTGACGCTGTTCGCCTTCGTCGGACCGCTGATCTGGACGTACGACCATCGGTTCCAGCCGGAGATCAGCTCGGACAGCCCACCCAGCCTGGACCATCCGTTCGGCACGTCGCGTTCTGGCCACGACCTGCTCGGCCAGGCGATGCGCGGCACCCAGCAGTCGTTGCGGGTGGCCATGCTGGCGGGGGTGCTGGCGGCGGTGATCGGGACGGCGTGGGGCGCGGTCGCCGGTTTGAGCCGCGGCTCGGTAGACGCAGTGCTGATGCGCATCGTCGACGTCGTGCTCACGGTGCCGATCCTTGTGATCGTCCTCGCGCTGGCCGGTGGCGGCGACGGGACCGACTGGTTCCAGGTCGGCGCCATGATCGGGCTGCTGAGCTGGGCGACGGTCGCCCGCGTGGCGCGTGGGCTGACGGTCTCCGTCTGCGCCCATGAATATGTCGACACGGCGCGGGCACTCGGTGCGTCCGATCGCCGCATCCTGGTCGAGCACGTGCTCCCCAACATCGCCGGCGCTGCGGCCGTTGCGGGAACGGTGATTGCGAGCGCGGCCGTTGTCGTCGAAGCGGCGCTCTCGTTCCTCGGGTTCGGGATCACGGCTCCGGACACGTCACTCGGCCGGCTCGTCGGCACCGCGCAGGATGCCGCCTTCACCCGCCCGTGGCTGTTCGTCATCCCGGGGACGCTGCTCACCGTCCTGTGCGTGTCGCTCAGTCTCGTCGGTGACGGGCTGGCCGATGCGCTCGACGTGCGCCGGTGAACGTCCTCGAGGTGTGCGACCTGCGCGTCGACCGGGCACGTGTTCCGGTCCTGCGGGGTGTGAGCTTGACGGTCGAGCGAGGCGCCTCACTCGGCATCGTCGGACCGTCCGGCTCGGGAAAGACCACGCTGGCGCTCGCGCTGTTGAACCTGCTGCCCGCCCGGTGCACCGCCACCGGGTCGGTGCGCGTCAACGGCACGGAAACAGTGGGGCTCGGTGCCCGCGCCAGAAGCCGGCTCCTCGGCACGGCCGTTTCCATGGTCTTCCAGGACCCCGCCGCGGCGCTGAACCCGGTCCTGCCGGTCGGGCGCCAGGTCACCGAGGCGGTCCTCGCCCATCAGGGCAGGACCGGCCGGGCGGCGGCGGAGCGCACGGCTGAGCTGCTTGAGCTGGCGGGGATCCCTCGCCCCGACCAGCGGCCGGCGGCGTTGCCGAGCGAGCTCTCCGGTGGCCTCCGGCAGCGGGTCGCCATCGCCATCGCCCTCGCCCACTCCCCTGACGTCCTGATCGCCGACGAGCCGTTCACCGACCTCGACACCGTTGTCGCGGCACAGATTCTCGACGTACTCGACACCGCCCGCCGGAAGGCGGGTTCGTCCCTCGTCCTGATCACCCATGACGTTGCGCTGGTCGCCGACCGCGTCGATCAGGTGGTGGTGCTTGACGGCGGCGCCGTGGTCGAGGCTGGCGACGTCGCGAGCGTGTTCGCGGCGCCGGCGTCGGCGACGACCCGGCGCCTGCTGCAGAGCCAGATCTCCCGCCGGCCGGTGCGGATGCCGACGGCAAAGCCTGGCGACCCCGTCATGTCCGCCCGTGGGTTGGTGAAGACGTACCCGCGCCGCGACGTCCGGGCCGTCGACGACGTCTCCCTCGACCTCGTCGAGGGGGCGACGCTGGGGCTCGTCGGGCAGTCCGGAAGCGGCAAGACCTCACTGGTTCGGATGCTGATCGGGCTCGAGCGTCCTGCGGCCGGCGAGATCCGGTTCCGGCAGGAGTCGCTGGCGTCGATGGGCCGGGCCGCGCTCGCCACGATGCGCAGCCAGGTGCAGGTGGTCTTCCAGAACCCGTACCGCTCCTTGGACCCGCAGCTGACGGTGGCGCGAATCGTCGGCGAGCCACTGCGGATTCACCGGCACCCTGACCGGCCGGCGCGCGTACGAGCGGTGCTCACCGACGTGGGGCTCGACCCTGTGCTCGCCGGCCGGCGGCCGCACGAGCTCTCGGCAGGCGAGCGGCAGCGTGTCGCCATCGCCCGGGCCCTGGCGCCGCGACCCGCCGTCCTGCTTTTGGACGAACCGGTGTCGTCTCTAGACGCCATAACCCAGTCCGGCGTACTCGACCTGCTGCTCGCGCTGCAGCAGCGCTTGGGACTCACCTATCTGTTCGTCTCTCACGACCTCGGGGTCGTGCGGGTCATGGCCGACCGCGTGGCGGTGATGTGCGCCGGCGAGATCGTGGAGACGGGGCCGGTTGCCGACGTGTTCGACCGGCCTCAGCACCCGTACACACAGGCGCTGCTGCGGGCCTCTCTCCATCTGTCGCGCCGCTGAGGCGCTCGGGTCAGTGGTCGATGACGTCGGCCAGCGAGCGGCGGTTCTCGACGCCGAGCTTCTGGCAGGCCTTCAGCAGGTGCGACTCGACCGTCCGGATCGAGACGAAGAGCTCCTCGGCAATCTCCTTGTTCCTCAGCCCGCGGGCGGCCAGGAGCACGATCTCGCGCTCGCGGGAAGTGAGGAGGGGCGCGTCGGTGAGGAGCTGGAGTGCCCAGGAGAACACCGGGCCGCAGGGGGCGGCGAACCTCCTCGCCAGGGAGGCTGCCTCCCGGGAGGATGCCGTCCGCCCTGCGTTCGCGAACGAACGCGAGGCGCGGGCCGCGGCCTCGGCCGCATAGATGTCGCAGCCTCGCCCATGGAGCTGCTGGGCGAGGGACAGCTGTGTGGCCGCATCGTCGGCGGCGAGCGCGTCGGCGAAGGCGAGGAATAGTTCGGCCAGCTCGTCCTGGGCGGCGGCGACGAGCGGACGGAGCCGGCGAGCCACGGCTCGGGGATCCGCCCCGAAGCGCACGGCTTCGCAGAGCGCGGTGATCTCGCCCGCGGGGTTGTTGTGACCCGCGTCGACGGCAGCCAGCAATCGGGCGGCGGCGGCGGACGTTCGCCCGGCGGCGCCGTCGGCTAGGGCGCGGGCCCTCTCGATGTCCACCGTGTGCTTCCACGCGGTGCGGGGTTGGGCCTGGGCCAGCCGGTCTATCTCGTCGAGTTGTGCCTGGGCCCGGTCCGCATCCCCGCACGACGCCAAGGCCTCGGCCCTGCAGATCGCCGCCCACAGCACGTTGTTCAACGCGTCGGCCTCGCTGAAGGCGTCAACCGTCTCGTTGAAGTAGGCGACCCCCTGGGCCGCGTGGCCGCGCCGCAGCGAGAGGGTGCCCAACAGCATCGACACCGCCGTCTGGAGACCTCGGTCACCGGTCGCCGTCGCCTCTGCGCGCGCCGCCAGCAGCGACGCCTCGACGTCAGAGAGGTGGCGGCCAACTCGGATCATGGGCAGGAATGCCGACAACATGAGCCCGATCCGCACCTCTGACGGGGGCACCTTCATGGCCGCAGCCAGACTCTTCGCCTTCTCCGCCTCCACGACATAATCGTCGAACCGCGCCAGGCGGCCATAGACATTGGCCCTGAGCGCCCACAGATAGAACCGGCGGCCCAGGCTCACCACCTCGTCGTCAGCGAACGGCTCGATGCAGCGCAGTGTCTCCGCATACCTGCCGGCGTAGAAGGCGGTCCACCCGTTCTCGTTGGCGATGAGCGCGGCCCACTCGAGGCCTGTGTGCCAGAGCTGTGCTCGCTCGAGCAGATCGGCCCGCACGTTGTCGGGAAGGGAGCCGTGCAGCAGGGCCCGTCGCCGCCGACTCAGGTAGTCGACGCTGACCTCCAGGGCGGCGTGCGACGCGGCCTCCTCGTAGGGAGCCAACACCGGTTCGACCTCGTCGAACCGGGCCAGGGCGATGAGCGCGCCGGCAACGGCCAGTGCGGCCTCGATGCGCTCACCGGCCGCCTCGGCGAGCCGCAGCGCGAACCGGACACCGCCCCGGCGCAGGGCGATGCCGCTGGCCTCGACGAAGAGGGCAGGCTCGGGCGCGCCGGCGTCGAGGAGCAGGGTGGCGATCTGGAGTGGATCGGCGCCGGCGTCGCGCAGGGCGGCGGCGGCGCGGCGGCGGACACGCATGCCCGTCGTGCGAGGCAGGCCAGCGGCAACGACCTCGCCGTACAGCGGGTGGGCGACGGTCACCTCGGCCGCGGCACCCGGCGCCACAAAGATCAGTCCCTCGCGTTCCAGCTCCTCGACGGCGTCGTCTGAGGTGAGCTCGGTGAGCAGGAACAACGGCAGGCGTCCGACGACGGCCACGAATTCCAACGCCGGGCGGGCCGAGTCACTCACGTCTTGGATGTGCCGCTGGGTGAGAACGGACAGCCGGTCGTAGGAGAGAAGCTCCTCCCGCCAGCGCCAGCCGTCGGCCCGACGTTCGAGGGCTCCCGTTTGGCGGGCGTCGTGCAGGAGCTCGTGCACGTAGAACGGGTTGCCCACGCTCAGGTCGGCGATTCGGGACACGGCTGCGGGATGCACCGCGTCGCCCAGCTCCGAACGGACCAGGTCACCGACCTCGAGCGGGCTGAGGCTCTGGAGCTCGACCCGCTCGAGCCGTTGCTCCTTCCAGAGCGCGGCAATGGCGTCGGGCACCGGTTCGGGCGTGCGCACCGTCACCAGCGGCCGGGCCGCGCCCGTGGTCGACAAGGCGAGGACCAACGCCGCTGAGGCGTTGTCCAGAAGGTGGGCGTCGTCGACCACCACGACGGGGGTGGCACCAGGGTGCTCCGTCCGCAACATCTGGATGAAGGCGGGGGTGAAGTCGGTCGTCCGCTGGAGGCCGGGCGGGAGCAGGTGGGCAAAGGCGCCATAGGGCACCGCCGCCGCCGACTGGGTGGCGAGCACCCGGATCACCGGGCCGTGGCCGACGGCCTCGGCGGCGAGACGGGACTTGCCGACCCCTGCCGCGCCGGCGACCACGCATCCCCCGACGTCGATCGCCGCCCGGACGACGGCCAGTTCCTCGGCTCGCCCGACGAAGTCGGCAAGCGCTGCTCGGCTGGAGCGCACGGCGGAAGTCTAAGGAGACAGCGGCGTGGCGGCTTGGCTCTCCTCGTCGAGCAGGGCGGCGAGCTTGGCCTCGGCGATCCGGAGCAGGCCGGCGACGGAGGCGACGGGGATCCCCAGGGCCTCGGCGATGGCATCGTCCGCAGCTCCGGCAGCGTGGAGCCGGAGCGCGACGGCATGGGCGGTGGGGAGGTCCAGGAGTGCGGTCTGGCGATCCATGCCTTCGTTGTACGCGATACCCGGGCCGGCGTCAGCAGTAGTGGACTACTGAGATTTCGCCCAGCCGACTGGGAAGCCGCAGGAATACCCGGTCTGTCGACACGCTCCACACGCGAGCCGGCCTGACCCGTGGTCGACTCTTGCGCAGAGGTGGACGACCGCCGTCACCGTGAGCAGCGCCGATCCGCCTCGCCGGCATCCCGGGGCCGACCCAGAGGGAGCAGGGCAGTAGTCCTTGCCGGCAGGTGGACGCGATTGCAGTAGTTCGCTACTGACGACGCCGGACCGCCCCGGACGTAGAACCACCGTGTGACGCGTGGAAAGCGCCTGCGCCATTCAGGGGGGTCAGGTTGACGGTACGGAGATTCGTGGCAACTGGTGGCGGCGGCGCGGCGGCCCGAGCCCGGGGCGAGGTGGCGCGCGTCATGGTCGCGTGCCTGTCTGCCGCGGTCTTGGTAGCCGGCGCCGCAGTTGTATTTCCGGGCGATCCCGGTGGCGGGTCGACGTCGGCGCTATCAGCGGGCGCTGGTCAAGAGCTGGGGCGACCGGGGTCGGCGGTTGCGAAGGCGGCTGGGGCGGATCGTCGGTCGACTCCTGGGGAGAGCTGCCGGCGCCGGCCCAGTCGGCGGTGTCGGGTGCGTTGGGCCGCGATCAGGCGAGCTATCACCCGTCGCCGACGGCGGGAGGCTTCGAGCTGGCCAATCGGACCGGCAGCGTGAGCGCCCGCTTCGACGGTTCCGGGGCCCAGCTGGTGGCCGGTGGCGCCAACCTGCGGTTGTCGCTGGGGTCGGTGGGCTACGGGGCGGCGCTGCAGCGTGTCCCGGCCGTGGAGCCGCAAGCCGACGCCAACCGGGTGGAGTTCTCGCGCCCGGGCCTGTCGGAGTGGTTCGTCAACGGCCCGGCTGGGCTGGAGCACGGCTTCACGCTGACCCAGCCTCCTCCGGGGGACCGCGATGGCGATCTGACGTTGGGCCTGGCACTTGGGGGTGCGACGGCGAGCGTGGACGGCGACGGCCTCGGCGCCACCCTGAGCGACGGATCGGGGTCGTTGCGCTACGGGGGCCTGTGGGCGGCCGACGCCGCCGGGCGGGCGGTGCCGGCGCGCCTGAGCGTGGCCGGCGACGAGCTGCGGGTGGCCGTTGACGATCAGGGTGCGACCTACCCGATCACCATCGACCCCTACATCGACACGGCCAAGCTAACCCACTCGGACAGGGACTACCAGAACAGCTTCCTCAGCGCCTTCGGCGTCTCGATCGGGATGTCGGGCGACACGATCGTCGTCGGCCAGACCCCGGATCTCGAAAACGACGGGTGGGGCCCGGAGGCGGCGTACGTGTTTGTGCGCCCCGCCGGCGGCTGGGCGGACGCGACCCAAACGGCGAAACTGACCGCTGTCGGCGGGTCCGGAAACGCTGGCCGAGCGTTCGGCACCTCGGTGGCAACTGCCGGTGACACGATCGTCGTCGGCGCGGACTTTGAGAGCGTCGGAGGGAATTATCGGCAGGGGTCGGCGTACGTGTTCGTCCGACCGGCGGGCGGCTGGGTCGACATGACACCCACGGCGAAGCTGACGGCCGCCGACGGTGGCGCAGAAGAACGGTCCGGCATCTCGGTGGCGATCGAGGGGGGGACGATTGTCGTCGGTGCGGCCTTCGCCAAAGGCCCCGTCGGGGTTGAGGACGGAGCGGCGTACGTGTTCGCCCGTCCGGCTGGTGGCTGGGCCAATGCGACGCAGTCAGCGAAGCTGACAGGTGGTCGACCCGACGGCTTGCTCGGCTGGTCGGTGGCGATCGCGGGTGACACGATCGTGGCCGGGGCGGTGGAGCGAAGTTACGGGCAGGGGTCGGCGAATGTGTTCGTGCGTTCGACCGGCGGCTGGGCTGACATGACGCAGCCGACGGCGACGCTGAGGGCCGCCGACGGCCACATCCACGACCACTTCGGCAGGTCGGTGGCGATTGCGGGTGACACGATCGTTGTCGGCACGCACGTTGACGGGGCGTACGTGTTCGTTCGCCCTGCGGTCGGGTGGGCTGACGCCACGCAGACGGCGAAGCTGACCTCCTCCGACGGCGAAGCGTACGCCGATGGGGGATGGTCGGTGGCGATCGCCGGCAACACGATCGTCGCCGGCGATCGCTTCACGCGCGCGGTGTACATGTTCGCTCGTCCGGCGGGTGGCTGGGCGGACGCGACGCAGACGGCGAGGCTGACAGCGGACTTCTCTCGTGTTGGCCATTCGGCGGCGATTTCCGCCGAAACGATCGTCGCCGGTGCGCCGTGGTATTCGACTGGCGGTGCGGCGTACGTCTTCGAACCTGACGAGCTTGCGCCGCAGACGACGATCGACAGCGGTCCGTCCGGGACGACGACCGACAGCACGCCGACGTTCGAGTTCAGTTCGAACGAGGCGCGGTCGACCTTTACGTGCCGGATCGACAGCGCCCTATTCAATCGGTGCGACACCCCCACCTCGGAATCGCTGAACGACGGCGCCCACACCTTCCAGGTGCAGGCCACCGACGAAGCTGAAAACACCGACC
>JBOGID010000260.1:0-2519 GCA_050742295.1 Acidimicrobiales bacterium | reverse complement strand
GAAGAAGGCCGCGCCCGAGCCCATCCCTCTCCCCCCCGCCGAGCCGGTCGCGGCATCCGAGCCGGCCCCGGCCCGGGCGCGCCGGTCCCGCAAGGCTCTGGCGGTGACTGTGGCCGAGCCCGTGCCTGTGACCGCGCCGGCCCCGGCCAAGCGGTCCCGCAAGAAGGCGGCGACCCAGTCGGTGGAGGCGCCGGCGGCCAAGGCCACGCGCAAGCGGGTGGCGGCAAAGAAGGCGGCCGGTGGCGCAGAGGCACCTGCGCCCCTGCCCGTCAAGCGGGCCCGGGAGAAGTCAGCCGGCTGACCACCGACCGGAAGACGTCGCGCCCGACCGCGCCCGGGATGAAGGCCCGGCGGGCGATCAACCACGCCGGCGTACCGGACACGCCCACGCTGAAGGCCAGCGAGGCGGCGGCCTCCAAGGCATTGTGCAGTTCCCCGGCCTCGACTGCCCGCCGGGCCTCAGCAGCGTCCGCACCCGACGACGCGACCAGGGCGTCGACCACGTCGGGATCGTCCAGCGGACGGTTGTCGACGAAGTGGGCCTCGTACATCGACCGTTCGACGGCCTCGAACGACTCCGGCGCGTTGGCCCGCACCCACTCGGCCGTCTGGAGGGCCCGGCGGGTGTTCGGCACCCGGGCCGGGCGGTTGAAGGGCATGCCCACCTCGTCCAGTTGGGCCTCGATGCGTTCGTACATAGCGACGGCCTCGCCGTAGCGGCCGCGCCACCGTTCCTCGAGGGTGATGCCGCCGACCGGTATCTCGGGGTGGATCTCCAAGGGCAGGCTGACGACGGTCAGGCCCAGTTCCCGCAGCAGGGTGGACCGGTCCAGGCCCACGTAGCACCACGGTCAGAGGAAATCGCTCCACACGACGGCTTCGATCGACGACCGTGCGGACTCTCGCGTCGGCCGCTTCGCGGCCGGGCGACTCACCGGCTCGCTCAAGCCGCTCGCACTGCCTTGTCAGGCGCCAACCCAGGTTCAGTCCGCACGTTCGGAGAATAGGCTCGGATGACGATGCGGATCGCCACCTGGAACGTCAACTCGCTCAAGATCCGGCTGCCCCGAGTGGAGGAGTGGCTGGGCTACGCCCGACCCGACATCCTGTGCATGCAGGAGACCAAGCTGGCCGACTCGGCCTTCCCGGCGCTGGCCTTCTCGGCCCTCGGCTACGAGGCCGCCCACCACGGCCAGGGCCAGTGGAACGGGGTGGCCATCCTCAGCCGGGTCGGCGTCGAGGACGTGGTCGCCGGCTTCACCGATGAGGCCGAGGACGAGACGACCGAGGCCCGGCTGCTGTGGGCGACCTGCGGCGGCGTGCGGGTCGGCTCGGTCTACGTGCCCAACGGCCGCCAGGTCGGAACCGAGCACTACGCGGCCAAGCTCGACTGGCTGGGCCGCCTCCAGCGCCACGTGGAGACGGCCCACGAGCCGACCGAGTCGCTGGTGATCTGCGGGGACTTCAACGTCGCCCCCGAGGACCGCGACGTCTGGGACGCGGCCAAGGTCAACGGCGGCACCCACGTCAGCCCCCCCGAACGGGAGGCCGTCGGCGGCCTCGTCGCCTGGGGCCTGGTGGACACGTTCCGGCGGCTGCGTCCGGAGACCGGCATCTACTCGTGGTGGGATTACCGGGCTGGCGACTTCCACCAAGGCCGGGGCATGCGCATCGACCTCATGCTGGCGACCAAGGCCGTGGCCGACCGGGCCGAGTTCGCCCTGATCGACCGGTTCGCCCGCAAGGGCAAGCTGCCGTCCGACCACGCCCCCCTGCTCGTCGACTTCGCCTGAGGCGACTACCAGCGGTGGGCGACGTCGATCACCAGCCGGCTGGGGCCTTCCAGCTTGAGGACGCGGAACGGCAGCCGGGCCCGCACGCCCAGCCCGAACGTGGACTCGCCCTCGAAACTCCCGGCGAACACCACGTCGCGGAACGTGGCGAACGCGGGCCGGGCGATGTGGGTGCCCCATGACCACGGCACGGTGGGCGTTCCGGCGTCGACGTCGTAGGACGGGGCCAGGGCGGTGATGGTCAGCGTCGCCCCGCCGGACACGGCGATGGGCGAGCCCTCGCCGGGCGTGTGCACGCCGTCGGTGTAGCGCACGAAGTAGCCCGGGGCCGGGCTGGCGCTCAGGTCGATGACCATCCGGTCATAACACTCGTGCTGGCCGAGCCGGACGCCGGTGACGGGCGTCGGCACCAGGTCGGGCGCCGACTTGAGCCGGCTGCCCCACACAATGCCGCAGTAGCGCTGGGCGCCCGCCCCGGCGCCGGCCGTCGCGGCGTGGACGCCGAGTGCCAGCGGGATGGCCAAACAGGCCAGGACAACTCCGAACCGTCTCATGGGGGCCTCCTCACGTCTAGGAGACTGCTGATTAAACCCTCATTTCGCGCCCGATGGCGTGTTCATACCCAGCCGGTCACTGTAAACAAGCTGGTCAGTGGCCGTCGGGCGCCTCGGCGCGGAGCGACGAAAGCGAAAATCAGCAGTCTCCTAGGAGCGGTGGTGCCTGAGC
>JBOGID010000259.1:0-1849 GCA_050742295.1 Acidimicrobiales bacterium | reverse complement strand
GTTGCCAGGTCCTCGAGGGAGACGCCGCAGTCCTCCATGATGCTGAAGAGTTGTGAGGTCATTTCGGGGTCGGTGAAGGGGTTCTCATCGGACTCGCCGAGCTCGAGGAGGCGCCCCAGCCCCAGCTCGTCGAGGAACCCCTCGGAGATGCAGGTCGCCTCCTCGTGGCTGACCGCGCCGCCGGATGCCTGCTCCATGTTGTCGGCCATGATCTCGACCAGCTGGTCCACGTTCTCGCTGTCGATGTCGTCGGGCAGCGGGGTGTCGCCGCTACCGCCCTCATCGCCGCCAGCACTGTTGCTGTTGTCGTTGTTGTCGCCGTCGTCCGGGTTGTCGGGCTCGGTGGTCGTCGAGTCCTCGTCGATGATCTCGGAGGCGTTGTCGCTCGACCCGTCGTCGTCGTCACGAACCAGGAAGTACACGAGCCCGCCGATCAGGGCGACCGCCAGGACGGCAAGAGCGGCGATGAGGCCGGCCGGGGGGCGCTTCTTGGCGGGCCCCGGCGGGGCCTGGCCGGTGCCGTAGTGGTCGCCGTAGTCCGGCGTAGGCGCGGTCGGCTGCTCGCCCGCACCCGGGTACTGGCGTGTGGCATCGACCTGCTGCGTGGGATCGGCCCCCGGCGGATATGTCGGCCCGCCCATCGGGTTCGGGCCGGAGGCCGCGGGCGAGGGGTCGCCAAGGACGTCGGTGGATGCGACGCCGCCGTCGGCGACGTCGTCGGTCCAGCGGGTGCCGTCCCAGTAGCGGTACTGGTGGCGCGTGGTGGGGTCTGGGAGCCACCCGGGAGCGGGTGAGTTCATCGAGCTGTCGTCCTTGTCTGAGGGTGTCCCGCCGACGCGGGCACGTTTCCGCCGAAGCCGCGATCGTAGGGCACCCCTTACCCGGCAGGGGCAGCGGCATCCCGAGCACCGGCGGCCGCTGGATCAGAAGTTGGCGGGGAGCATGCGCGAGAAGTTCTCGAAGAAGAAGAACAGCATCATCAGGAACAGCGGCAGGCACAACAGGTAGGCGGCCCACTTGGTCCAGAGCTTGCCCAGCAGCCAGGCGGCGATCCAGATGAAGCCGCAGGCGAAACCCAGGGCGATGGCGGGCCAAGCCGCGGCGCGCTGGCCCGACAGCCCGCCGTCTATGGTGCCGGCGCTCGCCTCCTCGGCGCCCCCCTCACCCTCATCCGGGATCGCACCCGTCTCCGGCTCCGGCGGCGTCTCGGGGCCGGGCGCGGCCTCGTTCACGAGGGCGCCCACCACGATGATGCGCTGGCGCGCCGAGTACTTCGGGTGGCAGGCGGTCAGCGTCAGGCGGTTGTCGCCGAAGTCGTCGAGCACCCCGACCTCGCTCGGGCTCACGATGAGCTGGTCGCTGACTTCGTAGCGGAACGCGCCCTGGACCGTGGTGACCAGGATCTCGTCGCCTCGCTCCAGCTCGTTGATCCGGTTGAACGGGGCGCCGTACGTGGTGCGGTGACCGGCGATGGCGGCGTTGCCTGCCTGCCCGGGCAGGGGCGTGTCGGGATAGTGGCCGGGCCCCCGCTTGAGATCGTCCAGCGTCACGCCCTCGACCACGATCTTGTCGACGCCGATGTCGGGGATGCGGATGTGGGCTACGGCGTCGCCCTCGGCCGCGGGCGGTGGGGGCGGACCCGGCGCGGTTGTGGTCGGGGTGGGGCTGGGCCCCTGTGCCGACTCGTCGGGCGCGGCCACCCCGGCGTCCCCCAGGCGCTGCTCGAACTCGTTCTCGAGCTTCTGCTGCGCCTGAGCCTCCCGGATGCCGGTGCCCCAGAGCTGGTAGGCCACGAAGAGCAGGATCAGGACGCCGAGCGCGATGCACGTCCGCCCGATGGCGCCCAGGA
>JBOGID010000258.1:0-3195 GCA_050742295.1 Acidimicrobiales bacterium | reverse complement strand
GGCGGGCGCCGTGGCGGCCAGGCGGACGACGGCGTCGAGGTCGACCGACTCGGCGACGGCGGTGGCGAGGACGCCGAGGGCGGCCTCCACCTGCCGACGGCGCTCAGCCACGGGCACCAGTCCCAAGTGGCGGTCCCGCCACGTGAACCGGTCGTCGCGGTGGAGGGCGCCGAGCACGGGGACGCCGAGGGGCGCCAGCGCCTCCCGCAGCAGCGTCTCGTGGGTGGCGCTGCCGACCCGGTTCAGGATCACGCCCGCCACGCCCACGGCCCGGTCGAACTCGTGGAACCCGTGCACCACCGCCGCCACCGACCGCGACACGGCGGCGGCGTCCACGACGAGGACGACGGGTGCGTCCAGCAGGCTTGCCACGTCGGCCGTGGAGGACACCGTCCCGTCGGCGGCCCCGTCGAACAGGCCCATCACGCCCTCGACGACGAGCAGGTCGGCCCCGCTGGCCGCCCGCCCGGCCAGCGCGGGCACGGCGTCGGCGCCGCACAGCCAGGCGTCGAGGTTGCGGGGCGGACGTCCGCAGGCCAGCGAGTGGTACCCGGGGTCGATGAAGTCGGGCCCGACCTTGGCCCCCGCCACCCGGTGCCCGGCCCGGGTGAGGGCGGCCAGCAGGCCGGTGGCGACGGTCGTCTTGCCCACGCCCGACGCTGTCCCCGCGACGACCAGGCGGGGACCGAGCATGTCCGGGAACGTAGCGGCGAGGGGCGCCCAGCCGGTACAGTCCCGGTTGCCGCGGTTACGGGAAGCCGGTGCGAGTCCGGCGTGGTCCCGCCACTGTGACGGGGAGCGAGCCTCAGGATGCCACTGGGCCCCATCGGGTCTGGGAAGGCGGGGGGAGCGTCGATCCGAAGCCAGGAGACCGGCCGTGGTGCAGTGGGAACGCCCGCCACCACGAGGATGGAGGTCTGGATGGCAGCAATAGTCACCGCACCGGCGCGACCCGGCCGTTTGGAAGTACCCCGTTGGGCATGGGCGGTGCTGGCCGTCGCCGTCGCCCTGTTGTGGCTCGTCACCATGGAGGGCGCAGCCGTGTCGGAGGCCGTCGGCGGCACGTCGAGCTTCCTGCACGAACTGTTCCACGACGGGCGGCACCTGCTCGGCGTCCCCTGCCACTGAACCCGCAGCCCGCAGTCAGCCCCCGTACCGCCGTCGCCGGCGCCCTCGTCGTCGGGGCCGTGGCCGGGCTCGTCGCCGCCCTGTTCCTGACGATCTCGGCCGAGCCCTCGATCGAGGAGGCAATCCGGATCGAGCAGGCGGCGGATCACGGCGACGAGCACGCCGACGAGGTCGTGTCGCGGGACGTCCAGCGGGGCGTCGGCCTGTTCGGCGCGTACGCGGTGTCGGGCGCCGGCTTCGGGCTGCTGTTCGGGTTCGCCTTCGTGGCCGCCCGCCGGAGCCAGCCCGATCCCTTCCGCCGGGCCCTGGTGTGCGGCGCCGCCCTGGCCGGTGCCATGACGGCCTCGCCGTGGCTCAAGTACCCGCCCAACCCACCGGCGGTGGGCGACCCCGACACCCTCGGACGGCGCCAGCTCCTCTACGTCCTGCTGATCGTGCTCACGGCCGCGGTGGTCCTGGGCGTGGCGTGGTTGTCGCGCCGGCTGCAGGCCTGGCCGGAGCCCCGCCGGGTCGCGGCCGTGGTCGCGGCCCTGGCCGTGGCCTTGTTGGCTGTCTACGCCGTCCTCCCGCCGGCGCCCGACGCCGTCACCGTGCCGGCCACGCTGGTGTGGCGGTTCCGGCTGGCGTCGCTGGGCGGCAACCTCGTGCTGTGGACGGTCCTGACCCTCGGGTTCGGCCTGTGGGTCAGCGAACGCAAGCGGGTGGCCGAGGCCGTCGCCGCATGAAGGGCGGCCTGGTCGTGTGCGGGACGGCGAGCGACGCCGGCAAGTCGTTCTTCGTGGCCGGGCTGTGCCGGCTGCTGGCCCGCCGGGGCGTGCGGGTGGCGCCGTTCAAGGCCCAGAACATGGCCAACAACGCCTCGGTCACCGTCGACGGGGCCGAGATCGCCCACGCCCAGTGGGTGCAGGCCATCGCCGCCGGCGTCGACCCCGAGGCGGCCATGAACCCGGTACTGCTGAAGCCGACCTCTGAGCGGGCCAGCCAGGTCGTCGTGCAAGGACGGACTCTGGGCACGTGGTCGGCCCAGGAGTTCCAGTCCCGCAAAGGGTCGTTGCTGCCGGTGGTGCTGGAGGCGCTGGACGGCCTGCGGCGCCGCTTTGACGTCGTGTTGTGCGAGGGGGCCGGCAGCCCGGCCGAGATCAACCTGCTGGCCGGCGACATCGTGAACCTGCGCCTCGCCCACGAGGCCTGCCTGCCCGCCATCGTGGTGGGGGACATCGACCGCGGCGGCGTGTTTGCGGCGCTCTATGGGACGGTCGCCCTGCTGCCCGACGACATGCGGGCCTGCGTGCGGGGGTTCGTGGTGAACAAGCTGCGGGGCGACCCGGCGCTGCTGGGGACGGCGACCGAGGATCTCGAACGGCGGTGCGGGGTGCCAACCCTGGGCGTGCTGCCCATGATCCGGGGCGCCGACCTCGACGACGAGGACTCCCTGGCCCTGGACCGCTGGCCGACTGCCGACGGGACGGCGACCTTCGACGTGGCCGCCATCCGGCTGCCGCACGTGGCCAACTTCGGCGACCTCGACCCGCTGCGGGTGGAGCCCGGTGTCGCCGTGCGGTGGGTACGGGGCGCCGCCGACCTGGGCCGCCCCCACCTGGTCGTGCTGCCCGGGTCGAAGTCCACCCGGGCCGACCTGGCCTGGCTGCGCTCGACGGGCCTGGCCGCAGCCATCCCGGCGTGCGGCGCGCCCGTGATCGGCATCTGCGCCGGGGCCCAGATGCTGGGCCACGCCATCGACGACTCCGACGGCATCGAGGGCGAGCCGGGGTCCGTTCGGGGGCTGGCGTCGCTGCCGGTTGACACCCGCTTCGCGGCCGGCAAGGTCCTCGACCGGCCCGTCGCCGTGGCCGTGGACGGCCCCGGCGAAGGCCACGCCGTCGCCGGCTACCGGGTCCACGCCGGCCGCATCCACCCTCACGCCGTCGCCCCGCCCTGGCTCGTCGCATCGGACGCCACGCCATTGGGCTGGCACGGCGGCCGGGTGGCGGCAACCACGCTGCACGGCCTGTTCGAGGCCGACGGGTTCCGCACCGCCGTGCTGCGGTGGGCCGCCACGGTCTCGGG
>JBOGID010000257.1:0-10886 GCA_050742295.1 Acidimicrobiales bacterium | reverse complement strand
AGCATCTTGCGTCGTTGGCCGAACCCGGCCTCGACCAGGCGGAACAGGCGCTCCGGATCGGCGTCGACCGGCGGGGCCGGGAGCCGGTGCAGGCGCACCAGCACCGAGTCGACCCGCGGCTGCGGGACGAACACCGTCGGCGGCACCCGCCCCACCACCTTGGCCTCGGCCCAGTACGCCACCTTGACCGACACCGCCCCGTAGGCCTCGTCGCCGGCCGACGCCGCCAGCCGCTCGGCCACCTCCCGCTGCACCATCACGACGAACCGCCGGATCTGGGGCACCTCGTCGAGCAGGTCGGCCAGCAGGGGGGTGGCGATGTTGTACGGCAGGTTGGCCACGAGCGTCCACGAGTCGCCGTCGCCGCCACCGCCGCCGAGCAGGTCGGCCCAGTCGACCCGCATGGCGTCGGCCTCGACGACCGTCACTCCGACCGGCTCCACCACCTCGCGCAGGGCCGCCACCAGCCGCCCGTCGACCTCGATCGCCGTCACCGCCGCGCCGGTCTCGGCCAGGGCCAGCGTCAGCGAGCCCACCCCGGCGCCCACCTCCACGACCCGGTCGCCGGGACCCACCCCGGCCAGACGGGCCACCCGCCGCACCGTGTTGGGGTCGACGACGAAGTTCTGACCGCGGGCCTTGGTCGGCGCCGCGCCGTGCCTGGCCAGCAGTTCCCGCACCTGCCGGCCGGTCAACGTCACATCGCGAGTGCTACCACTCGATGAGAACGTCGATGAGCCCGGCCTCGGGCGCGGCCAGCTTCTCGAACGTGTCCATCGACAGGTCGATGATCCGCGTCGTGTCGGCCGGCCCCCACTGGTCGACGATGCACGTCGTCACCGCGCCGTTGTGCAGCCTGGTCACCCGCACGACGGTACCGACGGGAATGGTCGTATGGGCGCAGGTGCCGTCGGGGGCGTTGAACCACGACGCCACGCCGCGGGCGCTGTGGGTGCCGAACGGCCGCTGTGCGGGCGTGACGGGGGCGGGGACCAGCGTCGGCAGGCTGATGGCAACGGTAGTCGTGGGCCGGGCCACGTTCGTCGAGGGGGTCGGTGCGACGGTCGTCGTGACCACCGCCGCCCTCGTCGTGGGCGGCGCCGACGAGGTCGTCGTGACCCTCGCAGCCGCCGTCGTCGATGTCGCGGCGGCCGTCGTCGGCGGGGCCGACGCAGGCGAGGGCGCGGGCGCCGCCACCAAACCGCCCGAACCGGACGCACCCGACGACTTCGCGGTGGTGGGCGGCGGGGCCGGTTCGTCGGCCACGATGCGTTCGGGCTCGAGCCAGGTCGCGGGCGGCGGCGCACTGAGGACGAACTCCGGTCGCGCCGGATCACCGCCATCCCCACGCAAAGCCATGATCGGCACCAGAAGAACCGACGCAAACACGCCCGCGGCATAGTGGGGGCGAGTGCGCCGTCCGCTTGTCGCCGCCAGGAGGCCCCCACCTTTCCTGTCGGTGTTGCGGCCCACGGTTTGGGCCAGCCTGGAGGGGGGAAGTTGCGGCGAACCTTAGGTGCGTTTTGGATCTAGTCGCAACTCATCTGTTCAACGAAGCTGAAAGGCGGCGGTGGCGTTCGCCGAGGTCACCTCCGCCATCTCCTCCGCTTCGACGCCCCGGACGGCCGCCAGGGCCGCCCCCACGACCGCCACCAGGGCCGGCTCGTTGGGCTGTCCCCGGTGCGGCACGGGCGCCAGATAGGGCGCATCCGTCTCGATCAGCAGGCGGTTGGCCGGGCACCTGGCCGCGGCCGCCCGCAGGTCGCCGGCCGTCTTGAACGTCAGGATCCCGCTGAACGACAGGTAGGCGCCCAGTCCCAGCGCGCGTCTCGCCTCCGCCGGACCGCCGCTGAAGCAGTGGAACACCACCCGTTCGGGCGGGACCTCGTCGTACAGGATGGCGAACGTGTCGTCCCACGCGTCCCTGGTGTGGATGACCAGCGTCAGGTCGTGGACCCGGGCCAGGCCGATCTGGGCTGCGAAGGCGGCCCGCTGCACGTCCCGCGGCGAGTGCTCGTAGTAGTAGTCGAGCCCGCACTCGCCCACACCGACCACGCCGGGCTGGTCGAGCAGGGGCAGCAGCCCGTCGGTGCCGTACCTGGCCTCGTGGGGGTGCTGGCCGACCGTGGCCCACACCCGACCGGGGGCCGACGCGGCCACCTCGATGGCCTGCTTGGACTGGTCGGCGTCGGTCCCGATGCAGATCATCCGCGTGACGCCCGCGGCGGTGGCCCGGTCCAGAGCCTCAGCCGGGATGCCGTCGTACTGGAGATGGCAGTGGGAGTCGGTCCACATCACGGCCGCACTCAGGAAGCCTTCTTGCGGGGGAACAGGGGCTCTCCCTTCTCGACCGTGAGGCCGCCCGGGTACCCGCCCCACTCGGCCGCCGCCGGCAGCCGCTGCTCGGCGGGTGACCCCTCCAGGCCGAGCCGCCGCCACGCCTCGGACGTGGCGCGCGGGATCGCCGGCGAGGCGAGCACGCACACGATCCGCACCGCCTCCAAGGCGTCGCCGAGCACCGCCTCCACGTCGGTCCCCGGTTCCGCCTTCCACGGTTCGTTGGCATCGAGGTAGGCGTTGGTCTGGCGGATCAGCTGCCACGTGGCGTCCAAAGCCTCCGACGGCGCCAGCCGGTCCCACGCGTCGGCGGTCGCCTTGTACACATCGGCCGCAACCGACCGCAGCGGGCTGTCGGGCTGCGGCTTCGGTCCAACGCCGCCGCACTTCGACCCGACCACCGTCGTCACCCGCGACACCAGGTTGCCGAAGTTGTTGGCCAGGTCGGCGTTGTAGCGCGCCAGCAGTCCTTCGAACGAGAAGTCGCCGTCGGGGCCGAACGGGGTGTCCCGCACGAAGTGGTACCGCACGGCATCGACGCCGTACTCGGCCACCAGGGCGGCAGGCGTGATCTGGGCCAGCTTGGTGTTGCTCTTGGAGATCTTCTCCCCGCCGAGGAGGAGCCAGCCGTGGGCGGCCACGCACCGGGGCGGCTCCAGACCGGCCGCAAGCAGCATGGCCGGCCAGTACACGGCGTGGAACCGGATGATGTCCTTGCCGATCACGTGGTAGTCGGCCGGCCACCACCTGGCGAACGCCTCGGGGTCGTCGCCGTAGCCGGCCGCCGTGATGTAGTTCGGGAGGGCGTCGAACCACACCCACGTGACGTGCTTGGGGTCCCACGGCAGGGGGACGCCCCAGTCGAAAGACGAACGGCTGATCGAGATGTCCTGCAGGCCCTGGCGGATGAACCCGAGCACCTCGTTGCGCCGGGTTCCGGGGATGACGGCCTCGGGATAGGCGTCGTAGTAGTCGAGCAGCCGCTGCTGGTAACGCGACAGGCGGAAGAACCAGTTCTCCTCCTGAACGACCTCCACGTGACGGCGGTGGATGGGGCACAGCCCCTCGACCAGGTCGGACTCGGTGTAGTACGCCTCGCACGCCACGCAGTAGAGGCCCTCGTACGTGTCGAGCTCGATGTCGCCGCTGTCGTAGATCGCCTGGAGGAACTTCTGCACCGACCGGGTGTGGCGCTCCTCGGTCGTGCGGATGAAGTCGTCGTAGCGGACGTCCAGGAGGTCCCACGCCTCGCGGAACCGCGCGCTGTTGCGGTCGGCCAGCTCCCTCGGATGGATCCCCTGGGCGTCGGCCGCCTGCTTGTTCTTGAGGCCGTACTCGTCGGTGCCGGTCACGAACCGCACGTCCTCGCCCAGCAGGCGGTGCCAGCGCGTCACCGCGTCGGTCACCAGCACCTCGTAGGTGTGGCCGATGTGGGGCGCGTCGTTGACGTACGCGATCGCTGTCGTGATGTAGAACCGGGCCACGGGCCAACAGTAGGCGGGCCGCTCGGCGTTGCCCTACAGCTTTAGGGCCGCCTCGTACACCCGGCGCTTGGGGACGGCGAGTTGGGCGGCGACCTGGGCGACGGCCGTGCGCTTGTCGGTGCCGCCGTCGAGGAGGGCTCGCAAGGCGGCATCGATGTCGGCCTCGGCGGGCGGCGCGGGCGCGGGCGCGCACTCCACCACCAGGACATACTCACCGCGCGGCTCCGTCGCGGCGACGTGGACGGACGCGTCGCCCAGCGTGCCCCGCCAGACCTCCTCGTGGAGCTTGGTCAGCTCGCGGGCGATGGCGACCCGCCGTTCGCCACCGCAGGCGCCGGCAAGGTCGGCAACCGTCTCCTGGACGCGGTGGGGGGCCTCGAACAGCACGACGGTGCGGTACTCGGCCGCCACCTCGGCCAGCCGCTGGGCTCGCACCCGCCCTTTGCGGGGCAAGAACCCCTCGAACGCGAACCGGGTCGTGGCCAGCCCGCTCACCACGAGGGCGGCGAGGGCGGCCGACGGGCCGGGCACCACCTGCACGTCCAAGCCCGCGGCCGCGGCCGCGGCAACCAGCCGTTCGCCGGGGTCGGAGATGGCCGGCATGCCCGCGTCGGTGACAACGGCGACGGTGCCGCCCGCCGCCACCCGTTCGAGCAGCCGGGTTGCCTGGCCCGCCTCGTTGTGCTCGTTCACCGTCACGAGCCGGCGGCCGGCGGGGATGCCTACGTGCGACAGCAGTTGGCGGACCCGCCGGGTGTCCTCGCACGCGATCACGTCGGCGGTGCGAAGCACCTCGACCGCTCGTGGAGGGAGGTCGCCCAGGTTGCCGATGGGCGTCCCGACGAGCACGAGGGCGCCCGTCACTCCCGTACCTCGAGGTGATCGCCCGCTTGCAGCTTCCACCGTTCGAACGCGCCCCGTTCCGCCTCGATGATGCACTGGCAGCGGATCGACACGCGGGTCAGCCGGTTGGGCGGCAGCGAAACCGTGCGTAGCACGACCATCCCCCGGTCGCAGAAGGCGACGTCGATGGGGAAGCGCATCCCGAAGCTGTGCACCGATTTCCCGGGCTGGAGCAACAGGGCGCCGTCGATCCCGTCCCGCCCGAGCAGGCCCCGCATGCGGTCCTTGCGGGCCGTCGCGACCTCCAGGGCGGCCAAGACCTTGTCGTCCCGCAGGAGCCACGGCATCGCCGTTCAGACGTTGAAGCGGATCTCGAGGACGTCGCCGTCGGCCACCTCGTACTCCTTGCCCTCGACCCGTAGCTTGCCCGCGTCCCGGGCCGCCGACCACGAGCCCAGGGTCAGCAGCTCCTCCCACCGGATCACCTCGGACCGGATGAAGCCCCGCTGCAGGTCGGAGTGGATGACGCCCGCGCACTCCGGTGCCTTGGCCCCGGCCCGGAACGTCCAGGCCCGCGACTCCTTGTCGCCCGTCGTGAGGAACGTCCGCCTGCCGAGAAGGTGATAGGCGGCCCGGACGACCCGCGGCAGGGCCCCTTCGCCCAGGCCCAGGCCTTCGAGCAGCTCCTGGCGGTCGGCGGGGTCGAGCCTCGCCGCCTCGGCCTCCAGTTGCACGCTCACGCCCAGCACGTCGGCGGCGTCGCCCAGTTCCGCCGCGACCGGCTTGATGAGCGTGTCAGCGTCCTCCACCTGGTCCTCGCCCAGGTTGACCACCGCCAGCACGGGCTTGGTCGTCAGGAGGAACATGGGTTTGAGCGCCTCCCGCTGGTCGGCCGTGAGGGACGACCGGTACAGCGGGACGCCGGCGTTGAGCTGCTCGATCGCCGCCTCCAACACCGCCACCGCGTCGGCCTCCCGGGGGTCGCCTTTGATCATCTTGCGGCGCTTGGCCACCTGGACCTCGGCCGACTCGACATCGGCCAGCACCAGCTCCAGCTCCAGCGTCTGGAGGTCGGCGAGGGGGTCGGACCCGCCCATGACGTTGGGGTCCTCGAAGGCCCGGAGGACCAGGACGATGGCGTCCACCTCGCGGATGCCGCCGAGGAACCGGTTGCCGAGGCCCTCGCCACTGGCCGCCCCCGCCACCAGGCCGGCGATGTCGACGAGCTGCACGGTGGCCGGCACCTTCTTGCGCGACTTGCTCATCACGGTGAGGGCGTCGAGGCGGGGGTCGGCGACCTGGGCGATCCCCATCGTCGTCTCGGTGGTCGAGAACGGGTGGGCGGCGACAGGGGCGGACCCACCCGTCAACGCATTGAACAGCGCCGACTTGCCCGAGTTGGGCAGCCCAACCAGGCCGAGTCGTTCCATGAGGGTGAGGCTAGTGGTGTTCCTCCGCTAGCCTCGGCGCCTCATGTCGAAGAAGACGAGCAAGCGAAAGATCAAGTCGCGCCGCAAGAAGGCCAACCACGGCAAGCGGCCCAACGCCGGCCGTTAGCCCTGTTCCCCCCGTCCCGCCCACGAGGCGGGGCTCACGTTCCCCCGTCCCGCCCACGAGGCGGGACGATGTGGTTGACGTCCTGCACGGCGTGGCCGTGCCCGACCCCTACCGGTGGCTAGAGGACGGGGAGTCGGAGGAAGTGGTGGCGTGGGCGGCAGCCCAGAACGCCCGCACCCGGGCCGTGCTCGACGCCGTCTCGTCGCGCCCGCCCCTGCACCGGACGCTGGTAGACCTGCTGGCCGTAGGGTCGGTGGCGGCGCCGGCGGTAGCCGGGAACCGGGTGTTCAGCCTCGAACGGTCGGGCGACCAGGACCAGGCCGTGGTCGTCATGCGGTCGGCTGACGACCCCGACGAACCGCCGCGCGTCGTCGTGGACCCCCACACCGAGGCCGCCGACCATACGGCCGCCATCGACTGGCTTTCGCCGTCGCCGGACGGCAGGTTGGTGGCCTACGGCGTGTCGCAGTCGGGCAGCGAGCACGGCGTCCTCCGGATTGTCGATGTCGACAGCAATCGCGTGTTGCCCGAAAGGATCGCCCCGGTGCGCCATGCCTCGCCGGCGTGGCTCCCCGACGTGGCTCCCCGACGGGTCGGCGTTCGCCTACAGCCGGCTGCCCGATCCCACGTCGGTCCCCGCTGGCGACGAGGGCTACTGGGAACGTCTCTACTGGCACGTGGTCGGGATCGACCAGTCTGACGACGAGCTTCTCCTCGGCGAGGACCTCGACCGCACGGCGCTGCCCTACGCGACCATCTCGCGGGACGGACGCTGGCTCGCCCTACATGCGCACCTCATGCCGACGCGGACGGCGACCCTGACGACCCCGAGGACTTCGCCGTCCTCCACGCCTACTCGCCCTACCACCGGATGGTCGACGGTCTGACCGGCCAGAGACGGGACGGACTACCCGGCCATGCTGGTCACCACTGCGGAGTCGGACTCCCGGGTCGACCCGCTGCACGCCCGCAAGTTCGCGGCCCGCATGCAGGCGGCGGGCGCCGACGTGCTGCTACGGGTCGAGGAACGGGCCGGTCACGGCCAGGGCAAGCCCCGCTGGAAGCAAGCCGACGAACTGGCCGATACCTGGGCCTTCGTCTTCTGGCAGTTAGATCTCCGCTGACCCGCCGTCCCACGTCAGGCGCAGGCGGGGCCCGTTGACGACCTCCAGCCGCACGCCCAGCGTGGCAACGTCAACCGTGCCGGCCGTGCGACCGGCAGCGGTGAACAGCTCGACGGCCCGTGTGTCGGGATGGATCACCAGGACCTCGGCCACGCCCTGGGCCAGGTACCACGGCACCTTCTCGTCGGTCTCGTCGTGCTTCGACCGGATCTCGACGACCAGCGGCACACCGCCTTCGATTCCCCGGCGGACGATGTTGTCCTGCGCTGCAAAGGCGAGATCGGGTACCCGGTAGTCCTTCGTATGGCGGTAGAACCCCACCTCATGGAACGGCACCAGCCCGCGCTGTTTCGCGATCGGCCCGAGCACAAGGAGCAGCTCGGTCGCGAACTGGAAGTGCCAGGACAACCCTGGAGGGACCATGTGCAGCACCCCGTCCCACATCTCGTCGAAGCGGTCGTGGCCGAGCCGGCGCCGCTCTTCAAGGAGGGCCTTGGGCACCTCGAGCATCACTGCCTTCATGAGTTCTCAGTGTACTTCATGCTTCATCCGACGGGCAAGACGGCACGCCGGACGGCCCGCACCACGGTCCGGTCGCCGTCGCGCCGCACGTCGATCTCGTCGCTGAGCGCCTCCACGACGTACAGGCCGCGGCCCCGTTCGAGGTCGGTGTCGGGCGTGTCGTCGTCGTAGCGGGTGTCCAGCTCGAACCCGTCGCCGTCGTCCTCCACCTCCACGACGATGGCGTCCCCCTCGGCCCACGCCCGCAGGGACAACGCGGTGGGGGCGCCGCTGGCGAAGCGCACCGCGTTCGAGGCCAGCTCCGACGCCACCAGCAGCAGGTCGTCCCGCTCGGCCTCCTCGACCGACAGCTGCTCCAGCCAGTCCGACAGCAGGTGGCGCCCGAGCGGGATGGTGGCGGTCAGGGGTGAGAACCGGTACTCGAACGGTGCCAGGGGGGCGCCCGCGTCGGGAGGGGGCGGCGTGCGGCGCCGCAGGGCCAGGGCCAGCGAGTCGTCGCGCCGCTTGGCCCCCGACAGGGACCGCTCGACCAGGGCCCGGGCCACGTGGGCCGATGGGTACTGGGCGATCTGGCGGGCGGCCCGCTGCAGGTTCTCCAGGCCCGCCAGCACGTCCTTGGTCGACTCGATCAGGCCGTCGGTGTACAGGACCAGGGTGTCGTGGCGGTCGAGCATGAGTTCGACGACCTCGGCGCTGCCGGCGCCGGGCCAGCCCACGGCGATGCCGGGGGCGGAGACGAGCTGCACCTCACCGTCGGCCCGCACGACCAGGGCCGGGGGCTGGCCGCCGCCGGCCAGCAGCACCCGCCCGTCCGACGGCCGGTAGCGAGCCACGATGACGGTGGCGACGAGGTCGGGGTTGTGCCGTGACAGCAGGTCGTCGGCCCGGGCCACCAGGCGGTCGATAGGGCATCCGTCCAGGGCCAGCAGCCGCAGGGCGTGGGTCACGGCCACCGCGTCCTTGGTCGCCGCCACGCCCTTGCCCATGATGTCCACCACGGCCAGGAACACATCGCCGTCGGGCAGCACCACCCAGTCGTAGAGGTCGCCGCCCGAGGGGGCGCTGGGGTCGGACCACAGGTGGTGGACGCCGAGCTCCACGCCCTCGACCGTGGGCATCGGCGGGCGCACGGCCTCCTGGAGCTGGTGGACGATCTCCTTCTGCACTTCCTGTTGCTCGTTGAGCTGGGTCAGGCGCAGGGCGTTGTCGATGGCGACGCCCAGGTGGGTGGCCAGAACCTCGGCCGCGGCGCCGTCGTCGATGTCGAAGTGCTCTTCGTTGGGGTGGACGGCGACGAGCACGCCGTGGGCCCGGCCGTCGGCCGAGCGAACCGGGACGGCCAGGACATCGCACGAGAGGGGCAGGCTCGACCGCTCCAGGAACAGCCGCCACCGCCGGTCCTTTCGCAGCGAGTCCGAACGGAGGCGCTCCACGCCGCCCGGGCCGCCCACGAGGCGGACGAACACGGGCCGGACGTAGGTGTCCAGCTCGTAGCTCGCCGCGCCCGCGCCGGACGTGAGCGAGCCTTCCTTGCCGTCCAGGGCCACGTAGGCGGCGACGACGCCCTCGGTGACGGCACGCAGGGCGTCGGTCGTCCAGGCCACCTTCTCCTCGACCGGCGACGACCCATGGAGCGCCACGGCCATACGCGTCAGGAGTTCGACGGGCGAGGGGCGGCCGGAGCCTTCGATGGGCACACCGGCTTCAACGGTCGCCTCGTGCATTTCAACCGCAAGGCTACCGAATGGCTCCGGCCTGACCGTTTCGGCATCCCCGTAAGCTCGAAGGCCATGCGCTGGGTAGGCGACGCCGACACGACCTCGGGAGTGGCCGAACGGCGGTTCGAGCTCGACGTGGACGGGCGGGCCGTGCCCGGCATCCTCTGGCTGCCGCCGGACGGGCCTGTGGGCGGCTCGGGGCCCAGGCCCCTCGTCCTGGTCGGGCACGGCGCCACCCTGCACAAGCGGGTGGATCACATCGTTGCCCTCGCCCACCTCCTCGTCCGCCAGCACGGGTTCGCAGCGGCCGCCCTCGACGCCCCCGGCCACGGCGACCGGCGACCCGACCTCGACGCCGACGAGGTCCAGCTGTTCAGCAACTTCCTGGCCGAGTGGTCACGGCCGGGCAGCACCGACGATGTGATCGCCGAGTGGCGGGCCGCCATCGACGCCCTCCGCGACCTCGACGAGGTCGGGGACGGCCCGCTCGGCTACTGGGGCCTCTCCATGGGGACGATCTACGGCGTCCCGCTGGCGGCAGCCGAGCCACGCGTGCAGGTCGCCGTCTTCGGCCTCATGGGCCTCCTGGGGCCCACCCGCGACCGAATGGAGCACGACGGGCGCGCCCTCGCCTGCCCGCTCGCCTTCATCCTCCAGTGGCACGACCAGCTGGTGGGCCGCGACGACTCGTTCGCCCTGTTCGACGCCCTCGGCTCGATCGACAAGCGACTGCACGCCCACCCCGGCGAGCACGCGGCCGTCCCCCCCGAGGAACTGCTGTTCTCCGTCGAGTTCCTGGCCCGGCACCTGGCACCACGGGCCAGTTAGGTTCCCGGGCATGGGATTCATTCAGATTGTCGAGTTCACCACGGACCAGCACGACGAGGTCAAGCAGCTCAGCGAGAAGTACCGGGCGGAGACCGACGGCAAGCGCACGACCGGGCGGGTGAGCGTCACCAGCGACCGCGACAACCCGCGGCGCTACATGATCATCGCCGAGTTCGACTCCTACGAGGCGGCCATGGAGAACTCCAACCTGGAGGAGACCGACAACCTGGCCGCCGACATGCGGGCGCTGGTCGACGGCCCGCCCACGTACCACAACCTGAACGTGCTCGAGCAGTACGACTCGTGAATGTGAAGTAACGCTCAAGCCCCGGCGCTGATGCGCCGATGACGTATCCGGTGAAGACGCGAGCCCCTGCTGCCAAGGGCGCGCTGCCGGCCGAACCCGCAGGCGCGCCCCCGCGCCCCCGTGCTCGCCGGTTGGCGCCGCCCTCCCCCCGTCCCGCCCGCCGCCC
>JBOGID010000256.1:0-8958 GCA_050742295.1 Acidimicrobiales bacterium | reverse complement strand
CGTGCGCGGACGCCGTGCGGCTGGTCGACCTGCGCGTGGACGGCCGCCGGGCGCCCTTGCGTGTGCGCACCAGCGGCGTCGTCTTCCCGCCCGGCGCCGGCGGCCTCGACACGCTGCGGCTCACGTGCTCGCTCGAGGCGGCCGTGGACGACGGCCCCGGGACGCGCGAGCTGCGATTCTCCAACGGCCTCTACCGTGACCGCGTCGGATGGCGGGAGATCACCGCCGTCGGGGACCACACGACCCTCGTGGCCTCCGACGCACCCGTCGACAGCGTGAGCGCGGCGCTCACCGCCTACCCCGACGACCTCCTGTCGTCGCCACTGCGCCAGACCGAGGCCTCGGTGCGGTTCCGCTCGGGCGGGCCGGCGGCGCCCTCGCCGGGGCGGGCCGCGGGGTTGCCGTCCAGCGCCGATCGCGTGACCGAGCGGTTCACGGCCTTGGTGGGCGACGACCTCACGCCGGTCGCCGGCTTGCTGGCCTTGATGGCCGCCGTGATCCTGGGCGGCGCCCACTCCCTGGCGCCGGGGCACGGCAAGACGCTCATGGCCGCGTACCTCGTCGGCCAGCGCGGCTCGTTCCGCCAGGCCGCCGTGATCGGGCTCACGGTCACCCTCACCCACACCGCCGGTGTGCTCGTGCTGGGCCTCGTCCTGTCCGTCGGCACCGGGTTTGCCCCGGAGCGCCTCTACCCCTGGTTCGCCGTCGCGGGCGGCCTGATGGTGACCGCCATCGGAACGGCGTTGCTGCGCTGCGCGTGGGCACGCCGGGCGTCGCCGGGGCTGAGTCACCACCACCACCGCGATCACAACCGCGACCACGCCCACGGCCGCGGGCCCGGGCATGGTCATCCACACCACGACCACGCGGCGCCGATGAGCCTTCAGGCCGGTCCGGTGGTGACGGCGAGCGCGGTGGCCCTGCACTGTGACGATCAGGGCGGCACGACGCACTCTGCCGGCGACGTTCCGAGCCGAGGAAGCCTCGTTGCCATGGGTCTGGCGGGTGGGATCGTGCCCACCCCCTCGGCCATCCTCGTGCTGCTCGGCGCCGTCGCCCTCGGTCGGGCCTGGTTCGGCGTGCTCCTGGTCGTCGGGTACGGCCTGGGCATGGCTGCGACCCTCATCGCGGCCGGGCTCTTGCTGTTGCGGGCCAGAACGGCCGTGGAGCGACGCCTCGCTCCCGGCACGCGCGCCAGCTGGGCGCTGGCGACGCTCCCAACTGTGACCGCCGCAATCGTGCTGGGGGCCGGTCTCTTCCTCGTCGCACGGGCCGTTCACCAGCTCTGATCCGGATCCAGCCGTGCCGGCGGGGTGGCGTCTCCGAGAGGCTCTGCCTGGGAGCGCGGAGCATCCCCTGTCATGGCATCCCGCCCGGTACTGTTCGCCTTCATCGTGGGAGGCGAAAGCGGAGTGCCGGGAACGCGCCGCCCGCCTGTCAGTCGATCTTCATGACCCGCGTCAGGCCGACAATCTCGAGGACACGTACGACCTGCGGCGGTGGTGCTCGAAGCACAACCTCGCCGCCATGCTCGCGCTGGCGTTTGAGCAGGACGACGAGGCGGTGGAGGCCGCTCGAATCGATGAAGGTGAGCGCCGACACGTCCACGACCACGGTCGGGAGGCCCAGCGCGGCCAACGACTCCACGGCCTCGTCGAGGGCGCCGACCGTGGCGATGTCGAGCTCGCCCTGGAGGCGGAGCACCGCCTCGCCCTCGCGCCCGCCGCCGTCGACTGCGACTCCAAACTCCCCGGCCTGATCGGCCGCGCCGCGAGCGACGCTCGGGGGTGTGTTCCCATCCGACGACGCCGGCCGGCCGTCGCCGGCTCGTAGGGACGAGTCAGCCAGGTCGTGTCTCATGCCGCTTGCGCCGCGACGATCGGCCAACATGGGCGCAACTGCTCCGCGAACACCGCTTGGCTGGGCCCTTCTTCGGCCAGGGCAAACAAGAGGGCCTCCACCAGGACGACGTGAAAGACGCGGCCCTCGTCGGGCTCGGCCCTCCCGGGGTACCGGCGGGCCTGGTCCGCCAGCCGCAGGTCAAGGTTGTACAGCGAGTTGGTCAGGTACTCAAGCTCGTCGGGGTGGACATCGGCCTGCCATCGGAAGGCGTCGCCGCCGTTGTAGGCCGCGCCGGCCCACGAGTCCACATAGCAGTCGACGTCGTGGAGCACGTGAGCGGGCAGCGTGCCCGTCGCTGCCGGCTCCCTCCGAAGCGCTCCGAGCATCTCCCGGGCCCAGCCGATCCAAGCGCGGGCGCTGGCCGGCGCCACCGGCCCGACGCATACCTTCACTGCGACACCAGAGGCCGACGGCTCACAACCATCACCCGTCGGAGCCGCCGACGCTCGTCCTCGGAGGCGCCTCCCCAGACGCCCGCTTCCTGGTTCGTCGCGAGCGCGAACGCCAGGCACTGCTCGCGCACCGGGCAGGTCGCGCACAACGCCTTGGCCGCTCGTAGCTCCTCGACGGCGACGCCGGTGGACCCGATCGGGAAGAACAGGTCGGGGTCACTGCCCCGGCACGCGGCGCGGTCACGCCACCTGGAGTCGTCCCAATCGAAAACGCGGGCGAACGTCACGACCATGGCCCCTCCTCCCGGAGCACGATGTGGTCAGGAACCCGGCGCACGGGGCGCGGCTGCGTCGACCTTGCGGTGACAGCGGCACCGGGCGGTCGCCAGGGCAGAGAGACGCCAATCGCCTCGCCCCGCACGCAGTCGCTCACGATTCCCACTGGCCCCGACACTCCCGAACCTTGCGTCGCCTGTTTAGGCCTTCGACGCTGTCGGGGTCTGGGACAGTGGCTTACTTCTGCCGTGTCGGCGATCGCCCCATCTCGGACGTTCGCTCAAACCCTTATTCTATACCGGCGCTCCGCCCGATGCGGACAGCTCGCCCCGAGAGCACGACATCGGGGCTGAGCGATCCCGACACGACCTCGGCGGCCACGTCCACCAACAGCCGCTGGGTGGCCCGGGCGTAGCCGCGAAGGCGGGAGAAGCTCTCGTCCATGCCGAGCCCGGCGCGCTCGGCCAGCATGCCCTTGGCCTGCTCGATGGCGATGCGGCTGTGCAGGGCGTGCTGGAGCTGGTCGGTGACGAGCTGGGAGTCGCTCATGGCCCGGACCTGACAAAGGGAGATCGCGGCGCCACCGGTTGGAGCTATGACGACGTCCTGCCCTACTTCATGAAGGGCGGAGGTCTCGCCCCAAGCGGTGACATCGTCGTCGATGTCGACGCCCACAACACCCAAGGTCCCCCTCGGCGTGGCGGTGCGGGCGCCGGTGCTCCCGGCTGCCCAGGATCTCGTCAACGCCGCGGTCGCCGCCGGTATCCCCCGCGGTGACTACAACGGCCGCGACCGTGGCGGCCCCGACGGCGGCGTGTCGCTGCTGCAGACCACGACGCGCGATGGCAAACGTGCCAGCACTTATCACGCGTTCCTCGAAGGAGACGTCGAGCAGCGGCCGAACCTCGAGGTGATCTGCGGGGCGCACGTGACCAGGCTGATCCTGGAGGGCGGTCCCGACGAGTTGCGGGCGTCCGGTGTGGAGTACCGGGCGGCCGGCGGCGCGATCGAGATCGCCCGGGCCGGCAGGGGCGTGGTGCTCAGCGCGGGCGCCGTGGGTTCACCCCACATCCTGCTGCTGTCCGGCATCGGGCCCAAGGGCGAGCTCGAAGCGGTCGGCGTGCCCTGCCGCCCGGGCAGCTTCTCCTGGGCGGAGGTCACCTGCGACTCCCGGATCCAGCTCCACGGTCCGTCATAGCTCGTCAGGACCTTCCCGACCTGGAACTCGTGGCCTGGCGTAGGCCTGACGCTTCCCGCGGCGCCCTCCGGCCTTTGGCAGACCGCGGCTGCTCCCCATGGGCCAACGGGTTCGGCGCCGGACGGCGACACCAGTCACACATCTATATGTGTTTCAACACTATTGACCGTGTCGGCGCTTCGACGGAGGCTGTAATGGTCGAGCGCCGGGGTCGCGGATGGGCGACAGCCCGTCCGGCGTTGGGCGCTGCGGTCTCGACGGGCGAAACGCCAGAACCCGCAACGCTAAGTGCTCTGGACCGTAATTCCGCGCACGTATTCCTGAGACCTCACGCTGCGGGGCGGTAGTCGTCCTTCTCGGCCAGCCGCTTCATCATCTTGGCCAGGTTTCATCGGGTGAACTTCCACTCGAAGGGCGCCGCGGTCGCCTCGTAGCGTCGCTCGAAGGCGAGCAGGCGGGACTCGACCTCGGCTAAGTCCGCGAAGTCGTTGGGGGTGAGGACCTTGCGTTGGATGACCGAGAAGTAGATCTCGACCTGGTTGAGCCACGACGCGTGGACGGGCACGTGGACCAGTCGTGCGTTCGGCCAGCGCTCCTCCATGCGCTCGACGGACTTCTTGCCTCGATGTGAGCTGCCGTTGTCGACCACCCAGAACACCCGTCGGGCCGATGCGTAGGGCTCGGTGGTCATCACCTGCTCGACGAGGCGACCGAACGGCTCGATGCCCGTCGTCGCCTCGCAGCGGCCGAAGACCTTGGCCCGGTGCACGTCCCAGGCGGCCAGGTAGGCGAGGGCGCCGCCCCGTTCGTACTCGTGCTCGACGCGCATGTCCCGCCCAGGCGCCGGCGCCAGGGTGGCATGACAGCGGCCACGAGCCTGTATGGAGGTCTTCTCGTCCGCGGAGACCACGAAGTCCTTCTTCCCCAACGGTCTGCCGCCCCACTTTCGGGCGTAGAGGTCGGGCACCCTCGCCGCCTTGGGCTCGAACTCGTGGTCCCGGGGGAAGATCCACGAGCGATGGGCCCACGGGCGGATGGCGTCTTCGGACAGCCACCGCCACACGGTGGTGCCGGAGATCTCGGCCACGATGCCCCGAGAGACGACCTCGGTGGCGATGTCGGGAACGTGCAGGCGCGATAGCGGTACGCCGAGGCGTGACGGCAGCTCACAGGCCAGGGCCTTCACGGCGACGACCACCTCAGGGGGAAAAGACCGGGGGTCGACCTCCCCGGGGACGCTCCTCGAGGCCGGCCAACCCGTCCTCGAAGAACCGCTTGCGCCATTTGGAGACGATCTCCCGGCGGGTGCCGAGCCGGGCGGCGATATCGTCGTTGTCGAGGCCGTCGGCGGCCATGAGCACGATCTTGGCCCGCACCACTTCCCGATACGGCAACGTATACCGGCGGCTCCGGGCCTCCAGCTCCTGGCGCTGCTCGGAGGTGAGGGCCAGCACGTACGGGCTCTTCCTGGGCATCGGCACCCCCGTCCCGGGGGGAACCATACGTTAGCGGAGACCCGAACTTACGTGACAGTAGTTACGTGCGTGTATTTATGGCGGGAGGTACTAGTACTAACACTAAGGCAGGGGGAGGCCCAGTGCTCGGGTCCGTGTCACCAGGGGCAAGGCAGGGGAACACGAGGGGGTGGCGGCCGTTCGAGCCTCGCCGGTCTCTTCCGCAGCCGGTCAGCTCGCTTCGGCCGCGACGGCCATCCGATGAAGAGCCTCAGGGGCGAGGTCGGCGCCGTTGGGCCAGACGATCGTCCGGGCCTCGGGGTCTACGCGCACCCGAGCGAACAGAGCCGGGTCAGCGCGCAGCGGCTCGAACATCGGGTCCCCATAGGTGCGGTTGGAGGTCGACGTCGCCGACCGTGCCGTCGTTGAACCGGAGGCGGACGACAAACCCGTGGAGAACCTTGACGTCGACAACAGCGGGAACGGGCGGACTCATGGCAGCGGATTGATCCTACCCAGGGGCACGCGGCCCAGCGCCCGCTGCCAGTTGGCCAGCAGCTCCTCGCGGTGAAGCTCGCCCCACTCCTCCACGAGGGGCAGCGCGCGGGTTGGCAGACTGCCGGCGAGCACAGCCAGGGTGTCGATCGCAACCTGGGCCACGTGCTCTCCGTAGGTGGCGTGGAAGTGCGGGGGCGGGTGGTCTCCGTAGTACATCCAGATGACGATGCCGTAGAACTCGCTCAGCCGTGGCATCGGCCCGATTCGCCCAGGGAGTGGAGCTTGGTTCCCCGCCCTGTCGGGCGCCCCGGCGGGAGGCGATCACGACAGGGCGGGGACCGGTTGATGATCTGCGGGGAGGCCCGCTCAGCAGGGCGCGAAGCTAATGGCGTAGTGATCCGTCGTCTGCCACACGCCGTTGACCGGATTGAGGAACCACAGTCCCGCCCCACCAGACGAAAGCGGCAGCTGCTGGTTGATCCCGAAGTAGGTGCTGGTCCCGAACGTCCATCTGTTCGCCTGGCCCCAGGTCTGCGGGCCGACCGTGCCATCGGCGCCGATGCCCTCGTTGAGTTGCCAGCTGTAGGTGGCGTTCGATGTGTTGCCGCCGTAGTAGCCGTCGATTCCGGCACCACCGCAGAGGTTGAGGAACCCGTCCACATAGAGGATGCTCTGCCAGAACCCAACGAGGTCACCGGCCGAGATCTGGTACGGAAGGCCGTGGTTGTTCGACCACCCAGAGAGGCCGCCCACGGGGTCAGCATGGGCGGGAGACGGCATGACGATGGGCACGACGAGGAGAATCGAGGCGACCCCGAGGGCGCGCAGCCTCACTGGAGCGTCACCCCTTCCGCGACGGCACGAAGGTCGGCATCGGTTACCGGCCCTCTTGCGACGACCCTGATGAGGAGGTTCGGCTGCTCGACCCACTCGAGGCCCCGGATCCCGGTGCCAGCGCCGGTGTCCTCACCGAGGATTGCCGGCTTGCCGCGGACGGTGGTGTCGGCGGCCTGCGGCGTCGCCCCTCGCCGAGCGTTGAGGTCGGCGGCGCCGTTCGCGCTGAGTTCGGCCTGGACGTAGATTGTCCCCTTCCACTGACCGGCACGCGGATCCCCGCTGGCGAGGGTGTAGGTGAGGGTCTGATTGCGACCCGCCTGAGGTGGCGTCGTTTCCTTCCCCTTGAGGGTGAACCCCGTCGGGACGACCGAGATGTTGAGATCGGGCAGGGTCGCGGTACTCCTTTGCCCCTGCTGCGCACCCACGTTGAGCGGGGTCTCGGCTGGCGAACGAGTGAGCAGGACGAATGCGGCGACGACCGCGCCGAGAACCACCAACAGGAGGATCCGGCTCGGGAGTCGAAGACGGGTGGCGCTCTCCACTGCGTCGCTCTCCTTCCTGGCGACACGCCAGGTGGAGATCCCGCCCGCCGCAACGCCCTGAGATTGCCAATCCCAGCCAAGGGACAGGATCGCAGGCGCCGCCGCCCCGCGTCAACCGGAAACTGCTGCCTTCTTCGGTGGTGTCGGCACTTCACGCCTCCCAGCGATCCGTCAAGCACCTGCAAGCGGCTCCGCCGTGGGAACGCGCCGGTCCCGATGCCGACTCTGTCCATTCTCGGCACTTTTGCTACCGTGAACTCTCGACGGCAGGCATCACCGAGGGGTTTCTATGCAGCGGGAGTGGTCGGCAGAGGAGCTGATCGGTGGCTGGACGCTCATCGAGGAGGACTGGCGCCTCCTGGGCAACAAGACCGGGACGACGCGGCTGGGCTTCGGCGTGCTCCTGAAGTACTTCGAGCTCGAAGGCCGGTTCCCGCGCCACGCCGGCGATGTGCCCCGTGCCGCCATCGACTACGTCGCCCACCAGGTGAAGGTACTGCCGGACCTGTTCGCCGACTACGACTGGGCGGGCCGAGCCGTCAAGTACCACCGGGCCCAGATCCGCAAGGCGCTGGGGTTCCGCGAATCCACTGTGGGCGACGAGGACAAGCTCGCCGCCTGGCTGGCCGAGGAGGTCTGCCCGGTCGAGCTGTCCGACGAACGGTTGCGGGAGGCGCTGGTTGCCCGATGCCGGGTGGAACGTATCGAGCCACCGGCGCCCAGTCGGCTGGAGCGGGTCCTCGGCACGGCTCGGGCGGCGGCCGAGCAACGCTTCACCACCGAGGTCGCCTCCCGTCTGACTGCAAAGGCGGTCGCCGGGCTGGAAGCCCTGCTTGCCGAGAGCGACGACGAGCAGACCGGGGACGCCGGTTTCCTGGCCGAGCTGAAGGCCGACCCCGGCAAGCGCAACATCGAGACCCTTGTGGCCGAGACCGAGAAGCTGGCCCGGGTGCGGGCCATCGGCCTCCCGGCCGAGTTGTTCGCCGAGTCCTCCGAGAAGCTGGTGGACGCGTGGCGGGCCCGGGCGGCACGGCTGTACCCGTCCGACCTGCGGGCGTCGCCGGTGCCGGTCCGCCTCACGCTGCTGGCGTCTTTGTGCTGGGCACGCCAGGCCGAGATCGTCGACGGCCTCGTCGACCTCCTCATCAGCCTGGTCCACAAGGTCGACGTCACCGCCGAGCGCAAGGTCGGAGGCGAGATGCTCGACGACCTCCGCCGGGTCCGGGGCAAGCAGGGCCTGCTCTTCGCCCTGGCCGAGGCGGCCCTCGACCACCCTGACGAGACCGTCCGGGACGCCCTATACCAAGTGGTCAGCGAGGCGACCCTGAAGGACCTGGTGGCCGAGGCGAAGGCCAACGACACCGCCTTCCGCCAGCGGGTGCGCACCGTCCTGCGCTCGTCGTACTCCTCCCACTACCGCCGCATGTTGCCCAAGCTCCTGGCCGCCCTGGAGTTCCGCTGCAACAACACCGCCTACCGGCCGGTGATGGACGCCCTCGACCTGCTCCGGCGCTACACCGACCGGCCGGCCCGGGATCGCTTCTATGACGAGAAGGAGAAGGTGCCCATCGATGGCGTCGTCCCCCGGGAGTGGGCCGACGCGGTGGTGGATGACGAGGGCCGGGTCGAGCGCATCCCCTATGAACTGTGCGTGCTGCGGTCGTTGCGAGAGGCGATCCGCCGCCGTGAGGTCTACGTCGCCGGGGCCACCCGCTGGCGCAACCCCGAGGACGACCTGCCGGCGGACTTCGAGGCCAACCGCGACGTGCACTACGCGGCAATCCGCCAGCCCCTCGACGCGTCGGAGTTCGTGGCCGATCTCAAGGGGCGGCTGGGCGCGGCCCTGACCCGCCTCGACG
>JBOGID010000255.1:0-5296 GCA_050742295.1 Acidimicrobiales bacterium | reverse complement strand
GCCCTGCCCGAGGCCGACCTCGACGACCTCTGCCGCCCCCGCGCCGACGGCACCCCGCCCTTCCTCCTCGCCGTCGACGGCGTCACCGATCCCCAGAACCTGGGCGCCCTGCTGCGCACGGCCGAGGCCGCAGGCGTAACCGGCGTGGTACTACCCCGCCATCGCGCCGTCCACGTCACCCCGGCGGTGGCCAAGGCGGCGGCGGGGGCCATCGAGCACGTCCCCATGGCGGTGGTCGGTGGGCTGCCGGCGGCCCTCATCACGGCCCAGCAGGCCGGTGTCTGGATTGTCGGCCTGGTGACGGACAGTGACGACGACCTATTCGCCACCAACCTGGGCGACGGACCGGTCATGGCCGTCCTCGGGGCCGAGGGTGCGGGGCTGTCGCGACTGGTCCGCCAGCGCTGCGACGTGCTCGCCACCATTCCCATGCGGGGTGAACTGGGGTCGCTCAACGTGGCCGCCGCCGGTGCGGTCACCCTGTTCGAACTGGCCCGGCAGCGAGGCGCCTGAACGTATTTTTGGCGCGCCCATTGACACGCGGAGTGACGCTCAGTAGAAAGGTCAAGTCACTCTAGGCAGATGTCACATACCTACCTCGCCGAAACTCACGTCGCACCAGCCAGGAGCACCCGCATGCCCCAGTTCCACGTGGAGCATTCCCGGTTCGACGTCACCGACGACGACCTACTGGCCCTGTTCCGCCAGGGCCATGTGGAGGCCCTCAACCTGCTGCTGGAGCGTTACCGCCGCTTCGCGCGCTCCAAGGCCCGTGGCTACTTCCTGGTCGGTGCCGACTTCGACGACATCGAACAGGAGGGGATGATCGGCCTGTTCAAGGCCGTGCGCGACTTCCGGCCCGAGCGCCAAGCCTCGTTCCGGGCGTTCGCCGAGCTGTGCATCACGCGCCAGATCCTCACCGCCATCAAGACGGCCACGCGCAAAAAGCACCAGCCCCTCAACCGCTACGTGTCGCTGTCGGGCCTGCGTGTCGTCGACGACCCCAACGAGTGGTGGGTCGAGGAGCTGCTCGACGACCACCACGTCCCCGACCCCGCCGACGAGGTGGTGTCGTCGGAGGGCATGGCGGCCATGCGGGCGTCCATGGCCGAGATGCTGTCCAACCTCGAGGTCGACGTCCTGCGCCTCTATCTGGAGGGACGCTCCTACCAGCAGATCGGCGTCCTGCTCGGGCGGCACGTGAAGTCGATCGACAACGCCCTCCAGCGCATCAAGCGCAAACTGGAGGCCCACCTCGCCGCTCGCGACGCCGAGGAGCTGACGGCCGCCGTCGCCTGAGGCGACGGCCACATCGGCGAGCCGGTGGTCGGATTCGAACCGACGACCTGGCGATTACAAGTCGCCTGCGCTACCAGACTGCGCCACACCGGCGGCGGGCGACGGAGCCCGTGCCGTGACAGGCTACCCGTGGGATGCTTGACCTCGCGGTCCGATCAGAGCAACGTTGCGTGCCAATGGCACTCACCGACCGTGACCGCGCCATCCTCGACTTCGAGCGGTCGTGGTGGATGGAGCCGGGCTCCAAGACGGCCGCCATCCGGCAGCGGCTGCGCCTTTCGCCGACGCGCTACTACACACTCCTGGCCGAGCTTCTGGCGTCGCCGGAAGCCCACACCTACGACCCGCTGCTGATCCGCCGGCTCCGACGCCTTCAGGCACGCCGCCGCCGGGCCCGCATCGAGGGCCGGCCGGCGGTCGAACCGCCCGGCCGCTAGGCGGAATCCATGGGCTCCGAGCGCGAGGGCATGCGGGCGGCGGCTGGCGGCGGCGGTGCACGCGGCGTGCTGCTCCTCGGGGCGGCCCTGGTTCTCGGCATCGTGCTGCTCCAGCAATACGACACCGGTCGGGCCCCCTTCTCCGAACAGGTCGACACCAACCCGGGGCCGACCACGTCCTCGACGCGGCGCCAGGGCAGCGTCTCGGTCGTGCCCACCCCGACCACGAGGCCTGCCCGGCCCGCCGACCAGGTGAAGGTGCTGGCCGCCAACGGCACCACGTCCAGCGGCCTCGGTGCCCGCACGACCACGCTGCTCCAGGGCCTGGGGTACAACGCCCTCTCGCCCGTCGACGCCACCCGCCTGATCGAGCAGACCCAGGTGCAGTACCAGCCCGACTACGAGGCCGAAGCCCGTGCCATCGCCCTGCTCCTGCAACTGCCGGTGGCGTCGGTGCGGGTCATGGAGGACAGCCCGCCCGTCCCCGACACGCGCGACGCCAACATCTTGGTGATCCTCGGGGCCGACTACACCCCGCCGGGCTCGTCCACCTCCTCCACGACCTCGACGACCCGCCGCTTGTGAGTGCGGGCGGCGCCGGCGCCGCCGCCGCGCTCGAACGGCTAATGGCCGACCCTTCCACCACCGGCGTCTTCACCGACTTCGACGGCACCCTGTCGCCCATCGTCGAGGACCCCGACACGGCAAACCCACTCGACGGGGCCACAGACGCCCTGGGCGCCGTCGCCCGCCGCTTCGCACGGGTGGGTGTGATCTCCGGACGCCCGGCCCGCTTCCTGCGCCGCCACGTGGGCGTGGAAGGCGTCTCGCTGTGGGGCCTGCACGGCCTGGAGACGGTCGAGGGCGACGAGGTGGTGGTCATGGCCGGCGTGGAGCCGTGGCGCGCCGTCGTGGCCGCGGCTGCGGCCGCCGCCCGCACCGACCTCGCGGGCGTGGCCGGCGTGGAGGACAAGACCTACGCCCTCACCCTCCACTTCCGCCGCTCGCCCGCAGCCGAGCAGGAGGTGGCGCGATGGGCCGAACGGCAGGCCGCGGCGACGGGGCTGGCCGTCCATGGCGCCCGCATGTCCTACGAGCTGCGGCCGCCCGTCCCCCACGGCAAGGACGTGATCCTCGAAGGGGCGGCGCGGGACCTGGTAACCGCCTGCTTCATCGGCGACGACCTCGGTGATGCCGTCGCCTTCGACGCCCTCGACCGGCTGGCGGCGGGCGACGGCCTGGCCGCGGTGCGGATCGCGGTGGCGAGCGAGGAGGCCCCCGCCGAGCTGCTGTCCCGGGCCGACCTCGTCGTCGACGGCCCCGCCGGCGTCGTCGACCTGCTCTGGCAGCTTGCCGGCGCCGGCCCCGGCGCCCGCCCCGACGCGGCCTAGTCCGGGTCGGTGTAGTCCTCGGGGTTGGCCGCCCGCAGCTGGTCCTCCAGCCAGTCGCGTGGCGTGCGCCGTTCGGCCAGCTTGCGGAGGTTGGCGGCCTGGACCTCCCGTTCGGCTTGGCTCATGGTCAGGGCGGTGGCCATGGCCTCGGCCGTGTCCGCAACGTCGAACGGGTTCACGGTCAGGGCGGCGCTGTTCAGCTCCTCCCAGACGCCCGCCTCCCGGCTCAGCACCAGCACGCCGTCGCGCTCGTTCAACAGGGCGCCTTCCTTGGCCACCAGGTTGAGCCCGTCCCGCACGGGGTTGACGAGCAGCACGTCGTAGCGGCGCAGGGCCGCCACCGAGGCCGGGAAGTTGTCGGACGTGTCGAGCAGGATCGGTGCCCAGTCGGGCGTGGCCCACTGGCCGTTGATAACCTTGGCCACCGACTCGACCTCCCGGCGGTAGGCCAGGTACTCGGGCAGAGTTTCGCGGGACGGGTACACGAGCGCCGCGAACACGACCTGGCCGCGCCACTCGGGACGGGTCCGCAGCAGCTCGTCGAAGGCCCAGAAGCCGCGCAGGAGGTTCTTGGACAGCTCGATGCGGTCCACCCGCACGATCAGCCGGCGCGTGCCCAGCAGGTCGTCGAGACGGGCCAGCTCGGCCTCGCAGTCGGCCTCGTGGGCGATCGAGGCGATGTCGTCGTGGTCAGGGGAGAGGGGCGAGACGAACGTCGCGGGCTGGAACCCCAACACCTCCTGGCAGCACCACGAGAAGTGCGACGCCCACCGCTGGGCGTGGAAGCCGCACGACTGGTGGCTGCTCATGCCCACCAGCAGCTCCTCGGCCACGGTCGTAGGCAGCATCCGCAGCGAGCTGGGGTCGCAGAACGGGATATGGGTGAAGTGCACGGCCCGCAGGTCGGGCCGCTCCTGGGCGAGCCAGGTGCCCACCAGCGCGAAGTGGTAGTCCTGCACGAGCACCGTCGCCCCGTGGGGGGCGTGCTCGATGACGGCGTCGGCGAACAGGTGGTTGACGTGGCGGTAGGCGTCCCACGCCTGGTGCCAGCGGGTGTCGAGCCGGGGCCGGCGGGCGAGGTCGAACAGCGCATGGTGGAGGAACCACAGCGTGGCGTTGGCGACCACGTCGTAGAACATGCGATAGGTGCGTTCGTCGATGGCCAGCGAACGGATGCGGAAGCCCTCGGCTTCGATGGGCCCTTCGGCCGCCGCATCCCGGTCCTCGTCGGAGATGGCGGCTGCGAGCCACACGGCGCCGGTGTCCCGCACCAGCGGCCCCAGGCTCGACACCAGGCCGCCCGCACCGCGCTTGGCGACGAGGCTGCCGTCTTCCGCCCGTGAGAACGAAAGCGGACCCCGGTTGGAGACGACGAGGGTCTTGGAGCCGGCGGCGATGGGCAGACCCTAACGAACCCCGTCAAGCAGGCGGTCCACGACCTCGGCCACGCCCGCCCCGTAGTGGCCGGTGGTGCGGTGGGGCCACACCAGCCGGGCGTCGGCATTGCCGACCAGCCAGCACTCGCCGGGCGCGACTTCGGGGGCGCAGGCCAGGTCGCTGGCGGCGTCGCCGACGTAGGCCGCGTCGGCCCGCTCGAGGCCGTGATGCGCCCGGTCGCAGCGCACGCCGAAGGCCTTGCCCGTCCCCGCCGGGATCAGGTGGAGGGCGTGGCCGTTGTCGACGACCTCGCACCAGTCGAACCCCTCGGCCGCGAGGGCGGCGTTGGCGTCGGCCGCGCCGACCGGGCCGCGGAGGAGGTAGGTCGCCTCCCGGCCCTCGTTCCACGGGTCGAACGATTCGAGGCCCAGGCTGGCGAGGAGCGCGATGGCGCCCCGCTCGTGCATGGCCTCGACCGGCGTCCGGCCCGAGAACGGGAACCGGCCCAGCTCGTAACGGACCTCCCGGCCGTCCACGTGCACGCACCCCAGTTCGGCGATGCCACGGCGGAGCCCGAGGAGCCGACACAGCTCGAACACCTGCAGCCTCCCCCGTCCCGATATGGGCACCACCGTCAGCCCGGCCCGGCGGGCCCGCAGCAAGGCCTCGGCCACGCCCGTCGAGTCCCCCCAGAACAGGTCGCCCCCGGGCCCCACCAGAGTCCCGTCGACGTCGACGTAGAGGACTCTGGTCATACTCGCTGGCGGCTTCGCCGCCCCGGGCGGGGCCCCA
>JBOGID010000254.1:0-4397 GCA_050742295.1 Acidimicrobiales bacterium | reverse complement strand
AACTACCGGGGCCTGGAGACCGTTCTCGAACGATGGCTTGGCCCCCAGGAGGCCCCGCTCGCGGCGCAGCGCATCACTGCCGGGAGCGTCCGGGAGCAGGCGGGTGGTTGTGCGGCTCTCGAGCTCTTGTGGGACGTTCACTGCGAGCAATGCCAGCTGCCCGAGGTTGCCATGGCTCTTCGAAAGGGGGCGGTCCAGGACACTGAACAGCGTCTAAGGGCCCTGGGTGAGGACGGTGTCGCCCTGCTGCGCATCGTGGAGGACGGCCTCCACCGGGCGGGGTCTGCCGCGGTGTACGCGGGACTGACGTGGGACGAGGAGAGAGAGTCGTTCTGGGCCTTGCTGCGCCAATGCCAGGGTTCCGACGCGGAGGATGGCCCTTCGGGATTGACGGCCAGAGCGGAGAGCGACGCCCGGCTGTACTTCCGGCAGCTCGAGCGGCGGCTCACCCACGCCTGGAAATGGCGAATGACCCGCATCTTCACCGGTCAAATCGTCGACGTGCGCCGGCGCCTGTTGCACCGGATGGTTGACGACACTGCCTTGTATCTCTCCCTTCGCGAGACGGTGAAGGCCGCCCTGCTCCGGGTGGGCGGGGAGGAGCGGCGCGTCGTGCGTGAGTTGGCCCGCCGCCTCGTCGATCAGGGGCTGCTCGAGTCGGACGGCGACGAGTGGTTCCTCTCGGACCAGGAACTGGACGCCATGGCCCTCGGTGGGTCTGGTCCGGACGCCGAGGTTCTCCGTCGGCGGAGGCATGGGTGGGATGAGGCCCGCCGAGCCCCGTCGTTGCCTGAGCTCTTCTCGGGGATGCCGGCGCTCGACCTGGCTCCTACCGGCCAGTTCGTCGGGAAGCTCCTCCAGGGCTGGGCCACCTCGGCCGGGAGGGTCACGGGACGCGCGGTCGTGGTGGGCGATCTGGCCGACGCCCGTCACATCACCCGGGGCGAGATCCTCGTCGGCCACTCGACCGATCCCTCCTGGACGCCGCTCTTCCTGACCGTCGCTGGAATCGTGATGGAGCAGGGGGGACCTCTCTCCCACGCGGCGATCGTTGCCCGCGAGTTTGGTGTACCCGCCGTCCTGAATGTGAGGGGCGCCACGAGCCGGATACGCACCGGCATGACGATCACGGTCGACGGCACACGTGGCACCGTCGAGATAGACGACGAGGGTGTCGGGGAGGCGGCGTGACCTCGTGGCGCGCCGGCGCGCTCCACTGGACCACCGACCTCGAAGACGACATCGGCGGCGCGGCGATGCACGTCTTCGTGCCGTCGATCATGGGCGTCGGGATCCTTGCCTCCCTCGCCATCCTGGTAGCCGATGGGCTGCGCGCCCTCAGCCCAGGGAGAAGCGCGGCACGCCGACGGGCCCTGGCCAGACGACGGGCGCTCCGCATGGTGGCGCCCTTGGCCGCGGCGATCGGCTTGCCGCCCCCGGCGCTGTCGCCTGTCCGCCGGCGGCTGCGCGCTCGCCGATTTTATGCGGCGCTCTCCGTCGTGTCAGTAGCCATGTCGCTGTACGTGGCCGTCGGATCGACGGCCAACTATCTGCGATCCGGGGGCTACCTGGATGGCGTTCTCTGGATGCAGGTACTGGCCACGTCAGCCTCGCTCTTCTTCCTGGGAATCGGCGTGGTGGCGCTCGCCGTCGCCGTTCGCTACCCGGGGGGACCGCGGTGGGCGCGCGCCGTGGTCGATCACAGCCCACTCGGGGCACGCGAGCCATGAGCGGGAAGGGGGCACAGCCACCGGCCCGAGTCGGCAGGGCGGTGTCCGACTTTTGCCTCCCCGGGATCACTGGTCGCACCTCGTGCCTCCGGGATTTCCTGGACGGGGGATCGGTCCTTCTGTGGTTTTACCGCGGGCACTGGTGAGCGCATTGCCGAGCGGCGCTCGCGCAGTTGCGCGACGACGAGCAGGCCCTGCGGCAACAGGGAACGAAGGTGGTCGCCATCTCGCCAGACACCTCTGCACAGTCGCAACGGCTGGCCCAAGAACTCGATCTGGGCTTCCCGCTTCTCTCCGACACGGATCTGAGGGTGGCGACCGCCTTCGGGGTGGCTCGCTCCGACGACGTCGCTCCTTCCGCCTTCCTCGTGGACGGCGGGGGGACGGTGCGTTGGTGTTCGGTGGGCCGGGACGCCAGCGACCAACCTTCGTCCGTGGCGGCCATCGCAGCTCTCGGCGGGCCTCGTCCCCTCGCCGTTCCCGGTCCTTCTCGCGTGCTGACGCCTCCTTTCGCGTTCCTGGCGATCGTCCTGTTCGCGGCCCTCGGCACCCTCGCCGCGCTGGCGAACCACGACCTCCTCGCTTGGGATGTACCGGTTCGAGACGCGGTCCGAGCGGTGGAGGGCACGTCGGGGGCATCGGTCATGGAGATGACGAACCAGCTTGGGTCGCGGTGGCTCATCGCGTCCCTGACCGTGCCCATGGTGGCGGTGGCTTGGACCCGGTGCCGGCAGCTCGCAGTCGTGCTGTTGCTGGCGCTCCCGGCCGGGCTCGGTCTCGAGCTGGCACTCAAGGCTCTCGTCGACCGCCCCCGGCCCCCCCTTGCCGTCGGGTTCGGCAGCTCGTTCCCCAGCGGGCACGTCCTCGCCGCGGCGGCCTTCTGGGGGCTCGTCCCACCTTGGATCTACGTCGTAACCCGCCGTCGCTGGCTTTGGGCGCTGTCGGCCGGCGTCGCGGCTGGCGCGGTCGTGTCGGTGGGACTCAGCCGCGTGTACCTCGGCGCCCACTGGCCCTCGGACGTAGTCGCTGGCTACGTCGCCGGGGCGATGTTCCTGCTGGTGGCGGAGTGGGCCGTTCGGCGGCCGTCACCGCTCCTGCGCTGCGGCACTTGCAACCTGCATTCGATGGCGCGGGCCGTCTAGGCCGTAAGACCGAGATTCGCTACTGGGCCGCGAGTGGTCGGCCGGGACCTCAGCCGAGGTGGCCTCGACCCGGTTTGACGGACATCCACCGTCAGGCGCGATGCGCCGGAAAGGATGTCCATCATGGAGACCATGGAACGGGAGAGGCGGCCGCGCAGGTCGTTCTCGAAGGAGTTCAAGCGGGACACTGTTGAGCTGCTCCGCTCGTCGGGGAGGTCCGTCGCCCAGGTGGCGCGTGACCTCGACCTGACCGAGTCGGCCGTGCGGGAGTGGGTGCGCCAGGCCGATGTCGACGAGGGCCGCCGGGACGGTCTGACGACGGCGGAGCGGGAGGAGCTAGCCCGCCTGCGCAAGGAGAACAGGGTGCTGCGCGAGGAGCGCGACATCCTCAAGCGAGCGGCGGCTTTCTTCGCGAGGGAGACCCGGTGAGCGTGTTCCCGTTCATCGAGGCGGGTGTGCGGTGGAACCCACGCCACCGTCTCGTCCCTCTGCCTTGACCAGGCATTCGGCGCCTGCCCCCCGCCGATGGGCACGGAGGTGCGCAACCTCGGAGAGGTGGCCGAGATGTTCTACGACCACCCCTCCACCTCGGAGTCCTCGCCCGGCCGGACTACTCCACAGCCATCGTCTCAGCCACCAACCCGGAGAGGGTGAGCCGGGCCGAGAAGACGCTGGCGCCCAACGCCGACGTCCACGGCTACACGACCATCAAGGACATCATGGACGCCATGAATCCCCTGACGGGGAAGATCTACCTGGAGGCCCTCGAGTGGACCCGGGTAGGGCGGATCATGTGCGGCCTGATGTACGGCAAGTTCCGACCCCTCCACGCTCGTGCCCGGTGGGGTGTCGACCACTATCACGACATCGTCGATCAACGAGTACTACACCCAGCTGGGCAAGATCATCGACCTCGCCAAGGTGACCCCGCGCGTCTGGGACGACATCTGCGACTTCTTCCTGGCCTGCAACCCCGAGTACGAGCGGGTCGGCGAGCGCCCCGTGAACCTCATTCAGACCGGCATCTGGGACGACTCCGAGGCCTACGACACCTCCTACTCCAACGTGGACGCGTGGGGGAACCGGCGCTGGGCCAAGCCCGGCGTCGTTGTCGACGGCAAGCTGCTGACCACCAACCTGATTGTTCACCCGTTCCAAAGGGTTCGTCGACCACAGCTTCTTCCAGTGGGCGCCTGGGAACGCCGCGAAGGCGCAGATGTCGGGGGCGGCCTCGCGCAGCATGGCCTCGACGGCGGGGAACTGGCGGCCGAGCTTGCCGGCGATGGAGTCGAGTTGGTCGGCCACGGCGGCGGCGTCGGGCTGGGCGAACACGGTGCGGATGGCGGCGGCCACCATCTCCTGGGAGCCCTTGGGCACCCTGGCCAGGACGTTGCGCATGAAATGGGCGGGGTGCGGCTCCGTAGGAGTGACTACGCGGCGAGTGGGATGATCCCGTTCGCGTAGCGGGCTTCGTGGACCCGGCGTCGGTCTTGGTCCTGGTGGAACCGGTAGTACGCATCGAAGT
>JBOGID010000253.1:0-5003 GCA_050742295.1 Acidimicrobiales bacterium | reverse complement strand
ATCGTGGGTCGCGCTCTGCAGCAGCTATTGCGGCCGACAGCTTGGCCCGGACGTCGCCGGCCAGGTAGGCGGCGGCCGGCACGAACGCCCTCGTCGCCGGGTCCTCCCACACCAGCCCGCCAAGTTCGGCGAGCGCCTTGTCACGATCGACCCCGAGCAACACGGCGATCGAATCCACGTCGACCCGGCCGTGCTCATCGAGGCAGATGGCGAGCGCGTCCTGTGCGGTGTCGGCGCCCCGCTTCGGCGTCCGGGGGGCGACGACGCGTGCCGTCATCACTGCGGCCTTCCTGGCCACTTGGGCGTCGGGGTCGAACAGCTCCAGCGCCGTCACCGCTGGGAAATCCGGGTCGCGCCGGAAGCCGCCCATCGAGGGGTTGCGGCGTCGGCAGGTGATCTCGCCCGTCTCCGGATCGACGACGCCGGTGGAGACCATCGAGAACCGGCTCAGGGGGCCCCACCGGGCGACGTACGCGTCGTAGCGCTGGTTCAGGACGGTCTGCGCCTCGGCGAACGCGCCGTCCTCGTGGCTCGCCGCCTGGGCGTCGAGCAGGCGGACCAGGGAATCGCGCACGCCGATGAGGGCGGCCAGCTCCGCCCGGTCGGAGCGAGGCCGGGGTTCGTAGGGAACCGCGACGCCGTCGACGACGATTGCGAAGCCCGTGCGGCCGCCGTCGACGAGCAAGGACCCCTCCTTGTGGTGCGATGCCACCATGGCGGTGACTCCAGCAGCGTGATCGGCCGATGCGCGGCGGGCCGCCTCCGCTGGCACCCAGGCCAAGCCACGCCCCACCGCCTCCGCTGCCATCCGCCCGAGGAGGTCGTCCAAGTCAGCGCCCAGGTGGTCCGACCGGGCCCCGACCGTCAGGTCATCGTCGCGGTACTGCCCTCCGCTCGCTCGCAGATCGCCGAGGATGGTCTCGGGGTGGCGGGAGAACCACTCGTTGACCGTCAGCTGCCCGTCACCGCTGGGGATTTCGACGGCCCGCTCCCACGACTCGCCGAGCGGTTCCGACCCTTCGGGGCGCCGGCGTAGGAGGAGGACGTCACAGATCGCGTCCGTGCCGGCGGCGAATCGAAACGCGCCCGCGGGGAGACGCACGGCACCCACAAGGTCGGCGAGATCGGCCATCTCCCGACGGGCCGCCGGGTTGCGAGCATCGAGGGTGTAGCGCGACGTGAGCACGGCCACCAGCCCGCCTGGGCGAACGAGATGGAGGCCCTTGATCAAGAAGTGGTTGTGCAGCGAGTGCTGGCCGGGGTTGTGGACGGGATCGTGCAGCGCGACCTTGCCGAACGGCACGTTGCCGATGACCAGGTCGAACGAAGCCTCCGGCATGCGAACGCTCTCGAAGCCGCCGGTGCGAATGTCGGCACCGGGGTAGAGGGCTGATGCGATTCGGGCGGTGGTGGGGTCGAGCTCGACGCCGACGATGTCGAGCTGGACTTCCTGAGGCGCGAGCCCGATGAAGTTGCCCGACCCACACCCCGGCTCCAACACCCTCCCGCCTGCGAAGCCAAGCCGGACGGCGGCACCCCAGATCGAGCGGGCGACCTCGGCCGAGGTGTAGTGCGCGTTGATCGTCGTGCGGCGGGCGGCAGCCCAGGCGTTCCCGTCGAGCGCCTCGTGTAGCCGCTCGCGGACGGCGGACCACGCTCGGTCGGATTCGTCGAACACCCCCGGCAGCGACCCCCAGCCGGACCAACGGGCCAGCACGGCCTGCTCATCGGCGGTCGCCGGCCGCTCGTTCTCCTGGAGGGTAACCAGCACTTCGAGAGCGGCGAGGTTCGCCCGGGCCTTGGCGCGGGCTCCTGGCGGCGCCAGGTCCTGCTGCCCTCCGATGCGGAACTCGCCTACTCCTCCTCGTCCGGCGGCTCCGCTGGCCAGAGCGGCTCCCAGCCCGGCGGGCCGCCCACGTACGCTCCCGTCTCGTCCGTCGGGGGCTCGCTCTCCTGGTCCTCCCAGGTCGAGTACACCAGGTCCGCCAGAACCCGCTCCTCCGCCATGGTCCGCGCCATGTTCAGCCGGCCGACCCGATCCGGGTAGCTCTCGCCCGGCGGGGCCGCCCCCGCCAGGTGCTCCTCCAAATCCTCGACCTCCGCCGCGATCTGCTCGCCCAGTTCCTCGAAGAAGGTCCCCGGCTCTGTGAGCTGGGCGAGGGCCTGTGGACGGTGGCGGCTCCAGTAGGCCATCGCCCGGTGGCCGTAGGTGTTCATCGCGATGCTCGCCCTCCCCTGACGCTCCGGCGGGATCCAGAAGGTCGTCGAAGGACAGCTGGCCGCCAGCCGGCCCGTCGCGCCGAGCCACGCTACGCGCCCCACGGTCGCCATCCCCGTTTGGCTCGCCAGGATCGGGCCACGGCTCTCAGCGCCGGGCGCACCGGTCGCCCTCGAGTATGGCGATCGTGGCGTCGTCGAGACGCGCCCACCGCCGGACCAGGTCCGCAAGTTCACCGAGGTCGACGACGTCGGAGGGAAGTTGGCCGATCCACAGGAGGAGATCCTCGGGGCGTGCAGCGCCGGGCGGCTCGACCTGGGCGAAGAACGTGCCGAGGCCCTCGTCCCAACCGACCCAAAGCACGAGGGCGGGGTCGTCGCAGGTCAGGAGGTGGCGGCTCACGTCTCGCGACGCCCATGGGCTGCGGGCAGGCGGTTCTCCGGGCGCCCGAGAGGATCGTGCCACCGCGGGTCGAGGGCGTGAGCGACGCGCAGGACGTCGATGGCGCCGCCGTGCCCTTGGACGACGGACGCCCACGCCGTCGCCAGCTCCTGCTCCAGCACAACGAGGTCGAAGCCGGCAGAGAAGGTTGCCCGCAGCACCGCCCGCTCAACGACGACCGTCGGCTCCGACGGGTCTGAGTCAACCAGTTTCACTATAGTTCGATGGACGGTGGTTCGGTGAATGGGTCGGCGGGCCATGGCAGCTCGACGGCAAGGGGAGGTGCGAGTTCGAGGTCCGACGGGCTGAGGCCGCCGTACACCCAGCCGATCGCGGCGCCCAGCTCGCCGCCCCAGATGTCCTCAGGGACGAGATCCAGGCGGTCGGACAGCGTGCGCACCGTGCGCGCGTCGACGGCGATGACGGTCCCGCTCATCACGCCGAGGACGTAATCGGGCTCGAGCCCGATGGCACGGGCCGCCTCCCCCACCGTGGCGCCATCGTGCGCGATGTAGCTCGCCACCACCTGGCGCAGCGGTGCGGCGGGCAGTTCGGCAAGGCCACCCGGAGGCGGACCGACATCCGGCTCCGGCCACGGGGCGGCCCACGCACTCACGGGACGGGGACGTCCGTGGCCGGTGCTGCCGGACCGCCAGCGGCCTCGCTCGTCGCGACCGCGACGGCCGCCTTCGAGATGTCGCCGCCCCTGCGAATCCGCTGCCACCTCCGGCTGGCAGCTCCGGCAAGTCGCTGCGGGCGGCAGGCACGGAGACGGCGCAGCCGGCGGTCAGACCTCCACGGTCGGAGTCTCAGGCGCACCGGTGGGAGGTGCTTGTAGATGAGCAAGGCCTGACCGGGCGTCTGGCGGCGCAGGGAGTCGGCGCTCACGAGGGGCCGGGTGGCGGTCTGGTTGCTCACCGACCGCCGACCGTTCCCGAGCCCCAAGTCGACCGACGAGCTGACCCGCGAGTGCTCCTCCTCCCCGAGCTGACGCACGACCTCCGATGTCGCCGCGTCGGAGATGCCAGAGAGGATGAGCTTGGCGCCCGAGTTGTTCCAGATGGTTTCGGCCCCGTCGGGGCCGTAGCGGGACCGCTGCTGCGAACGGTCCTGCCACATCGTCACCAAGGTGATGCCGTGGCTGGCGCACGTCGAGCACCAGGCCGGCAGTTCGGGTACGGGGCAGATGTTCGCTGCCTCGTCGAGCAGCACGAGCAGGCGGCGAGGCAGCTCGCCCGTGCGGGTGCGGCTCGCGATCTCGAACGCCGCATGGACGAGGTCGGAGACCATCGAGGCGAAGACCCGTTGCAGGCGCTTCTGGTCGTGGGCAGGCGAGACGATATAGGCGGTGTTATCCCCACCGAGCAGCCACTCCGGCGTGATCTCGGAGCTGGAGCAGGCCTCGGCCACGACCGGGTCCGACCACGGGTCGATGACGGTGCGGGTAGTGCTGTAGATGTTGGACTGGGTCCGACCGTCGAGCACCCACGTGCCCTGGATCGCGTTGCGGACGTTCTGGAAGTGCTCGGCCACTGGGCCGTCCGGCCCCGTGCTGCCCGTCCGGATGCGGGCCTCGATCGTCCGGATGTTCTCGGCTACCTCGCTGCGCACGGCTTTGCCATTGGTGTCCTGCCGGGGCCGGTCGTGCGTCGTCACCCACCGCACCACGTCGGCCATCGAGCCCTCCTCCATGTGGGCCGCGACGTAGAGCAGCGGCCACAGCAGGTTGGTGCCCGCCTCCATCCAGTAGTCGGCGTCGCTCACACCGGCGCGGGCCGCCAGTTCGAACAGGGACCGGGCCGCGCCCTGTGCTCCCCTGATCGTGCCCGCCCTGCGGAGCGGGGACCAGGTGTCCGACCGCTGCGTTTTGATCCTGGTCGGGTCGAACACCTTCACCGCGCCCCGGATACTCCGGCGCCGGTGGGTCTCCTCGTAGAGGTCGCCCTTGACCGAGAGGGCGAGAACGGCCCCGCCACCCCGGCGGAGTTCGAGGAGCGTCGGGACACCCAGCGCCGACGTCTTGCCTGACTGCGTCGGGCCGATCACGCAGACGCTCGTGCGCCGCTCGGTGGCGATGAGCCGGCGCTTGGCCTTGCCGAGGACCACTCGTCCCGGGGATGACCGCCGGACGACGAGCGCTCGGAGGTCACGGGTGTTGGCGAAGCGGGCCGACCGTTCCACCCCGAGGCCGTCGCGTTCCCGCCTACCCATGACGCCGCGAAGGACGGCGACACCAAGGAGGATCGCGACGACAAGGACGACGCCCTGGCACGTCCAGTAGAGGGCGGCACCGGGCAGGTGGCCCTGCACTGGCTCCGGCCAGGCCGCGGCCGGCGCATCGAGG
>JBOGID010000252.1:0-30767 GCA_050742295.1 Acidimicrobiales bacterium | reverse complement strand
TGGTGCCTGAGCCCTCCCTCGGCGGCCGACCGCCCCGCTGGCGGCGGCTCTGTATTGCAAAGGTGCAGGTCAGAGGCAGGTCGGCCGCCTCGGCCCGAAGGGTCGAAAGCGAAAGACACCAGGCTCCTAGGCGCAGCGGGCGCAGACGCCGACGAGGTCGAGGCGGTGGAAGTCGGCCCGGAACCCGGTCTCGGCCGCCACCTCGTCGATGGCCCGGGCCATGGTGCGTTCGAACCGGAGCGGCACCGTGTAGTCGTCGACCGACCCGCAGGATACACAGACCAGGTGGTGGTGGTGGGTGGTGAGGTCTTCGGCCAGTTCGAACCGGGAGAACTCGTCCCCGCCCTGCACCTTGCGCACCACGCCGGCCTGCTCCAGCACCGTGAGGTTGCGGTAGACCGAGCTCTGGGGGATCGAGGGGTCAGTGGCCAGGATCTCGGGGATGGACAGGGGCCGCCCCGCCCCCGCTAACACGTCGATCAGCACCTGGCGGCCACGCGTGTAGCGCTGGCGCACCTTGCGCAACCGCGTGGTGGCGGTGTCGTGCACGGCCTGCGTGGCCTGAACGCCGTGGAGGCTGGTTGACACGCCGTTCAGCGTACCGGTGCGGGCGCGCAACCGATGCCGTTCAGCCCGCCTCGACGCTGCCCTGGAAGATGGCGTCGACGGTGAGCCCCGCCGCCCCCGGCTCGACCGTCAGCCGATAGGGGCCGCCGCCGAACGAGACGGACGACGAGTCGGTGGTGCGGTCCGGGAACTGGACCTCGAGCGTGCCCTTCATGGTCAGCTTGCCCGGTCCCAACAGGTCGACCTTCTGGGGGCTGAGCTTCACCACGACGGCGCCCCGCGAGACGAAGATGGTCTGCTCGTCGGCCGTGAACGTGACCCCGTCCCGGGGGGTGCCGATGCCGGTGGTGCCGACGCCGACGGTGGCGCCGAGGCTGTACGTCCCGGGCTTGAAGCTCCGGGGCACAGGGTCGAGGGAGAACACGGGCCCGTCCTCGTTCAGGGTGACGCGGGTCGAGCCGAGGATCAGTTCGCCTTCGCCCGAGACGGGAAGGGGCGTCCCCCCGTCCCACGTGATGGTTACGCGCCGTCCCCCCATCAGGGCCTTCTCGATGGACGCCCGACCGACCCCCCGTTCCACCGGCGTCACCGAGAACGGCGTCTTCAGGGGCTGCGCCTGCGCGGCCTCGGCCGTGATCTCGGTGGCCGTGCCCGTCACGAACGCCTGCCCTTCACCGGGGATGACCCGCACGTCGTCGGAGCCGCCGCCTGTCGCCGCGTTGCGGCCCGAGACGAGCGAGGTGTGGTCGTCGAGGTAGTGAATGGTGACGACGGCCAGGTTGCAGACCATGAGCAACCCGATGGCGAAGGCGAGTGCTTTTTCCACGGACCGCAAGAGTACGTTGGGCGGGCATGTCGTCCCGTAGTAGGCCGGCGACGCTCGGGCAGCTCCGGGAGTCGGGCTGGCAGTCGCTCCCCGTCAAAGAAGAGATCCGCCGCAACGTGGCGTTGCGCGTGGCCGCCGGCAAGCCGTTGGTGGCAGGCGTGCTGGGGTTCGACGACACGGTGCTGCCCCAGCTGGAGAACGCCCTGCTGGCGGGCCACGACGTGATCTTCCTGGGCGAACGGGGCCAGGCCAAGACCCGGATCATCCGCTCGCTGGTGGACCTCCTCGACGAGGCGACCCCGGTGGTCGCCGGGAGCGAGATCAACGACGACCCCTACGCGCCGGTGTCCCGCCACGCCCGCGACCTGATGCGCGAGCACGGCGACGACACGCCCATCGAGTGGGTCGGGCGCGATTCCCGGTTCGGCGAGAAGCTGGCCACACCCGACACCTCGATCGCCGACCTGATCGGGGAGGTCGACCCCATCCGGGTGGCCGAGGGCCGCTACCTGTCCGACGAGCTGACCTTGCACTACGGGCTCGTGCCCCGCACCAACCGGGGCATCTTCGCCATCAACGAGCTGCCCGACCTGGCCGAACGCATCCAGGTCGGCCTGCTCAACGTCCTCGAGGAGCGGGACGTGCAGGTGCGGGGCTACAAGGTCCGCCTACCCCTGGACGTGCTGCTGGTCGCCTCGGCCAACCCCGAGGACTACACCAACCGGGGCCGGATCATCACGCCCCTGAAGGACCGGTTCGGGGCCCAGATCCGCACCCACTACCCGCCCGACATCGAGACCGAGCTGGCGGTCGTGCGCCAGGAGTGGGTCCCGCCCGTGCTGCCCGGGGTGCGGGTCGAGATGCCCGACCACATGGCCGACATCGTGGCCACCATCTCCCAGGAGGCCCGGCGCCACCCCAACGTGAACCAGCGCTCGGGCGTGTCGGTGCGGCTGGCGGTGGCCAACTACGAGACGCTGGCCGCCAACGCCGTCCGGCGGGCGCTGAAGCTGGGCGAGCCCGACGCCGTCCCCCGCATCTCCGACCTGTTCGCCTTGATCGCGTCGACGGCCGGGAAGCTGGAGATCGAGACCCTGGACGACACCGAGGGCGACGCCGTGATCGAACGGGTGCTGCGGTCGGCGGTGTTGGCCGTGTTCCGCTCGCGGTGCGTGATCGAGGACTACCGGTCGGTGCTGGCCGGGTTCGAAGAGGGCGGCGTCGTGAATGTGGGCGACGACGTGCCGTCGTCGGACTACCTGGAGGCGCTGTCCCGGTTCCCGGCCTTGCAGGCGGCGGTGGCGCCGCTGGCGGTCCGGGGGAGCGAGACGCCCGCCAACGTGGCCAGCGCCGTCGAGCTGGTGCTGGAAGGCCTCCACCTCAACCGCCGCCTCAACAAGGACGCGGTGGCCGGCCGGGCGACGTACCGGGCGAGGGGTTAGTGGCCCGGGGGTTCCGGTATTCACGCTGGGACGGGACCCAGGCCGGCTACGACTTCGGCAGCGAGGACGTCCTGGCCGAGGTGGCCAACGACGTCATGTACCACGGGGACCTGAACGCGGCCCTGCGGCGGATGCTCCAGAGCGGGTTCTCCGACCGCCAGGGCCGGGACGTGCAGGGCCTGCGGGAGATGCTGGAGCGGCTGCGCCAGCGCCGCCAGGAAGAGCTCGACCGCTACGACCTGGGCGGGGTGTACGACGACATCGCGAGGGAGCTTCGGGAGGTGGTCGATGCCGAGCGGGCCGCCGTCGACGCGGCCGAGGAGCGGGGCCGCTCGTCGGGCGACCCCCGCCAGCGGGAGGCGGCCGAGGCGGCGGCCAGGGAGCGGCGCATGGAGCTCGACCTCCTGCCACCCGACCTGGCCGGCATGGTGCGGTCGCTGCAGCAGTACGAGTTCACGTCGGCGGCGGCCCAGGAGCGGTTCGACAAGCTGCTCGACGCCCTGCGCCAGCAGCTGCTGGCCAGCCAGTTCAACCAGATGGCCGAGGCCATGCAGAGCCTGTCCGCCGAAGACGTGTCCCGGTTCAAGGACATGCTGTCGGCCCTCAACCAGATGCTGGCCGAGCGGGCGGCGGGCCGTGAGCCCGACTTCGAAGGGTTCATGGAGCGGTTCGGGGACTTCTTCCCCGGTTCGGCGCAATCGTTGGACGAGCTCCTGGAGCAGGTGGCGCAGCAGATGGCCGCCATGCAGGCGCTCTTGAACTCGATGACCCCGGAGCAGCGGGCCCAGTTGCAGGCGCTGGCGGGGGAGCTGCTGGAGGACATGGACCTGCGGTGGCAGCTCGACCAGCTCGGACAGAACCTCCAGCAAGCCTTCCCCAACATGGGCTGGCAGCAGGGCTACCAGATGGGCGGGACCGATCCGCTGGGGATGGTCGAGGGCGCCCAGCTGATGGGCCGGCTCGGCCGGATGGACCAGCTCGAGCACCTCCTGCGGTCGGCCACGTCGCCGGCCCAGCTCGCCGAGGTCGACCTGGACGCGGCCCGCGAGCTGCTGGGCGACGACGCTGCCCGCGACCTGGAGCGCCTGGCCGAGCTGGGGCGCAAGCTTGAGGAGGCGGGGCTGGTGGCCCTGAAGGAGGGGCGCTACGAGCTGACGCCCCGGGGCCTGCGGCGGATCGGCCAGCGCGCCCTGGCCGACCTGTTCGGCCAGCTGGAGAGGGACAGGCTCGGCGGCCACCCCATCGATGTGCCAGGGGTGGGGCACGAGCGAACGTACGAGTCCAAGCCCTACGAGTACGGAGACCCGTTCAACCTCGACATCGAGCGGACGATCCGCAACGCCGTGTCCCGGTCGGGGCGGGGCGTGCCGGTGCGGCTGGAGCCGGAGGACTTCGAGGTGGCCCGCACCGAGGCCCTGACCCGGACGTCGACCGTCCTGGCCCTCGACCTGTCGTTGTCGATGCCCATGCGGGACAGCTTCCTGGCCGCCAAGAAGATGGCCATGGCCCTGCACGCGCTGATCTCCGCCCGGTTCCCGCAGGACTACCTGGGGATCGTGGGGTTCTCCGAGGTGGCCCGGACGCTGCGGCCCGAGGACCTGCCCGAGGTCTCCTGGGACTTCGTGTGGGGGACCAACATGCAGCACGCCCTGCTGCTGGCCCGCCAGCTCCTGGCCCGCCAGCCCGGCACCCGCCAGGTGTTGATGGTCACCGACGGCGAGCCCACGGCCCACATCGTGGCGGGCGCCGACAAGCCCTTCTTCCACTACCCGCCCGTGCCCGAGACGCTCCAGGCGACGCTGGCCGAGGTCGTCCGCTGCACGAAGGAGCGGATCCGCATCAACACGTTCCTCCTGGACGCCACCCCGAGCCTGCAGGCCTTCACCGAACAGGTGGCCCGCATCAACCGGGGACGCGTGTTCCTGACCACGCCCGACACCCTGGGCAGCTACGTGCTGGTCGATTTCCTCGAACAGAAACGGGCCCGGAGGCGCCGTACCGCTTAGCCGCGGCCGGCGAGGAGCCGCTCGTACAAGGCCAGCGTGGCCTCGTTGAAGGCGATGAGGCGGACGAGCTCGACCTGGGCGGGCGTCTGCTGGAGCGTCGTCACGGCCACCTCGGCCGCCTCCTCGGGCGGGTAGCCGTAGACGCCGGTGGAGATGGCGGGGAAGGCGACCGTGCGGGCGCCCAGCTCGTCGGCGACCTCGAGGCAGCGCCGGTAGCAGGAGGCGAGCACGCCCGCTTCGTTGTGGGAGCCGCCGTGGTAGCGCGGGCCGACGGTGTGGATGATCCAGCGGGCCGGGAGGTTGAAGCCCGGCGTCGCCTTGGCGTCACCCGGCTCGCAGCCGCCGAGCTTGCGGCACGCAGCCTGTAACTGCTCGTGGCCGGCGGCCCGGTGGATCGCGCCGTCGACGCCGGAACCACCGGCCAGGGCCGCGTTGGCGGCGTTCACGATGGCGTCGGTGGTCTCGGTGGTGATGTCGCCTTGGGCCGCATCGATGCGCATTCGGCCCAGTTTTTCAGGCTGCGGGTTGCGCGCGGCATGGTTTCTCCGCAATGATCACATCGTTGTAATTACATCGGTGCCAATCACGAGGGGAGGCCCACCGATGGAAGTAGCGGCAGCGAGCGGGCGGCGGGGCCACCGCTTCGACGTCGGCGACCGCAGCTGGCAGATCCAGGCCAACTGCCTCGGCGTCGATCCCGACCTATTCTTCCCGGAGCGAGGTGCGTCGACGCGTGAAGCGAAGGCGGTGTGCCGGGCCTGCGTTGTGCGTATGGACTGCCTGGAGTACGCCCTAGTGAACGGCGAGAAGTTCGGCATCTGGGGTGGCCTCAGCGAGCGGGAGCGGCGCCGGTTGCGCCGCCAGCGTGCCCTGTCCCGCCGTCCCGCAGCGTCGGCTTAAGAGCCGCTGGGGGCCGCCAGCCGGCCTTCGATCGTTCGGTCCTGATCGAGGTCGAGGGCGGGCCACCGGGCGGGGTCGATGGCGGCGAGGGCGGACACGGGGATGAGCCCGACCAGCTCGGCCCGTTCGATGGCCGCCTGGGCGGCAACCGCGTCGTAGACGGCGGCGGGGCCGACGGCGGCGGGGGCCACCAGGTTGCACGACACCTGGGCCCGCCCGCCGACGTCGAGGCCGAGGGAACGGACCTGGGGTGACCGCAGGCCGGCGGCGATGCGACGGGCGACGTCGTGGGGCGTGCCGACGGCCAGCCACAGGTTGTAGGCCACCAGCACGGGCCGGGCGCCGGCGCAGATGGCGCCCGCCGTGGGGTGGGGTTGCCGCGGGCCCGTGTCCGGCGGCAGGGTCTCGAACGCGCGACGGCGGACGTCGGGCAGGGTCCGTTCCGGCCCGTAGCAGAAGCAGGGGACGTTGAGCTCGCTGGCGGCCCACGCTACGAACCGGTGGCGCGCCGCGATGGCGGCGTCCAGCGGGGTGTCGCCCAGGGGGACGAACGGGACCACGTCGACGGCGCCGAGCCGCGGATGGGCGCCGGTGTGACGGCGCAGGTCGATGCGGCGCACGCCCTCCTCGGTCACGGCCCGGGCCGCACCTTCGACGGCCTCTCGATGGCCCCCGAGCGTCAGTACCGATCGGTTGTGGCCGGCGTCGGTGTGCACGTCGAGCAGGCACCGGCCGGCGGCCGTGGCGATGGCGCCGATCACGGCCGGGTCGCGGCCCTCGCTGACGTTGATGACGCACTCCAGCACGGCCGTACGCTCCCATACCGGTGAAGATCGGATTGGCCCTCCCGCAGTACGACTACTCGCTGCCGGGCGAGCGCCCGCTGCGGTGGGAGACCGTGGCGGAGTGGGCCCGGCACGCCGAGGCGCACGGGTTCGACTCGCTGTGGGTCAGCGACCACCTGTTCCTCGACCTGGCAAGGTTCGGCGCTGCCGACTCCGATCCGGGAGGCTGCCTCGACGCCGTGGCCGAGCTGGCGGCGCTGGCCCGCATCACCACCCGGGCCCGGCTCGGCCCGCTCGTCCTCAATGCCGCCCTCCGCCCGCCGTCGGTGACGGCCAAGGCCCTCGCCACCCTCGACGTCCTGTCCGGGGGCCGGCTCGTCATCGGGCTCGGCGCGGGCTGGTACGAGCCCGAGTTCAGGGCGGCGGGGGTTCCGTTCCTTCCGCCCGGCGGACGGCTCCGCCAGCTGGCGGAGGCCATCGAGATCATGCGGGGGATGTTCGGGGGCGGGCCGTTCACCTACCGCGGACGCCACTGGTCGGTGCATGAGGCGCGGTGCCTCCCGCTGCCGTTGCAACGTCCCGCGCCGCCGGTGTGGGTCGGGGGCAAAGGCGACGCGTTGTTGCGGCTGGCCGCCCGCCACGCAGACGGCTGGAACGCGGTCTGGGCCTGGACGCCCGAGGCGTACCGGGAAAAGCTGGACGTGCTGCGGGCTGCGTGCGACCAGGTGGGCCGGGACCCGGCGACGATCACCCTCTCCCTCGGCCTCTACACCCTCGTGGGCGAGAGCGAGGCCGACCTGCGGCGCCGGTTCGATCGGCTGCGCGCGCTCTCGCCGGCGGGCGTCCTCGAGCGCACCACGCTGGAGGAGTGGCGCGCCAGCCGGCTGGTCGGGACCGTCGAGCGGGTCCGGGAGCAGCTGGCGGCGTGGGCCGGGCTCGGCGTGGAGGAGGTGATCGTCGGGGCGGGGGCCGTGCCGTTCGCCGTCACCGACCTCGACGACGTGTCCCTCATTGCCGAGGCCTGTAACCTGGGCTGACCATGTCTGGTATCGGGGCACCTGAGCTGCTGATCATCCTGCTCGTCATCCTCGTCCTGTTCGGGTCGACCAAGCTGCCGAAGCTGGCCCGCTCAGTCGGTCAGGCGTCCAAGGAGTTCAAGAAGGGCGTGGCCGAGGGTGCGCACGACGCCCCCGACGGCAAGGACGACCGGTCCGAGGCCGACGAGAAGGTCACGCTGACCAAGGCCGAGCTCGACGCCATGCTGGCCGAGCGCGACGCCAAGGCCCGCAAGGAAAGTCCTCCCGCCACCTGAGGAGCTCGCCGGCTCATCGCCGATGAGCCGCGTCTTCGCCCGGCAGGAACCTTGCCGCGGTCCCCGTCGTTCTGATGGCGGATGAGGAGGTCCCATCCTGGGAGGAGGTCGCCCGGAAGTACGGGCGGTTCCTCTACACCGTGGCCTACCGCCTCACCGGGAACGACGACGACGCCAAGGATCTCGTGCAGGAGGTGCTGCTCCGGGTGCATCGTGGCCTCAAGAGCTACCGGCCGGGATCGATGGAAGGCTGGTTGAGCCGGATCACGACAAACGCGTTCCTGGACGACGTGCGCCGGCGCCGCCGCCGCCCGGTGGAACTGCTGCCCGACGAGCCCGACCGCGTCACCCCGCCCTCGGACCCCGCCGACGTCGCGCTGGCCGCCGAGGTGCTGCCCGACGACATCCAGGACGCGGTGCGCGAGCTGCCGCCCGACTACCGGGCGACGGTGGTGTTGTCGGACGTGGTCGGGCTCAGCTACCAGGAGATCAGCGAGGCGCTGGGCGTGCCCATCGGCACCGTCCGCAGCCGGCTCCACCGGGGACGGGCCCTGCTGCGGGAGGCGCTGTCGTGACCGCCCCCGGCGATCACCTGGGCGACGCCCTGTCCGGCCTGCTGGACGGCGAACTGCCCACTGGGGCTGAGGCCGCCGCCCGCCGGCACCTCACCGCCTGCCACGACTGCGCCCTCGAACTGGAGGCGGTCCAGACCGCCCGTGCGTGGGTCCGGAACCTGCCGCCTGTCGAACCGCCGTTCGGCTTCTACGAGCGGCTGCTCCTGGAGGACCGTGGTCCTGCGCCGGTGCGCTCGCTGTGGCCGTGGCCGTGGCCGGGGGCGATGTCCCGACGCCGGGTGCCGGCCTTCGCCGCCTTCACCGCCAGCGCCGCCGCGGCCGTGACCCTGCTCGGGTTCGCCTCGCCGTCGGAGAGCCCGGTCTCGCCCCCGGTAAACCGGTTGGTGGAGGCCCATGCCACCGGCGCGTCGGTCGGGAGCGACCCCCTGAGCGGGCTCGCGCCCCTCGGCGTGCCGGTCAGCGTGCGCCGATGAGGGCGCCGTTCATCTCGCTCGTGACGGGCCTGGCCGTGGCCGCCCTGACCGCGCCCGCCACGGCCACGCCCCCAGGGGTCGACGACCATCCCCTCCAGGCGGCCGGCAAGGCGGCCGAGGAGGTGGCGTTCGTGGGGGTGCTGGAGGTGCGGTGGGCCGAGGGCGGCACCGACCGTCTCGAGATCCTGCTCGTCCAGGGCGGCAACGGGGCCGTCGTGGTCAAGGGCGGGACCAACGTGATGGCGTCGGCCCAGCAGCGGTTCGTCGAGCACGCAGGCCGGTGGGACCTCCTCTCGCCCGTGGGGGGGACGGCCGACGGCCGGCCCGCGCCCGGGGCGAAGTACCAACTCAGCTCGTCCGCCGGCCCCCTGGTCACCAACCGGGCGACCCGCCTGGTCGAGGTGCGCGACGCCGGCGCCCTTCTCGAGCGGCTGTACCTCGACGACGTGACCGGTCTCCTGCTCCGGCGCGAGCAGTTCGAGGGCGCAGGCACCGCCCCGACGCGCACGATCCAGTTCGACACCATCACCATCGGCGGCGCGGCACCGGTGCCCACCCCGCCGGCCAGCGTCCACGACGCCTCGCCCAAGCCGGTTTCCGCGAGCCGCCTCCCCGACGGCGTCTCCGCGCCTTCGAGCCTGGCCGGCGGCTACCAGCGCGTCGGGCTTTACGAGCGCAGCGGCGTGGTGCAGGTCCGCTACAGCGACGGTCTGTACGACCTGTCGGTGTTCGAACAGCCCGGGCGCATCGACCGCTCCAACCTGCCCGACGGCACCACCGTGACGTTCGGCACGGAGTCGGCCCGCCGCTACTCCTGGACCGGCAACCACGTGTTGCTGTGGGAGGAGGACGGGATGGTCTACACGGCCGTGAGCGACGCCCCCCTGGCCCAGGTGCTGGCCGCCGTCGGCTCCCTGCCGCTGAGCCACGTCTCCTCGGCCATCGTCCGCCGGCTCCGCCAAGTGGCGCGCGCCCTGGTCCAACCCTTCGCCGCCTGACTTCTCCGCGTCTCGCGTCGGTTTCCGACGCGGGATGAGAAAAGAATGCCTGTCATACCATCTCAATACACTGATAGGTATGAAAGAGCTTGATTGGGTCGATCGTCGAGATGGCGTCGCGGCGGCACGGGGCCTTCAGCCGCCGCCAGGCGTATGACCTTGGGGCGACCCGGAGCGGCTGCGATCGGCGGCTTGCCTCCGGAGTGTGGGTGCCGGCCCGGTACCCCGCGGTGTACGTGCTGGCCGGCTGGCGAGAGACGTGGCATCAGCGGCTCGTCTCGGCCGTGCTCGCAGCGCCGGGTGAGCCCTTGGCGTCGCATCGGGCGGCGGCCGTTCTCCACGGGCTCCGGGAGGGAGCCCCGATCGAGCTGATCGCGCCGCTGCGGAAGCGCCCGATGAAGTCGGCGCGCCTGCACGGCAACACGTCGATGCGTGCGATCGCACGGCGGTGATGGGCATTCCCACCACGAAGGTCGAGCGCACGCTCATCGACCTGGCCGCAGTGGTTCCGGACGAGGCCGTCGAGCAATCGTTGGAGGCGGCGCTGCGGCCCGGATTGACGACGCCCGAGCGGGTGGTGTGGCGGCTGGACGAACTCGCCGGTGACGGGCGGCGGGGTGCGGCAGTTCGAGGTCGTCCTCGGCGGGCAGCGGTACTTCGTCGACCTGGCCTACCCGGCGAGGCGGCTGGCGATCGAGCTCGACGGGGTCACCGCCCACGGCGGCAACCGATTTCAGACCGACCGCACGAGGCAGAACGCGCCGGTGCTCGCGGGGTGGACGGTGCTGCGGTTCACGTGGGCCGACGTGACGGAGCGTCCCGACCGGGTCGTGGCCGCGATCCGCCTCGCCCTCGCCGCGTGACGTTTACCGGGACAGGGAGGCGGCTCGCTCGATGCGGCGGCGGCGGGCGATGCGGCGGCGTTCACGTTCCGACGCGCCGCCCCAGACGCCGTGGTCGATGCCGTTGGCGAGGGCGTACTCGAGGCACTCCACCTTCACCGGGCACGTGGCGCAGATGCGGCGCGCCACCTCAACCCCGACACCGTCGCTCGGGAAGAACATAGATGGCGGTTCTCGCCGGCAGTTGCCTTTCGCCATCCATTCCGTGTCCATCGGACCTCCTCGCTGGCCCCCCACGTACGTGAACGACTCGCACTTTGCTCCGGTTCCCTGGGATTCCGCTGTGGATTGGTAAGCAGGCAACCCGAAACGAACCGTCACACCTGAGCTACGGAGGAAGAGACGTCCGCGGATCGTTCGCGGTTCCCCGAAAGTTCGAACCGGGGCTCGCGATAGCCTCGTCCCGCATGTCCAACGCGTCCCAGGAGTTCGAGCAGCAGCCCCCGCGGGGGCACGTGCGCATCGTGTACCTCGGTCCGGTCGCGCCCCACTGGGATGTGGTCCCCAGTTTCGGCGACCGCAACGTGGTCGAGGAGTTCCGCCAGCGGGCGCTGGCCCGCCTCCTCCTCCTGCCGCCCCACGACCCCCAGTTCCGCCGCAACCGGGAGCGGGTGGTCCGCGACGCCGAGCGGGAAGCCCTGCTCCTCGACTGGGACCTCGGCGTCCCCGACGACGACCTCGACGAAGGCGGCTGAGCCGCCCGCCCGGCCGCCTACCGCACCGTGAACCGGCGGGCGATGACCCGGGCCACGGCGGTCAGCACGAACACGAGCGCCACCAGGGTGAAAGCCGCCCCCCACGCCCGCTGCTGGGCCGCTTCGAACGGCAGGCGCGCGTTCGAGAAGATCTGGGCCGACAGGGCCGTATTGGTGCCGTCGAACAGGTTGGGGTTGGTGGCGTTGACCACGCCGATGGTGAACAGGAGCGGCGCCGTCTCGCCCGCGGCCCGCGCCACGGCCAGCAGCGCCCCGCTGACGATCCCTGGCAACGCGGCCGGCACGACCACGGCCACGATCGTCCGGGATGTCCGGGCTCCCAGGGCCGTGCTGGCCTCCCGCAGCTCGTTCGGGACCAGCTGCAAGGCGGTCTCCGCCGACCGGATGACAATGGGCAGCATCAGGCAGCCCAACGCCAGCGCCCCCGCGAACCCCCGCTGGCCGAACCGCAGCACATACACCGAATAGACGAACAGGCCCATCACGATGGACGGCACGCCCGCCATCACGTCCGCCATCAGCCGGATGGTGGCGGCCAGCCGGCCCTTGCCGCCGTACTCGTTCAGGTACGTCGCCGCCAGCACCCCCAGCGGGACGGCCATCAGCGTGGCGGCCCCCGTGATGAGCAACGTTCCCACCACGGCCGGGCCCATCCCCGGCCCGCCCAGCCGGGACACGATGGGGATGTCCTTCGACAGGAAGGCCCAGTCGACGACCCGCCCCCCCTCCTGCACCAGGTAGGTGACGATGAAGCCGAGCGGCACCACCGCCACCAGCACCGACAGCCAGATGGCGGCCGTGGCCGCCCCGTTGCGGGCCCGCCGCCCCGGGCTCACCGTCGACGTCAGCGGGACGGTGCTCATGGCCGGCGCAGCCCCCGGTTGACGATGGCCCGCGCCATCAGGTTGACCAGGATCGTGATCAGGAACAGCTCGACGCCCAGCCCGACCAGGGCCGCCCGGTGGATCCCGCCCGACTCGCCGAACTCGTTGGCGATCACGGCTGCCATGGCGTCGCCCGTGCCGAACAGCTTGGCCGTGATCTGGGGGCTCGACCCGATGACCAGGGCGGCGGCGATGGTCTCGCCCATGGCCCGCCCCAGGCCCAGCAGGATCGCTCCGACCATCCCGACCCGTGAGTGGGGGAAGATAGCGGCCCGGGTCATCTCCCACCGCGTCGCCCCCATGGCGTACGCCGCCTCCTTCTGCGACGCCGGCACCGTGTCGAACACCTCACGGGTGATCGACGTGATGATGGGCGTGATCATCAGGGCGAGGATCACCCCGGCGGTGAAGAAGCTGAACCCGCTCACCGGCCCCTTGAACAGCGTGGACAGCACCGGGATGGTTGCGGTGGCGTCGCTGATCCAGTCGTAGACCTTCACCACGAAGGGGGCGAAGACGAGGATGCCCCAGAGGCCGTAGACGACCGACGGCACCGCCGCCATCAGGTCGACCAGGGACCCGGCTGCCCGTCGCAGCCGCCGGGGCGCCAGATCGGACAGGAAGAGGGCGATGCCCACGCTGACGGGCACGGCCAGGACCAGGGCGATGGCCGAGATCACCAGCGTGCCGTAGACGAACTCCAGCGACCCGAACACGCCGGCGCGGGGCGCCCAGCGCGTACCCGTCAGGAACCCGAGCCCCTCCTCCCGGAACGCAGGCCACGCCTCGGTGGTCGTCGAGAGGGCGATCAGCCCGAGAACGGCCAGCACGAGCAGGCCGCACGTCAGGGTCAGGGCCCGGAAGGCCCGGTCCGAGAGGCTGCCCCGCGCCGACCCCAAACTCGGCTGGGGGGGAGCCGGGGCCGGCGCGGGAGCCGTTGTCAGCGACACCGGCCGCTAGGCCGGGACGATGATGTTCTCGACCTGGGCGAGTGCCTGCTGCGCAACCGCCGCGGGCAGCGCCGCGAAGTCGACGTCCTTGGCCAGCTTCTGCCCGTCTGTGAGCATGTACTTGAGGAACGACTTGATGGCCTCGCCCTTGGGCTTATCGGTCTGGTTCTTGTAGACGAGGACCCAGGTGGGAGCGGTGATGGGGTAGGACGCGTCGCCGTCGGCGTTGAGCGGGTTGTAGGTCAGGTCGGCGTTGATCTGGGCGCCGGCCAGGGCGGACGAAGCGGCGTCGAGGGTGGGGGGAACGGCCTTGCCTGCCTTGTTCCTGATCTTGGCGAACTGGAGGCCCGACGCCTTGGCGTCCGACAGGTCGACGTAGCCGACGGCGCCGGCCGTCGACTTCACGATCTGGGCCACGCCCGTGTTGCCGGCCCCCGCCTGGGTGCTGGCCGGCCACTCGACCGTCGAGCCCGACCTCAGGGTCCACGTGTTGGGGGCGGCGGCGACCAGGTACTTGGTGAAGTTCTCGGTCGTGCCCGAGCCGTCCGAGCGGCGGGCCACGGCGATGTCGGTCGAGGGCAGCCGTACGCCGCTGTTCAGGGCGGCGATGGCCGGGTCGTCCCACATGGTGATCTGGCGCTGAAAGATCTTGGCGATGGTGTCGGCATCGAGCTGGAGGTCGGTCACGCCGCTCAGGTTGTAGGACACGGTGATCGGCGCCGCGATGGTGGGCACGTAGAGGAACTCACCCTTGTACTTCGCCTTGTCGGCGTCGGCGACCAGGCCGTCGGAGCCGGCGAAGTCGACCACGCCGTCCTGCAGGTTCTGGCGGCCGGCGCCCGAGCCGACGGCGTTGTAGTTCACGGTCACGCCCGACTGGACCTGCTTGTAGGAGGCGATGGCCACCTCGTAGAAGGCCTTGGGGAACGTGGCCCCCGACGCGTTCAGCGTGGCGTTGATGGGGGCTTCCTTGGGCGTCGTGGAGTCCGAGCTCTGGTTGCCGGAGGAGTTCTCGGACCCGATGTCCGAGCTGTCGCCGCACGCCGCGGTGACGATCGCGAGGGCGATCACCATCCCCATCAGGCGGGCCATTCGTCTGGTTGTGTTCACGTCTCCGACGATAGGGACGGCCTCTTGCTGCAACATTGATTGAAGGTGGCCCGCAGGTGAACAGCGGGTGAAAGGGCGGTGCCGCCGGGCTTCGTGCGCGGCCGCTTGGCTACGTTGCGAATGTGTTGAACGACGACTCGGGCGGCGAGGCAGGCGCCGCGGTGATCCCCCGGCTGGTCCCGGTCGACCGGGCCGAGCCCAACCCCGACTCGCTGCCCGAGCGCGAGGTCGTGCTCGACCTCAAGGACCTCAGCGTCTACTACGGCACCTTCCGGGCCGTGCGCCACGTGTCGCTGACCGTCCACAAGAGCGAGATCACGGCTCTCATCGGGCCGTCGGGCTGTGGCAAGACGACCGTCCTGCGCAGCCTGAACCGTATGCATGACCTGACGCCGGGAGCCCGGGTCGAGGGCCAGGTCAACTACCACGGCACCGACCTGTACGGGCCGGGCGTGGACGCGGTGGAGGTCCGTCGGCGGATCGGCATGGTGTTCCAGCGGCCCAACCCGTTCCCCAAGTCGATCTACGACAACGTCGCCTTCGGGCCCCGCATCGCCAGGCTCAGCGTCGACCTCGACCACTGCGTGGAGGACTCGCTCCGCCGGGCCGCCCTGTGGGACGACGTGAAGGACCGGCTGAAGTCGTCGGCCACCGAGCTGTCGGGCGGCCAGCAGCAGCGCCTCTGCATCGCCCGGGCCATCGCCGCCCAGCCCGACGTGATCCTCATGGACGAGCCGTGCTCGGCCCTCGACCCCGTCGCCACCATGCGCATCGAGGATCTGATGCAGCAGCTCAAGGACGACTACACGATCGTCATCGTCACCCACAACATGCAGCAGGCGGCCCGGGTCAGCGACATGACCGCCTTCTTCACCGCCGAGCTGGACGACAGGGCCGACCGCCGCACCGGCGTGCTGGTGGAGTACGACCGCACCGACAAGATGTTCACCAACCCCAGCGACAGCCGCACCGAGGCCTACGTCAGCGGCCGGTTCGGCTAGTCGACCAAACGAGCGTGCGGGAACCGTTCCAGGAGGCGCTCGACGCCCTGCGGGTCGACGTGGACGTCCTGGGGCGCATGGCGGAGCGGGCGGTGGGCGCGGCCGTGGCCGCCCTGGTGGGCGACAGGCGAGCGCAGGCGCAGGACGTGATCGCCGGGGATGACAGCCTCGACGCCCTGTTCGTGGCCCTGGAGGAACGGGCCTACGCCCTCATCGCCCAGCAGGCGCCGGTGGCCACCGACCTGCGCTTTTTGATGTCCGCCCTGCGGGTGATGGCCGACTACGAGAAGACCGGCGACCGGGCTGTGGCCGTGGCCAAGACCGCCCTGGCTGACTGGGACCGCGAGCCCGCCACCCTCACCTTGCTGGGCCTCATGGGCGACCTCGCCCTGACCCTCGTGGCTGCCGCGCGCACCGCCTGGCTCGACCCGGACCTCACGGTGGCGGCCGGCCTCAAGGACCGCGACACGATCCTCGATGACTGTTATCGCCGGCTCACCGAGCACCTCATCGCCCAGCGGGGCCCGGGCGCAACCGCCCTCGCCCTGCACGCCCACACCGCCGGCCGCAACCTCGAGCGCATCGCCGACCACGCGGTGATGATCGGCGAACGCGTCAGCTACCTGCTCACCGGCGACCCCAGCGCGCTGGCCGCCGAAATTCGTTGATCCCCCGGAACAGAGGGCTTCCCGTTTTAGGCTGGATGGAGTGGAACTGTCGCCGTCCGACATCGTCGCGGGTGTCGCGATCTTCCTGCTGCTCGTCACCCTCGCCTTTGCCCGCCGGTCGCTTCGGTCGACGGTGCGGCGCGTCGTCGCCCTCAGCGCCAGAATGGGCGACGAAGGGCTGGAGCTCGAGGGCCGGGGCGGGCTGGAACGTTCGCTGTCAAGGCTGGAGCGCACGGCAGGGACGGCCATGTCCAAGGTCGGCGACGCCAAGCAGGCCCAGGACCGCATGCAGCTGGCCCTCGCCCTCGTGCCCGAGGGCGTCGTCGTCTGCGACGAGAACGGCGAGGTCATCTACCAGAACGCCCAGGCCGAGCAGTTGGTGGGCGACGACCACGGCGACGTGCTGGCCCAGGAGGCCGTCACTCGCCTCCTCAAGCAGGCCGCCGAGGGGCACGAGGGCGGCGAGACCCTCGACCTCTACGGCCCGCCCCGGCGCACCCTCACGATCCGGGCCCGTCCCCTGGAGGCGGCGTGGCGAGGGGTGGGCGGCATGGCCGTGATCGAGGACGTGTCCGAGAAGCGCCGCCTCGAAGCGGTACGGCGCGACTTCGTGTCGAACATCAGCCACGAGCTGAAGACGCCGGTCGGGGCCCTCGGGCTGCTGGCCGAGACCCTCGCCGGCGAGGAGGACCCCGAGGTCGTCAGCCGGCTGGCGTGGCGCATCCAGGCCGAGGCCCAGCGGGTGGCCCGCATCATGGACGACCTGCTCGATCTCAGCCGCATCGAGTCCCAGGAGACGCCCACCCGCGAGCCGGTGCCCGTCCACCTTGTGGTTGCGCAGGCGGCCGAGCGGGTACGGGCCGCGGCCGAGCAGCGGGGCATCCGCATCCGCATCGGCGAGCCGCCCCATGCCCTGACCGTGCTCGGCGACCGGCGCCAGCTGGTGTCGGCCCTCTACAACCTCATGGAGAACGCGGTGAAGTACTCCGACCGCGGCTCCACCGTCGAGGTGGGGGGAAAGACCGACGGCCATTGGCTGGAGCTGCGGGTCCGCGACCACGGCATCGGCATCCCCACCCAGGACCTGGAACGGATCTTCGAGCGCTTCTACCGGGTAGACCGGGCGCGCGGCCGCGACACGGGCGGCACCGGCCTCGGCCTCGCTATCGTGCGCCACGTGACCAACAACCACGGCGGTGACGTCAAGGTGGAGTCCACCGAGGGGACGGGCTCGACGTTCACCCTGCGCCTGCCAACCGGGCCCGCCGCGATGCTGAGCTCGCCAGCCAAGGCCGGCTGACGGCCCGGTGGCCACCGACGCCGAGGCGACTGTCCTCATCGTCGAGGACGAGGAGTCGTTCGTCGATGCCCTCTCGGTGGGGTTGAAGCGGGAGGGGTTCCGGGTGCGGGTGGCGCGGGACGGCTCCGAGGCGCTGGCCTTGTTCGACGCCGTGCGTCCCGACCTCGTCCTGCTCGACGTGATGCTGCCGCGGGTGTCGGGCCTCGACGTCTGCCGCGAGATCCGTAGCCGCTCGAAGGTCCCCATCATCATGGTGTCGGCCAAGACGACCGAGATCGACACCGTCGTGGGCCTGGAGGTGGGAGCCGACGACTACGTGCCCAAGCCCTTCCGCCTGCGGGAGCTGGTGGCCCGCATGCGGGCTGCCCTGCGCCGCGCGCCCCCTCCCGAGGAGCCATCGGACGGGTCGGTGCTGGAGGTGGGCGACGTGCGCCTCGACCCGGCCCGCCACGAGGTGCACGTGCGGGGCGAGCCGGTCAGCCTGCCCCTCAAGGAGTTCGAGCTACTGGAGCGCCTGCTCGACAACGCCGGGCACGTGCTCACTCGCGAGACGCTCATCGACCGGGTGTGGGGCCACGACTACGTGGGCGACACCAAGACGCTGGACGTCCACGTCAAGCGGCTGCGGGCCAAGATCGAGCACGACCCGTCGTCGCCCACCAGGATCGTTACCATCCGGGGCCTGGGCTACAAGTTCGAGGCCGGGTGAGTGCCTCAGGCGGACTCGCGGGCCTCGGCGTGGTGATGGGCCAGGAACCGCTCGACGATGTGCTGGCCGGCGGCCATGCCCTCCACCCACACCGTCAGCTGGGCCCGTCCCTTGTCGGTCACGTGGTACGTGCGCCGGGACGGTCCGGCCTTCGAGTTCTCCCAGCACGAGAGCACAAGCCCGTCCTTCTCCATGGCCCGCAGCGTGCGGTACAGCTGGCCGAAGTCGTGCTGGCGCACGCCCATGGCCGTCAGCTCGTCGCGCAGCTCGTAGCCGTACCCGGGGCGCGCGCCGATGAGCTGGAGCAGTGCCGCCTGGAGGAAGTTGCGGGGGAGCACAGGAACGAAGTCGGGCCTGATCATGAGCGAGACGCTAGGCAGGGCCGGTTACGCGGAAGGGACCGGGGCGCAACGACCGCACATCGGGAAGATGACGCCTCCGTGACGCCCCAGGCCGTTCTGGTCTTGGCGAAGTAGCCTCGCGGCGATGGGCGTCGACCTGGATCGTGAGACGGTCGAGCCCGCGGCCGAAGCGCCGGCCGGTGCCGAAACCGGCAGCCCGGGCCGGTTCATCAACCGCGAGCTGTCGTTCCTCGACTACTGCTCGCGGGTGCTGGCCGTGGCCGAGGACCGGTCGCAGCCGCTCCTCGAACGGGCCAAGTTCCTGGCCATCTTCGCCGAGCACCTCGACGAGTTCTTCCAGGTCCGGGTGGCGGCCCTCAAGGGCCAGGTGGCGGCCGGGCTGGTGCCCACCTCGCCCGACGGGATGACACCCGCCGACCAGTTGCGGGAGATCCGCTCCCGGGTCGAAGAGCTGGTCAAGCGCCAGTCGGCGGCGTTCGTGAGCGACGTGGCCAAGGAGCTGGCCGACGTAGGCATCGTCCTGTCGGACTGGGAGACCATCGACGACGACGACCGGGTGTACCTGGAGAAGGTGTTCGAGGAGCGCATCTTCCCGGTGCTCACGCCCCTGGCCGTCGATCCCGGTCACCCGTTCCCCTACATCTCCAACCTGTCGCTCAACCTGGCCGTCAATGTCCGTGACCCGAGCACGGGCGAGCGCCGGTTCGCCCGTCTGAAGGTGCCGCCGTCGCTGCCCCGGTTCATCGTGACGCCCGACGGCGAGCGGTTCGTGGCCCTGGAGCAGGTCATCGCGGCCCAGCTGAAGGCCCTGTTCCCGGGCATGGAGATCGAGGACCACTACCCGTTCCGCGTCACCCGCAACGCCGACCTCACGCTGGAGGAGGAGGAGGCCGACGACCTGCTGGCCGCCATTGAGGTCGAGCTGCGTCGCCGGCGGTTCGGCCACGCCGTGCGGCTCGAGGTGGACAGCCGCATCTCCGACGAGGTCCGCGCCCTGTTGATGCGTGAGCTCGAACTGGGGCCCGACGACGTGTACGTGGTGGAGGGCCCGCTCCAGCTGAGCGGGCTGTGGGCCGTGCACGACCTCGACCGCCCCGAGCTGAAGGACGACCTGTGGGTGGGCGTGACCCAGCCCCGTCTGGTCAACGCCGAGGGCGAGTCGGTCGACCTGCTGTCGGCCATCCGCGAGGCCGACATCCTGGTGCAGCACCCTTACGACTCGTTCGCCACGTCGGTGGAGGCGTTCATCGAGCAGGCGTCCACCGACCCCCAGGTGCTGGCCATCAAGCAGACGCTGTACCGCACGTCGGGCGACAGCCCCATCGTGAAGGCCCTCATCCGGGCGGCGGAACTGGGCAAGCAGGTGGCGGCCCTGGTCGAGCTGAAAGCCCGGTTCGACGAGGAAGCCAACATCACATGGGCCAAGGCCCTGGAAGAGGCGGGCGTGCACGTCGTCTACGGCCTGGTGGGGCTGAAGACCCACACCAAGACGGCCCTTGTCGTGCGGGACGAGCCCGACTGCATCCGCCGCTACTGCCACGTCGGCACCGGCAACTACAACCCCAAGACGGCCCGCATCTACGAGGACATCGGGCTGTTGTCGGCCGACCCGCAGCTGGGCGCCGACCTCACCGACCTGTTCAACTTCCTGACCGGCTACAGCCGCCAGGTCGAGTACCGCAAGCTGCTGGTGGCCCCGGTCACGCTGCGCAAGCAGATCCTGGATCTGATCGAGGGGGAGACGGCCAAGGGCGAGCGGGGCCGCATCGTGCTGAAGATGAACAACCTGGTCGACGCGGCCGTGATCGACCACCTGTACCGGGCCTCGCAGGCCGGCGTGGAGATCGACCTGATCATCCGGTCGACGTGCTGCCTGCGGCCCGGCATCGAGGGGCTGTCGGACAACATCCGGGTGCGCTCGATCGTGGGCCGCTTCCTCGAACATTCAAGGCTGTTCGCCTTCGGCCGGCGGGATGGCCGCCGGTTCCTCATCGGCTCGGCCGATCTCATGCCCCGCAACCTCGACCGCCGGGTCGAGGCCGTTGTGCCCGTCGACCGGCCCGAACTTCAGGCCCGGCTCCAGGAGATCCTCGACGTGGTCCGGGCCGACGACACCCTGGCCTGGCAGCTGCACGGCGACGGCTCGTGGGAGAAGCTGCCGACCAAGGAGGGCGTGAGCACCCACGTACGGCTCCAGGAGGTGGCGTACGAGCGGGCGCGCCGCCGGCGTCCCGCTGACTCCCAGCGGAGCTGACCGCACCCATGCCCACCGAGCGTGAAGTGAAGCTGTCGGCGTTCGCCGGCTTTGCGCTGCCCGATCTCGAAGGCCTGGCCGAGGGCGTGACCGGCGAGCCCCTCGAAGCCCGCACCCTCGACGCCCTGTACTTCGACACCGCCGACCTGCGCCTGGCCCGCTGGGGCGTCACGCTCCGGTTCCGGTCGGGCGAAGGGCCGACCGGCCTGCGTGGTCCGAACGCCGTGACCGGCACGTGGACGGTCAAGCTCCCCGAGGGCGAGGACGGGCCTGCGCTGGTGCGGCGGGAGGTACCGGTGGCGGGGGCCGCCGGGACGCCCCCCGAGGGGGCCGTCGACCTGGTGCGGGCGTTCCTGCGCAGCGCCCCGCTGGTGCCCGTGGCGCGCCTGCGCACCCGCCGCCGGGGGCTCGCCCTCCGGGACGAGGAAGGCCATCTGCTGGCCGAGGTCGTCGACGACGAGGTGACGGTGCTGGAGGGGCGGCGGGTGGCGGCCCGCTTCCGCGAAGTCGAGGTCGAGATCGACGGGCGGGCCCCCAACGGCCTGCTTGCCGACGTGGTGGGCCGGCTGCGGGCCGCGGGTGCCGGCGCCCCCGATCCAACACCCAAGGTCGTGCGGGCGCTCGGCGCCCGGGCGTCGGCTCCGCCGGAGATCTCCGTCGTCGAGGTCGGCGCCAACCCGACGGCGGGCGAAGTGGTGAAGGCGGCCATCGCCTCGTCGGTGACGCGGGTCCTGGTCCACGACGCCGGCGTGCGCCTGGGGGACGACCCCGAGGACGTCCACCAGGCCCGGGTCGGCACCCGTCGGCTGCGGTCTGACCTGCGCACCTTCCGGCCCTTGCTGGACACGGACTGGGCCGAGCCGCTGCGGGCCGAGCTCAGCTGGATCGCCGACCTGCTGGGAGGCGTGCGGGACGCCGACGTGCTCAGCGAGCGCCTGCGCAAGCAGGCGGCCGAGCTGCCCGAGGTCGACGCCGCCGGTTTCGCGCCGGTCCTGCGGCGGCTGGCCGACGAACGGGAGGTGGCCCGGGCGAAGCTGCTGGAGGCGATGAGTGGCCCCCGCTACGTGAACCTCCTCGACCGGCTGGTGGCGGCGGCCCACGCACCCGTGCTGAATCCGGAGGCGGCCGACGAGCCCGCCCGCGAGGCCCTCCCGCCTCTCGTGGCCACGTCGTGGCGCAAGCTGCGCAAGGCAGTCAAGGTCCTGCCGCCCAAGCCGCCCGACGACGACCTGCACGCCGTGCGGATCCTGGCCAAGCGGGCCCGCTACGCGGCGGAGGCGGTGGTCCCGGCTGCGGGCAAGCCCGCCCGCCAGTTCGCGGCCGCCATCGCCGGCGTCCAGGGCGTGCTGGGCGACCACCAGGACGCCATCGTGGCCGAGGAGTGGCTGCGCACGGCCGTGGCCGCGGCCGACGTGAGCCAGGCCCTGGCCCTGGGCGAGCTGATCGCGGCGGAACGGGCCGACGCCGCCCGCGAACGCAACGCGTGGCCGGCGGCGTGGAAGAAGGCGGATCGCAAGAAGCTGCGGGCCTGGCTGGCGTGACGCCCGGCTCGGGCGGCGGCGGGGGCGTTGGTGCGGACGGGACCGTACGAGCCGCGGGCGGGGTCGTATGGCGGCGGGCGCCGGGCGGCGGCACCGAGGTCCTCCTCGTCCACCGGCCCAAGTACGACGACTGGAGCCTGCCCAAGGGCAAGCTCGGGCCCGACGAGGGCGATACCGATGGGGCGTTACGCGAGGTCGAGGAGGAGACGGGGCTGCGCTGCACCCTCGGTCCCGAGCTGGCCACCAGCTACTACACCGACAGCCTGGGCCGGCCCAAGGTGGTCCGCTACTGGGCCATGGCCCCCCAAGGCGGCGAGTTCCGTCCCAACCGCGAGGTCGACCGCTGCCGGTGGTTGCCGCTCGGCGAGGCGGTGTCGCTGTTGAGCTACGACCGCGACCGGGAGATCCTCGCCTCGGCCCACCTCGGAACCGACGACTAGCCCTTACGCTGGCATGGCATGGCCATCTATCTCGTGCGGCACGCCAAGGCCGGCGACCGTGACAAGTGGTCGGCGCCCGACCACCTGCGGCCCCTGAGCAAGAAGGGCCATGCCCAGGCCACGGGCCTCGTCGGCCAGCTCGGCGACCGGGGCATCACCCGCATCCTGTCCAGCCCGTTCGTACGCTGCGTCCAGACGGTCGAGCCGCTGGCCAATCACCTCGACCTCAAGGTCGAGGAGGACGACGTCCTGGCCGAGGCGGCGGCGCCCCAAGACGTGGCCGCCCTGGCCCGCGAACTGGTCACGGAGGGGGAGCAGGCCGTCCTGTGCTCCCACGGCGACGTCATCCCCCTGCTGCTTGACCACCTCATGCGCGTGGACGGCCTGCGCCTCGAGCCTGAGTTCGCCTGCGCCAAGGGTTCGACGTGGATCCTCGATGCCGACGAGGACGAGTCAACCCGCTTCGTTCGGGGGATGTACCTCTTTCCACCTCCCAGCCCCTAGGTTCGGCCCCACATGCGGATCGCCGCTCTCGACCTCGGCACCAACTCCTTCCACCTGCTGGTGGTCGATGCCCATCCCGACGGCACGTTCGTCCCACTGGCCAAGGAGAAGGAGATGCTGCGGCTCGGGGATGGCGTGGCCCGGGAGGGCCGTGTGCCCGACGGGGACGCCCGCCGGGCGGTGGCGACCGTCAACCGGTTCCGGACGCTGGCCGAGTCGGCCGGGGCCGACGAGATCGTCGCCTGCGCAACCAGCGCCATCCGGGAGGCCGACAACGGCGGGGAGCTGGTCGACCGCATCCGCACCGAGGCCGGCGTCTACGTCCGGGTCATCACCGGCCTGGACGAGGCCCATCTGATCTTCGAGGCCATCCGGGCCAGCCTCGTCATCGACCCCGCTCCTGCCCTGGCCTTCGACCTCGGCGGCGGCAGCCTGGAGGTCATGGTCGGCGACCGGTCGGGGCTGACGTGGTCGGCCAGCGTGAAGCTGGGCGTGGCCCGGCTGACGGCCGAACTGGTGCGGGACGACCCGCCTTCGTCGCGGGACGTTCGCCGGCTGCGGGAACGGTTCACGTCGGGACTGGCGCCCATGGCGGACGAGGTGTCCAAGCTGCACCCGGCGATGGCCATCGGGACGAGCGGCACCCTCTGCACGCTGGCCCGCATGGCCGCCGCCCGGCGGTCGGGCACCGTCCCCGTCTCGGTCAACCAGCTGCGCTTCTCCCGGGACGAGCTGCTCGCCATCCACGAGGACCTGCTCTCGATGCCGTCCTCGGCCCGATCCCGGCTGGCCGGCCTCGACGCGGGGCGGGCCGACATCATCCCCACGGGCTCGCTGTTCCTGCTCACGGCTATGGAGTTGTTCGGGTTCGAGGAGCTGACCGTGGGCGAGTGGGCCCTGCGGGAGGGCATCGTCCTCGACGCCATCGGCCACCACGACGCCGCCGACTGGAGCGGCGACCCCCGGGCCATCCGGCGGGCGTCGGTGCTGGAGCTGGCCCGGCGCTGCAACTGGGACGAGGTCCACAGCCGCCAGGTGGCCCGCCTGGCCGTGGCTCTGTTCGACCAGATGCTCCCCATCCACGACCTGCGGCCCGAGGACCGCGAGATCCTCGAGCACGCCAGCCTGCTCCACGACATCGGTGCCCACGTGTCGACCGAGTCGCACCACAAGCACACCGCCTACCTGATCCAGCACGGCCGGCTGCGAGGGTTCTCGCCCGAGGAGGTGGCGGCGCTGGCTGCCCTGGGGCGGTTCCACCGGGGTGGCGACCCCCGGAAGTCGAGCGAGCCGATGACGTCGCTGGACCCGCAGTGGCAGCAGCGGATGCCCAAGATGGCCGCGCTCCTGCGCCTGGCCGACGGGCTCGACCGCAGCCGGTCGGGCGTGGTGGACGACGTGCGGGCCGACTTGAACGGGAGCCGGGTGAAGCTGGCGGTGACCTCGGCGGGGGACGTGGACGTCGACGTGTGGGGCGCCCGCCGCAAACGGGAGCTGTTCGAGAAGCTCTTCAGCCGCAGGCTGGAGGTCATCGCCGGGTAGGGGCGTGCGGGTCGTACGATCTGGCCCGATGGCGAAGGACCTGTTCCGGCGTTCTCCCACAGGTCATCACGGTGTTCGGGCCACGCAGGCCGGTCCGCCACCGAAGCAGCCCAAGCCGCCGTCACGGGATGCGCAGCGGTCCACGGCGGGGTGGAAGCCGCTGCGGGCGCCGGGACCGGCGGCGACCGAGCAGTCGCCCTTCTCCCGCCTGGCGACGGCCCACTGCCTGGCCGTGGGCGGCGACACCCTGGTGACGATGGCCCTGGCCGGGTCGCTGTTCTTCTCCATCTCGCCGTCGGCGGCCCAGGGGCGGGTGGCCGCCTACCTGCTGCTGACCATGGCGCCCTTCGCGGTGGTGGCGCCCGTGCTGGGGCCGGCCCTCGACCGCAGCCGGGGCGGGCGGCGCACGATGCTGATCCTGGCCTCGGCCAGCCGGGCCGCGGTGTGCCTGTCCATGGCCAGCCACCTGCAGAGCGCGTGGATCTTCCCCGAGGCGTTCGCCCTGCTGGTGCTGTCCAAGGCGCAGATGGTGACCAAGAGCGCCCTGGTGCCGAGCACGGTCGTGAGCGACTCCGAACTGGTCGAGGCCAATTCGCGGCTGGCGGTCCTGTCCGTCGTGGCGGGGTTCGTGGCCGCCGTCCCGGGCGTGGCCGTGCTCAAGATCGGCTTCCTGGGTGGGCCGTGGGTGCTGCGCCTGGCGGCGGTGGCGTTCATCGCCGCGGCGGTGGCGAGCGTGCGCATCGCCCGCCCGTCCAAGGCCAGCGCGCCCATCGAGGCGCCCTCGGCGGCCGAGAAGGCCGAGCTGCACTCGCCGACGGTGCGCCTGTCGGCCACATCGATGGCGGTGCTGCGGGCCGTGGTGGGGTTCATGACGTTCCTGGTGGCGTTCGCCTTCCGCCGCAGCGGCGCCCCCTCGTGGTGGTTCGGCATGGTGCTCGCCACCAGCCTGACCGGGAACTTCATCGGTGCCGCCATCGCCCCCTGGCTGCGCAAGCACCTCCGCGAGGAGCGCATCATCCTGGGCGCGCTGGCCCTGGTGACGGTTGTCGCCTTTTTCTCGGCCCGGGTCGGCGGCGTGGGGGCGGTGGCCACGCTGGGCTCGGTGGTCGGGCTGGCGGCGGCGGCCGGCAAGCTGGCCTTCGACAGCGTCGTGCAGCGCGACGCGCCCGACGCCGTCCGGGGGCGCACGTTCGCCCGCTTCGAGACCCGGTTCCAGCTCGTGTGGGTGTTGGGGGCGGCGGTGCCGGTCGTCGTCCACCTGTCGGCGACCCTGGGCATGGACCTCATCGCCGCCGGCTGCGCCACGGCCTTCACGGCCTACGTCAGCGCCCTGGCCGCGTCCCACCGCCGCAACGTGTTGTAGCGCGCCGGGCTACTCCTCGGGGAGGTCGATGCGGGCGAGCCAGAGGCCGGGGGCGTCGAGTTCGGCGGCGGTGGGCAGCTCCCGTTCGGAGTGCCAGAGGCGGCGGAGGCCGTCTTCGCCGGCCCGTTCGACGACGCCCCGCACGAAGGCGCCACCCCGCTCGTACTGGGGGCGTCCGAGCTCGAGGCCGATGAGGCGGGCCGCGAACCGTTCGCCGTCGCTGGCGTCGGCCCGCCGCCGGCGCACGGCCTCCATGATGCGGTCGTAGGAACCGATAAGCCGGTGCCCGACCGTATCGAGCACGTGGTCGACGTAGCCGACGACAGCAGTGAGCACGACCTCGATGCGGTTGCGCAGCACCTCCTGCTCGGGGGTCTGCACGATGCCCAGCAGCGTCTCGGGCTGGCCCAGGGCCTTGGGCAGGGCCTGAGGGTCGTTGAGGTCGATCTCGCTGAAGCTGGCCTCGACGGCGTCGGGGTCGACCTGGAACCGGCTGACGTAGTCCTCGAGGAGGGCGAGGAGGCGGGCCCGCACGTGGGGCCGCCCCAGCACGGCGTGGTGGGCAATCTCGCCGAGGCAGACCAGCATGCGCAGGTCGTCGGCTTCGAGCCCCCACTCGGCGGCGAAGGCGTCGATGTTGGCGGGGATGATCAGCAGCTGGTCGGCCGGGCGCCGGGGCAGCGGCAGGTCGTACTGCCCGAAGCTGTCTCGGGCCAGGTGGCCGAGCATGACGCCCGACTGCAGGCCCAGCATCACGGGCCGGATCACCTTGCCGAGGTTGCCCATCAGACCGGCCATGGGGTCGGACAAGAACTCGGCTTCGAGGTCACCCACGCCCCCGTCCTCGGACTTGGCCAGGGCGGTGGCGAGCCGTTCGAGGATGGGCCGGTAGGACTCCAGGCTGTGCAGGGCCCAGTCCCCCCGGGTCACGGGCAGCACGGACAGGACGCCTCCGGCGATCGAGGTCGAAAGCCCGGTGGCGTCGCTCACATGGAGGTCGGCGACGCGGGCCAGTTCCTCGAGCCGGATGCGCTCCATGGGCTCGACGTTGCCCTGGGGCTTGCCCTCGGTCGCGATCCACATGGACATTTGGCGGGCGACATCCCAGTTCACGGGGCCCTGGCCCGCGAACATGCGAGCCAGGTCGCCGAACAGGGGGAACCCCTCGAAAGGATTGCCCCCCGGTGGTCCGAAGCCGCTCACCCCCGCATCGTAGGGCCGTTCCGGCCGCTACTGGACCCGGCGCCCGCTACTGGCCGGCGGGGCGTTCGACAAGAGTGACGGTCTTGACCGAACGCTCGCGGTCGCGGATCACGTCGAGGCTGACGGTGTCCCCGGGGCGGGACTGGCGCATGGCGACCACGAGCGCCCCCATCGAACCGACGGGCCTACCGTTGATGGCGACGATGATGTCGTTGTCGACCAGGCCGCCCTTCTGAGCGGGACCGTCGTCGGTCACCGACCGCACCCGGGCCCCGCCGTCGAGGTTGAGGTCGTGGGCCGTCGCGCCGTCGAGGTCGGCCCCGTTGATGCCCAGCCACGTGTGGGTCGCCTTGCCGGTGGCGATCAGCTCCTCGGCGATGGAGCGGGCCACGTCGATCGACGTGGCGAACCCGAGCCCCTCGGGCCCCACGTCGCTCACGGCCACCGCGGTGGTGATGCCGATGACCCGTCCGTTGCCGTCGAGCAGGGCGCCGCCCGAGGACCCCGGCGAGATCGGGGCGTCGGTTTGGATCATGTCGTGCAGGGCGTCGGTGCTGCCCCGGGTGCGCACGGTGCGGTGGAGGGCGCTGATCACGCCCACGGTCACCGACGGCCCGCCCGTCAGGGCCAGGGGGGAGCCCATGGTCACCGCCGTCTGGCCGACCTTGAGGGTGGCCGCCGTCCCGAGATCGGCGCTGGGGAACGGCCCCCCGTCGACCTTGATCACTGCGGTATCGGTCAGCCGGTCGGAGCCGACGAGCCTGCCGGGCAGCTCCCGCCCGCTGGAGAGGACGATGGAGATCGTCGTGGCGTTGTCGACCACGTGGTGGTTGGTCAGCACGTGCCCGTCGGGCCGGAAGAAGACGCCCGAACCGTTCACGCCCGTGCCCGCCCGGTTGGCCTTGATCTGGACGATGGCGGGACGCACCCGCTCGGCGATACCGACGACCAGTTCGACGACGGTGGCCGGGGGCGCGGCAGCGGTCGTCGTCACCGTCCGCCCCGACGCCACTTCGGTGTCGACGCCGCCGAGGGCGATCACCAATCCTGTCGACAGGACGCTCGCCCCCACGGCGGCGACCACGACGGCGACCCACACGGTGCGATGGGAGACGAGCCGGGAGGGAGGGGCCTCGGCCACCCCCACCTCGGACGGATGACGCCAGATCCGGTCGTCGAGTGCCGGCGGCCGACGGAACGGCGGTCCGTCGTCCGACTCGACGAACTCCATTTGCCGAGCTTACCGGCGGGCCTTCCTGCGGCGTTCGCGGGCACTCCGAACTTTCCCAACAGTGGCACCGATGAACGCGTCACGTATCAGTCGGTACCATTGCGCACGTGGGGCGGCTGCCGGAAGCGGGCGCGTTCGATTGGCTCGGGCTGTCTGAGGACGCCCTGCCCGTGGTCGCGGCCCTGGAGTGGGCCAATCTGCCGGGTTGCGGGGCGGTCGTGCTCTTCTGCGGCACGGTCCGCGATCACGGCGACGGGCGGACGGGCGTGACCAGCCTCCACTACGAGGCCTACGAGGAGGAGGTCGAGCCCAAGCTGGCGCTGATCGCGGCCGAGGCCCGGCGGCGCTGGCCCGACCTCGGCCGGCTCGCGCTGCTGCACCGGGTCGGCACGCTGGCCGTCGCCGAGGTGTCGGTGGCCATCGTGGCGTCGGCGCCCCACCGGTCCGAGGCGTTCGACGCCGCCCGGTTCGGCATCGACTCGGTCAAGACGACGGTGCCCATCTGGAAGCGCGAGAGGTGGGAGGGCGGGGAGGACTGGTCCCGCTGCGACCACCCCCTCGCCGACCTCGCCGAGGCGTCCGGGCTGGGGCGGGTCTCGTGAGCGCCATCGTCTTCCTCGTGGCCTTCCTGGTGTTGAGCCTGCTGGGCGCCTTCGTGCTGTGGGTGCGCGACCGGGGGCCGCGATCGATGGAGGCGCACATGAAGGCGTTCGAGCGCGAGCTGCACGCGCTGTCGCCCGACGCGCCCATCGAGGAGCCCCGCAAGCGGCGGCCCGACCCCCGCCCCCGTCCCGGGAACACTCCCCCTGGATGAGCCGCCCGCCTTCGGAGTAGTGCCGGTTGGCTAGGGACCTGGCCATCGACCTGGGAACGGCGAACACCCTTGTCTACGCCAAGGGCCGCGGCATCGTGCTCAACGAGCCGACCGTGATCGCCCTCAACGTCCAGACCCACGACGTGCTGGCCATGGGCCACCAGGCCTGGCAGATGATCGGGCGCACGCCCGGCTACATCCAGGCCGTGCGTCCGCTGCGCAAGGGCGCCATCACCGACTTCGACATCACCCAGCGCATGATCCGCCTGCTGCTGCAGCGGGCCGGCCTGTCGAGGTTCCAGCGACCACGGGTGCTCCTGTGCGTGCCGTCCGCCATCACCGAGGTCGAGCGACGGGCGGTCAAGGAGGCGGCCCGCCAGGCGGGCGCGGCCGACGCCCAACTGGTGGCCCAGCCCATGGCCGCCGCCATTGGGGCCGGGCTCCCCATCCACGAGCCCCTCGGGAACATGGTCGTGGACATCGGCGGTGGCACCACTGAGACGGCCATGATCTCGTTGGGCGGGATCGTGGCGCTTCGTGCCATCCGCATCGGGTCGTTCGACATCGACGCGTCGATCCAGTCCTACGTGCGGCGGGAGTACGGCATGGCCATCGGCGAACGAACGGCCGAGGAGATCAAGCTCGCCATCGGCTCGGCCTACGCCATGGACGACGAGGTCAAGGCCGAGGTGCGGGGCCGGGACCTGATGAGCGGCCTTCCCAAGACCGCCATCCTCTCGCCCGAAGAGATACGCGAGGCCATCGACGAGCAGGTACGGGCCATCGTGGACTCGGTCGTCGATTGCCTGGGCATGGCGCCCCCCGAACTGGCCCAGGACCTGATCGCCCAGGGCATCCACCTCGTCGGCGGCGGCGGGCTGCTGCGGGGCTTCGACCGCCGGCTGGCCGAGGAAACGGCCCTGCCCGTGCACCTTGTCGACGCACCGCTCGAGTGCGTCGTCCTGGGCGCCGGCAAGTGCCTGGAGGCGTTCGAGTCCCTCAAGTCCCTGTTCATGGGGTCGGAGGGTCGTTAGTCCGGCGACAGGTCCTCAGCGGCCTGGCGGACCTGCCAGTCGCGGTCTTCCTTGGCCGCCGCCAGGGCCGCTTCCACCTCGGGGCCGTCGAACGGCGCCAGCGCGATCACCGCCCGCCTGCGGATGGCGGGACGGTCCTTGGCGGCGGCGAGGATCGCCGGGAGCCCGGACGGGTCGCCGATGGCGCCCAGGGCGGCCACGGCGGCTTCCCGGCAGAGGGGCTCGCCGTGATCGGTGGCCACGGTGGCCAGCGCATCGACGGCGGCTGAGCCGGCTGCCGCGTCGCCCAGTTCGCCCACGGCCCACGCCGCCGCCTCGACGACCATGGCGTCGGGGTCGCCGACCAGCAACGGGA
>JBOGID010000251.1:0-1554 GCA_050742295.1 Acidimicrobiales bacterium | reverse complement strand
CAACCACGTCGTGGAGCTGCTTGGCGCCGCCCGAGACCAGACGCCGGCGAGGTCGTTGATGGCCTCGTTCGGAACGGCATGGCTTGAGGAACGCACTTCTGGACCCGGCTACCCGACTCGAGCCTCCAGCCGTGAGAGGCGGTCTGAAAGATCGCGCAGCAGTTCTTCAATACCGGGACCGGGGGGGTTGGCGCGCGCGTGCACGAACCCGCTCAGGGCCGCGATCACGGCGTTGCGGACACGAGGGACGTCTAGCCCCATGCTGCTGAGGACCTGACCGGCGAGGCCCTGGGTCTCCCTTACCAGGCCGAGAAGGAGGTGCTCACAGCCCAGATAGTTGTGGCGAAGCTGCGCACCCTCCTTGCCCATCAGTTCGAGGGCCTTGCCGGCCGCCGCCGTGAGAGCAGGCTCGCCCGACGGAGCATCTTCGAGGCTGTGGCGCATCACCGCCTCGAGCTCGGCCCGCAAGTCGCCCGGCAGCACGTCCAGCGACGCAATGACCCGCACGGCGAGGTTCCCACCCTCGTTGAGGATGCCGAGCAACAGGTGCTCGGTGCCGACGTGGCCATGGTCACGCCGCCTCGACTCCTCGAACGCCATGGCGAGAACCCGCACTAGGCGGGGCGTTGCCGGCCGCGGCAGATCGACCCCCGGGGGCAGGTCGCCGTGGACCTCCGGGTCGGTGATGCCACTGCCGCCGTGCATCGCCGCGGCGTGGCGAACCGCCTTTTCCAGCGCTCGCTGGCATACCGCCGACACCGGTATCGCGGCATCGCGCACAGCCGTCGCGAGGTCGTCCGGCAAATAGACGTTCACCTTGGGCATCGTGCCTCCCCCCTATGGGGTTAGAAGGGGGTTATACGCCCGAATGCTGCGCCCGTCAAGGTCGTCAAGGACGGATCGTCAAAGACGCCGCCATCAATAGGGTGACCTGCCGAATCACCTTGGGTCTGGACCCCCGACCGCGGATAACGCGCGCAGCTACGCAAATGCTGTCACCGGGCCAACCTGCGATGTCTCGGGAGGAAGCGATCGAGCTCCTCGAGGAGCTGCAGCGGTGCCGCTCCCGTGGGCGCCAGTTGCTAGAGGCGCTCCGCGAGATCGCCGCGATCGTCGACCGAGTCCTTCGCTCAGTGGTGACTGCCGGCCAGGGCCAGCGACGCTAGCCGGGTGCTCCGTCAGCTGCTCTTGGCTCGGCGGCCGGTCGTCCGGTTCCCGATCGGGCGTCGACCATGCACGTCAACGAACTCCCGCAGCATGACGTCCTCGACGTCCTCGGGATCCGTGTCGGGCGTCTCCAACCAAGCTATGACGTACTCGTCGGCGTCGTCGAGCTGCCAGATCCGTCGCCCACCCTGGTGGGCGACCGGCTTCCCGTCGCCATACTGGCGGAACTCCTTGATGCGCTTACGGAGATGTCGCCGACCTCGAGAGCCGGCGGCTGCCTTGCCGATGTAGACGCAGTGCGCTCCCTGCACCCAGTCGGCCTCCAACTCGGCGACCGGCACCGTCGGATCTCGCCCCTTGAAGTGACCCGCTGGACTAGTCGCGAGG
>JBOGID010000250.1:0-16901 GCA_050742295.1 Acidimicrobiales bacterium | reverse complement strand
GCCGATGCGCACCTTGCGAGTGTATCGCGAACGGGGTAGCGCTTGACGTAGGCGAGGACACGGCCTGCGTTACAACCGTGACCAGGGCTTTCGTGATCGCCGCCACGACCGTCCGCGAACCTTCGTTATCGAACCGCACCAACTCGTCCGCCGTCGGGGGATGCGGTCGACGCCCGCAAGGGTCGTCGGATGAGCCATCGCGACAGTGTGCGGCGCCCTTCCGTCCGGCCGTCCACCGCAGAGTCGGGCACGCAGCTTTCTGCGCGGTGGCGACAGAAGCTACGAGCTAGGAGCCGACACAGTCTTCCAGTGGCTCTGACCGAGGTAAGAGGCAGGTAGTCTTAATGTAAGCGGTCCGGACATGGTGAGGTATTGAAATGGGTGCGTGGGGAACAGCGATCTTCTCTGATGACGTTGCAGCCGACGTCCGCGCCGATTGGCAAGGCCTTATTGCTGATGGTCTTACTCCCGAAGAGGCAACCAACCGGATCCTGGCTGATTACGCTGAATATCTTGAGGATCCGGACGATCGGTCGGTGGTGTTGCTCGCGCTCGCCGTCTCCCAATGGCAAAGCGGAAGGCTTCAGCCTGCTGTGCGTGACGCCGCATTGGAGGTGATCAATAGCGGTGTGGACCTCGAACGGTGGGAGCGACCAGCCGACCGGCGGGCTAGAGCGGGGGTTCTCGACAGGACCAAAGACCTCCTTGAGTCGCCTCAGCCCGCAGCGAAGCGACCACGTCGTCGGATTCGCTCGGAGACGCCGTTCCGGCCGGGGGACCTCTTTGCCTATCGCCACAATTCCGGCCGTTACTTCGCCTTCTGGGTCAGCCGGAATTGGGAGGACCACGGTGGCGTCTACAGTGATGTGGAACTCTTGCGCTTTTCCGGCGACAGTATTCCGTCCCTGGATATGTTGGCGTCGCTGCCAGCAATGACACGGGAGTGGGCTCCCAAGGCGGACGGTACAACGAATCCGCCGGAGCCAGCGGGGTTTGTTCTGTTACATGCTGCCCAAATGTCCACGTTAGTCTACGAGATCCTGGGAAACGTTCCAAGGCCCGTGTATCGTCCGGCGCACCTGCGAACCGCAGTGGAAGCCAGCAGCTTAGACCGCGAGTTGGATCGCTATCTTGGAGCGCTCCCGTAAGAGTCTAGATCCAGACACTACCGAGAAAAGGGTCGGCTCGCCGTTCCTGTACTCAAGATCTAAGCGTGTATTCAAAATTACCTCCGACGCCGCAGGGTCCGGGCAGGATAATGAACATTCTTAGTTTATTTTGGCGCAGCCACTGTTCGGCCGCCAGGAGGTAGGAGTGTCTGTTGGTATTGCGCGTTGAAATGGGAGCAATTTGGTTATTGAAAGGTACGTTCGCGCAATAGGCATTGTACAAGTACTGCTCCAACCCTCGCATCTGGTTGTACGACAGACCGTCTGCGTAGATCTCAATGTCATAATCCTCCACGTTATATCCGTTTCGACGGTGCTCACGCACTCGCCGCTCGAAGTCGTTTGTCCGTCCGACGTACACGACTTCCCCCGTAGCGCGATCCTTGATTGTGTAAACGCTATTCCCTTTATGATGAAGGCCTGCCGTGTCGGAACAGTTGATTGGATCACCGGAGCAGTATTCATAGTCGTTGGCCGACCCGCCTTCTACAGGGTCGACTTCGAGGAACCTCCCGAGTGCAGCCAAGTATGGGCGGGCTCCCATCTCGGTGATTGAGAGCGACCCTTCGTGCTCCAACGGACGCTGATAACTACCGAGCCAGCCGTAATCGAAGTTACCGGTGGCATTATCGACGCTCTGGTCGGGGCGGCCAAAGGGGTCGTACGTGAAGGTGCCCCCGAGCTTCGCACCCGCCGCGTCAGTAACGGCCATGACGTCGCCGTGGATGTTCGGATAGCTCCAGCGGTCACCGGAGGCTCCGCCCTTGGTGAGCAGGACGCCGCCGACGAAGCCGAAGTAGCGCTCGACACTGGTGAGTCCTGCCCCGTAGAAGGCGTGCCCCTGGCCGTCGCCGGACCCCGAGTACCCGTACCGGGCGACGACCGTGTTTCCGACCCGGCGCTCGACGATCCGGTCGAGTGCGTCGCGGACGTAGCTGACGGTCGGCTCGGAGCCGGCGGTCGTCGAGAGGTGCCGGTCGGCCCCGTCGAAGGTCAGAACCTGGTTGCCGATCGACGTCGTGTTGCCGTGGGCGTCGTAAACCGGCGTACCGATCGCCGGGTCGCTCGCCGACAGGAGGCGGTCGTCGTTGCCGTAGCAGTAGGTGGTCGGAGGCGACTGACCTTCGGTGAACGCGGTCCGGTTCGAGTTCTTGCCGGCGGCGGCCAGCGTGCCGCATCCCACCGACGCCGAGAACTGGTAGGCCAGCGACCGGCCCCCGACGGTCGCCGCGCCCAGGCGCCCGGCCGGGTCGTAGTGGAACGTGTCGGTGGCACGGGTGTCGATGGTCTCGGTCATGACCCGGCCGGCCTGCGAACGGGTCACCACATCCTTGGCCAGGGCGGTGCCTCCGGCAGCGAGCCACGTGAGCCCGACCGTGCGACCCGCTGCGTCGGGTGTGACCGCGGAGAGCGTGGTGCCGTTGCCGTTGTAGTCGACCGTCGACAGCTCCTTGCCAGGGGCGTCCCAGTGAGCAGTCGCCATGAGCGTCCCGTCGACCTTCTGGGTCAGCGGGCGCCCAGCGCTGTCGTAGGTGGTGTCCGTCGACCCGTTGGCGTCCGGGCCGGACGTGCGCACGACTCGGCCGGCCTGGTCGAAGAAGGTCCTGGTGACGTCGTTGGGGCCGGGCGGGCCGGGCGGGGCGTTGCCCAGCGTGTCGACATAGGCAACGACCCGGCCCAGCAGGTCGAGCGTCCACGAGACGGTCCCGGCCGGGTCGACGACCTTGCGCTCCAGCGGGTTGCCGCCCACGGCGAGGTCATACGTCACGGTGCGGGCCGGCGTGCCGGGGAAGAACCGGGAGGTCACCCGGTTCCGCTCGTCGTAGGTGGTGCACGACCACGGCTCGCCGTTGACCCGGGAGGCGATCGCCCGCCCCCGGATGTCGTAGACCTTCTCGGTCACCCGCGGCAAGAGGGACCCGGCCCCGTCGGGGTCGGGCGTGGCCGCTGTCTTGGGCAGGCCTGCCTGGTTCACGCCGGCCGCCTGGCCGCACGCAGCGGGGCCGCCCTCGGGGCCGCTCACAGTCTTGCCATAGTGCGTGTACGTCGTGGCGTTCTGGGCCGGAAGCGTGCGGGACAGGGGCCGAAAGTAGGCGTAAGGACCGGGGTCCTCGAACGCCGTCGACGTGGTGAGGCCGAGGCCGCCGGGGTCGACGGTGACGGACGTGCGCAGACCGGTCTCGGGCCGCGCGTAGCCCGCCGTGGTCACATCCGCCCGTGTTGGCTGGACCGGCGACTTGTCGTCGACGGTCACGGTCGTGGGCAGGCCGTAGCGGGGCCCGAGGCTGGTGACCAGCGTCCAGGCGCCGCCCGAGGGAGCCCACTGCAGGCCCAGCCTCGAGTTCGTGGCACTCGGCCGGTACTCCACCATGACGCGGTGCGGGCCGACGGCCAGGGTCTTCGCGGCGCTCTGCGATGTGAAGCCGTCCCCGTCGGCCCAGGCGTCGATGACCAGGGCGTCGTCCACCCACAGCCGGGCCCAGCCCTTGCGGTCGAAGCGGAAGGGATAGGAGCCGGCCGTGGAGACGGTGAGCTCGCCGGTGTAGCGGGCCGACCACGAGCCGGCGACGAGGCCGGGACCGGGCGGGCCGGCGGACCAGTCGGCGCTGAGGGCGCCGCCGGGGTGGCCGACTCCGGTGGCGTGGAGCACCGGCTCCCCGGCGAGGTTGACGTTGCCCCAATAGGCGGCGGCCAGGCCGGCCATGCCCTGGTCGTAGTCGATCTCGGTGTGCGGCGCGTCGGTGCACGTCGGGACCGGTCCGAGCAGGAAGCAACCCGTGGGGGCGGGGCCGTAGGTGTGTGTCGGCCGGCCCTGGGGGTCGTAGATCGTGGTTGTCTTGCGCTGGGCCGGGTCGGTGACCGACTCCAGGCGGTCGGCGTCGGCCGCCCACGTCATGGTCGTGGCCTGGCCGGTGGCGTCGGTGTCCACCAGGGGCCGTCCCAGCGCGTCGAATGTAACCGTGCGGTAGGTGCCGGCGATCCCGTCGACCGTGACACGCGTCTCGGTCGTCGTGGCGTAGGTGTAGCGATGGGCCGGGCGGGCGGCGCCCGCCACGGGCTGGGCGAGGGTGACCGAGTCCACCTTGCCGGAGGCGTAAGCCACGAGCGTACGGCTGGTGTCGTCGTCCGGGGCCGCACCGAAGGCCACGGCATCGGCCTGGAGCGGGTTCCGCACGGCGCTCAGGAGGCCGTTGGCATAGCCGAAGTCGGTGGTGGCCCCACCGGGGTCGACCGTCCGCGAGAGCTGTCCGCTCTTGTAGAACAGGTTGGTCGTGGTCGTGTCCCAGTACTCGACCTGGCAGAGCATGTCCGGCGGCGGTGTGGCGTCGAACCCTGCGGGCGGCGCTGGGCAGCTGTCGCGCCCGCTGTAGCGGAGGGTGATCTGGCGGCCGGACACCGGGTCTCGCATGGCGGTGAGCCGAGGAGCATTCGGAAGTTGGCCTTGGGGTGGTACGGGTGCGGTCCAGTCGAACCGCGTCGAGGCGGGCGAGCCGTCGTCCGTGCCAACCGTCATCGACCCCAGCCGGCCGCCGCCGTCGAAGGCGTAGACCGTCCCGTCGGTGTCCCGCATGGTCAGGTTACCGGAGGCGTCGGTGCCGGCGGTAGCGTCCTCGCCCCGGGTGGGGCTCAGGCTCATGCCGTTGTCCCTGACGGTCCAACCGTGGGCGGTGCCCGACATGTCGGTGATCGTGGCCGTGTCGACCCCTATGGCCGACGCCATTCCGCCCACGCCGGGGGACAGGGTCCAACCCGCGGGCAGGGAGGTGCCGTCGCGCGGCGTGTACCAGCTCGGCGGGGGGAACTTGACCGGCTGCCCGCCGGGCGGCCAGGCCAGGAAGTACATGGCCGCGGCACCGCCAGCCTCGTAGTACTCGACCTTCAGGTCCATGGCGACCCCGGCGGTGATGGTCATGGGCGTGGAGACGGCGCCGGCCGAGCCGTCGGTCCAGCGGTCGACCACGAGGGCACCGTTCAGCCACACCCGCGCCCCGTCGTCGGACGACACGCCGAACTGCCAGCTCTGCTGGCCCGTGCCCGGGACGGTCAGCTTGCCCTGCCAACGGACCAGGAAGCCGTCCGTCTTCACCCCACCGCCCGGTCCACCGACTCCCCAGTAGAAGTCGATGGTCGGGTCGCGGCGCTCGAGGACCGGCGGGTCGTCGAACAGGCGGTTGTTGTTGACATCGTTGTAGTAGACGGCGCTCAGGCCGGTCGCGTCACCCACCATCTGGGAGTTGTAGGTGTACGTGACGCCCATGGGCCCGGCCACGCTGCCGAACGACGGAGAGGAGGACTGCACACTTAGGTTCCCGCTGGCGAGGTTCACCTCGACGGGCCCGACCTGGTCGGTGGGCGCCGGATGGCCGCCTCCGACGCGCAGGTCGACCGTGAAGGAACGAGACCACGTCGGGAACGTCATGGCCTGGCCGTCGTAGGTCCACACGTGCCACCAGTACGTCCGGCCGTCCTCCAACGACCCCGGCGGCACGGGGAACGAGGTGGACGTGATCCAGCCCGATTGCACGGCGACGTGGCCCGTCTCGGCGTCGGGGCTGGTGGTGGCGCGGAACCAGTACTGGGGCACGTCGTACTGGTCGGGGTCGGTGGCCGGAGCGACCGACAGCGTCGGGGTCGCGGTGTTGAGGACCGTGCCCGTGGCCGGCGAGGCAGGGACCGCCATCGAGGGCGGGCGGTTGAAGTTGATGACGATGAGCGGGTTGTTCCCCGGCCCTTGCTCGCCCGAGTACAGGATCTTGTACCCGTTCGGGTCGTACTCGTTGGCAGCCTGCAGGATGATGCCGTTGTTGGGTGCGCCGTCGCGCAACCAGCGGCTGGCCAGGGAAGTGGTGTCCATCTGATGCGACTGAGGAGGGGTCGGCGGGGGGCAGCCCGAGGCGTCCCTCCAGGCCAGCGACGAGACGAGGCCGGCGGCGTCAGGGTTCGGCTTGTTGGCCCAGACCGTGCCCGAGTTGATCATCGACCCCGCGCCGAAGAGGTTCACCGTCGTCGGGGTGCACGCTGTGCCGTTGGGCAGCCCAAGGAGCCACAGGTAGCTGTAGTTGACGACGATGTCGGCGCTGGGCGTGGCCAGCGACCCGATGTCGAACCAGAGCATCGACTGGGTTCGGTTCACCCCGTTCGGGCTCCCGACGAGTAGCCAGGGGTAGGAGAAGTACGACGTCGTCGGGGCCGCGTCGTAGACGAGCATGTCGATGTTCGGCGCGTTCGCACCGATCAGCGACGCCCACGTGGGATCGATGGTCACGGGGTACTTCCGTGCCGGGTCGGCCAGCCAGGACGGGTCGTCGAGGGCGACCTTGAGGCGCACGACCCTGCCGTTCGTCTCGACCACGCGAACCGACACCGGTGAGGAGGCACCCGGCCCCGCCGCCGGCCACGACGCGTCGTGGGCGAGGCCGCGGCCGTAGGTCACGACCACCTTCCCGTCCTTGTCGACCATTTCGACGCCGTCGCCGGCGTTGCGGGCCGTCACCCCTGCCGGCAGCGTCAGCTCCTCGATGTAGCTTGCCTCCGCCCCCGGCGCATGGAGAACGACGCTCTCCTCGAAGCCGTCTGCCGTCAAACGCACGGTGATGTCGCGCCCGCCGGCGAGCGCCTTCGGGTAGGTGGCTGTAGCCTGGTCCTTGTTGCCCATCTCGGCCTTGGCGATGGTGGCGTCGGGGTGGCGAAGCACGAAGGTGCCGGCCGCCGTCTCGGCTGTCACGAGGGCTCCCGTGGCCTGCCCGCCCAGAAGGACGGGGGGACCGGCCTTGGCCTTCAGTGATCCGCCGGGCGCGTCGACCAGGGTCAGGTCGATGTCCTTCCAGGCTCCGGTGGTGTCTTGGTAGCGCGTCGGTCTGGCGCTGACGACGGCGCTCGTCGATCCGTCCTTCTCCCTGAACAGCTGCTGGGTCGCGGTGGTCGATCCCTCGATGAGGGTCCCGTCGGTGGTGGGCTTTCCGCTGACGGGATCTACCTTCGGCTTCGCCGTCGAGGTCCCTCCAACGGTAGGTGGGTTGGTGAAGTCGCCGGCGGGAACCTCGGGCACCGCCTTGGGGGTCTTGTCCGCTGGTAGTGCCGGCAGGCTCTCGGCCTTCCGCACGGGGGCCTTGTTGTTTGTCTGCGCGGCTGCGACGCCGACGGCGTCGGTGGTCCCCAGCACTATCGTCACGACCGCAGCCACGACCACCGCCGTGCGCGTCGAGCTCCTCCGCCCGGTATTACGCCGTGGCTTCCTCAGGGTCCCGCCAACGCGGTCCGCCCCACTGCGCTCTGTCGCAAACCCTCGTACCTGCCGCATCTGACTGCTCCCCTACGGGCGTGCGCCCGCCTGTGCCACCGGAGCCGGTCACCGCCGATTCCCGCAGCCGCCTCTACTGTCCAGACTGAATGTGTCGTCGCGCAGCATGGTGTCCTTGAGGGCCAATGCACCCCTGAACTGTGCCGCTCCCACGATCAAGTTGAACCATCGTCGGACGGGCCGCATGAGGCGATCGACTCATTTGTCGGGGAGAGTCGATCGCGCGCCCCTGCTCATCGCGCCCGGCTCCAGCTGCCGCCAGCCGCGGCCGGTCCTACGGGCTTTTCCGCTCGGATGTTCCTCGGAGGCCGAGCAGCCTGATTGAAACTCGAGGGCGTGCCTAGCCTAGCGCCGGATCCTGTTCCGTTGTTCCTCACGGGCCACATCCAGGGGGACCTGGTGTCGGGCTCGTGGAAGGGCCTGGTGTTCCCGCCCGGCGGCGGGGTGGACCGCAACGCTTACGTCTTCTGCGTGCTCACCGAGTTCCACCGCCGCCTCCGCCGTCGGGACGTCTACGCCGAGCGCTCGACCCGCTGGCGGGACCCCAGGGCGCAGCTGCTCAGCGGCGACGCCTGGTCCTCCGCCAAGCCATCGGTGCTCACCGCCCTGGGGCTCCCCGAGGGCCCCGACGCCCTCCTGGCCGACCACGCCCGCGTGCTGGACGAGGCCTACCGGGCTGTGGGGGCGCGCCTGGGGGCCAACGCCGAGGTCAGCGTCGACAAGGCCGACCGGCTGCACGTGGCGGCCCTCGAAGCGGTCCCCGAGCCGGCCAGCCTGGTGGAGCTGGCCAGGCGGGTGCAGGCGATGATGCCCCGGGTCGACCTGCCCGAGGTGATCCTGGAGGTCATGGCCTGGGAGCCCGGCTTCCTCGAGGCCTTCCGCCCGATCGGCGGCGGGCGGGGGAGGCTGGCCGACCTCGACGTGTCGGTCGCCGCCTGCCTCGCCGCCCACGCCATGAACGTGGGCTTCGCGCCGATGGTCAACGCCGACGTTCCCGCGTTGGAGCGCGACCGCCTGTTCCACGTCGACCACAACTACCTCGGCGCCGACAGCTACGCCGCCGCCAACGCCCCCCTCGTCGCCCGCCAGGCGGGCATCCCCTTCGCCGGGGCCCTGGGTGGAGGCCTCGTCGCCGGGGTGGACGGGATGCGGTTCGTGGTGGCCGTCCCCAGCGTCTACGCCCGGCCCAACCCCCGCTTCTTCGGGCGGGAGCGGGGGATCACCTGGCTCAACATGGTGAACGACCAGGCGGTGGGGCTGGGCCACAAGGTCGTGTCGGGGACGCCCCGGGACACCCTGCACGTCCTCGACGTCGCCTTCAACCACGACGGCGGGCAACCGCCCGAGGTGCTTGTCACCGACGCCGGCTCCTACTCCGACGTGGTCTTCGGGCTCGTCCACCTGATGGACATGGCCTACCGCCCCGCCCCCGCCGACCTGCCCGACCAGCGCCTGTGGCGCATAGACGCCCGGGCCGACTACGTGCCCCTCAACGTCGCCGCCCGCGGGCGCATCGACCGCGAGCGGATCCGCCGGCACTGGCCCGACATCGTGCGGGTGGTGGCCTCGATCTACACCGGCGCCATCCGCGCCGTCGACGTGGTGCGGATGCTCCAGCGCGACGGCCACCCGACCCCCCTGGGGGAGGCGATCGCCGCCTACGGGCGCGTCTTCAAGTCGCTGCACCTGCTCGCCTACGTCGACGACGAGGCCTACCGGCGGGCCATCAAGGGGATGCGCAACCTCCAGGAGGGACGCCACGCCGTGGCCGAGAAGATCTTCCACGGCCGCAAGGGCCGGGTCTACAAGCGCTACCACGAGGGCATGGAGGACCAGTTGGGCGCCCTCGGCCTCGTGCTCAACTGCGTGGTCCTGTGGAACACCTTCTACATCGACGCCATCCTGGGACGGCTGCGGGCCGGCGGCCACCGGGTCCTCGACGAGGACGTGGCCCGCCTGTCGCCCTTCATCTCACGCCACCTGAGCGTGCTGGGCCACTACTACTTCGCGCTGCCCGAGATGCCGGCGGGCGTGCGGGAGCTGGGGGACCCCGACGCCCCCGCCGACGACGGCGAGGACGAGGAGTGAAGGCCCCGCGCGCCACCCTCTACGCCCGGGTCTCGACCAACGACAAAGACCAGAACCCCGAGACCCAGCTCCGCCCCCTCCGTGAGCACGCCGCCGGGCTGGCCGACGCCGTGCTCGTCGGCGAGTTCGTCGACCGAGCCGGCGCCGACGACCTCCGGGGGCGGCGGGAGTGGCGGCGGCTGATCGCACTCGCGCTGAAGCGCCGGGTCGACCTCGTCGTGGTCTGGCGGCTGGACCGGGCCTTCCGGTCGGTGGTCGACGGCGCCACCACCCTGCAGACGCTGCGGGCGGCTGGATGCGGCATCCGCTCGTTGTGCGAGCCCTGGATCGACACGACAACGCCGATCGGCGAGGCCATGTACCACATCACCATCGCCTGGGCCCAGCTCGAGAAGCGCCAGCTCACCGAGCGGGTCAAGGCGGGCATGGAGCGGGCCCGGGCCGAGGGCAAGAGCCTCGGCCGGCCGTCGCGGCCCCGGCTGGTGACCGAGCACCCGTCCTGGCCCAGGGTGCTCCTGGCGCTGGAGGCGGGCCACATCAACCGGGCCGAGGCGGCGAAGAAGCTGCGAGTCCGCAAAGCAGTGCTCATCGAGGCCCTGGGTCGTTCCCGAAGGGGGGTCCCGACCGAGGGGCTGCCGGCCAGGGCGGGAACGACGGTTGACCGTCGTTCCGGAAGGAAATCCTTCGGGAACGATCCGAGCCAGGGGGGACCCGTGGAGACCGCAGCGTCGCCGTGGCCGGCGGGAGGCCCGAGCGGCGCACAGCCGGGGCTGTGTGTTCCGGCCGTTCACCGCGGCCCGCCCGGTGTGCGATAGGGGCGCGGTACCCTCGAACCGATGCCGCGCGTCCTGAGCTCGATGTCGGTCAGCTCGAGCGCCTTCTCCATAGGACGATCCGTGGCGGACGCCACCCGTCTACCCCGTAGTCGACGTACCGTCCGGTCCGCGGACTGTCTCACCCGTGTGTCGATTGATGGCCGTCATCGCCGGCCGGGAGTACAGCGGATCCTGCAGGGTCGAGAGGAGGTCGGCGCGGAGTTCAGCGATGACGCCGCGTTGCTCCATCACTGCGTGAGCGACGCCACCGATGTCATCGAGCATCGCCAGAAAGATGTGCTCGGTCCCGAGGTACCCGTGGCCCAGGTGGCGGGCGGCCTCCTCGGCTTTCTCGAGGAGCCGCTTCGTGCGGGGCGTGGGGGCAAGGCTGCTCACGTCGCCGCCTACAGGTACGGCCCGTCCCAGTGCCAGCCGATGCCAGGGCAGTAGCGGCAGTACCAGAGCGTGCCCTCGGTCCCCTCGGCCTCTTCGCCATCGTTCGTCGGGCCGCAGGGCTTGTTCGGCGGCTGAGCCTCGTGCGTCGCATAGGCCGCTGTCGCCTGGATCCCGACCACGTGTCCGATCACCGGGACGCTCGCTGAGGCGAGAGGGAGACCGCCGATGACGGCAGCCACGACAGTTCGACCGACCCGCTCTCTCGTTCGCATGAGATGGCCTCCGTGTTGGGCGCGAGGTCCCCAGCGCACTCCGCCGTGTCGGCCGACGCCGTGTACGCCGACGCGACCATCGTCACATAATCCCCGCTCGGCTGCAAGGGCTGCCTTGTGCATAGAGTCCCGAGGGGACCTAGCCCGGCGGGAGTCTGAACGCGGGCTCGGTAAACGCGCTGGTCCATGGCGCCATGGCCTGGGCCCGGGCTGGACCCCTTGCTCGCCGACTCCGCCTACAGCCTCCGGACTCGCCGCTGTACCTTTCGGCCTTTCGGTCTTATCGTCGTAGACCGCCACACACTTTGCCCGCTGGGTCATGCTCGGGAGTGCCGGGCCATCACGTGTCGCCAGGTTCTTTCACCAGACTGCGCAGCGACCGCGATCCGACGGGCCTTGCCGTGACTCTTCGTTCCATTACTGCTCGAACCCCGAGCTGGCCGCCCAGGGCGCCGCCGCCTGGGACGCGCTGGCGGCCAAGTTCGGCCAGTACTCGATCTACGAGTTCCTCCGCATGCGGGGGTTCTCGGAGGCGGCGGCGGAAATGTTCGCCATCCTCAACTTCGTCGAGGCCGACCTCAACACCGCCGTCATGGAGTACCTGCGGGAGGACCTGGGCGGCGCATTCGTCGACATGCAGTTCATCGCCGGCGGCATGGACCAGTTGCCCATGGCCCTCTACGACGACCTGAAGGACGAGGTGCGGTTCGGCGCCGAGGTCACCGCCATCGACCAGGACGACAGCTCGGTCACCGTCCACTACCGCACCGTCGCCGGCCGCTACCTGGTCACCGCCGACCGGGCCATCTGCACGCTGCCGTTCTCGGTGCTGCGCAACGTCGAGGTGCTCAAGGCCTTCTCCCACGACAAGCAGAAGGCCATCCGCCAGCTCAACTACCACGACTCGGCCAAGATCCTGTTCCAGGTGCGGCGGCGGTTCTGGGAGCAGGACGACGGGATCGTGGGCGGCTCGACCGTCACCGACCTGCCGGTGCGCCGGATCGTCTACCCCAGCCCCGACCCCACCCGCGACCAGGAACGGGCCGTGCTGCTGGCCAGCTACACGTGGGGCCAGGACGCGGCCCGCTGGGGCGCCATGGACGACGAGACCCGCATCGAGCAGGCCTTGGAGGACGTGGCCCGCATCCACCCCGCCGTCACCGCCGAGTTCGAGGTGGGCGCGTCACACTCGTGGGGGGACGATCCGTTCGCCCGGGGCGCCTTCGCCCTCTTCAACCCCGAACAGCAGACGCAACTGCACCGCCACATTGCCGCCGCCGAGGGACGCGTCCACTTCGCAGGCGAACACTGCTCCCTCTACCACGCCTGGATCGAGGGCGCCCTGGAATCGGCCCTCCGCGCCGCCCGCGAGGTGCACGAGGCCGGCTAGAGGTCCATGAACGGAAGGGCGTAGGCGAACTCGCCGCGCAGTTCGCGGTGCAGGACCCGGACCTGGAACGCGCCCGTCCACTCCGCAACCGGGGGAATGATGCCGTGCTCGGCCGCAGGCTGGAACCCGAACCGCGAGTAGTACGCGGGGTCGCCGAGCAGGACGACCAGCGGCTCGTCCAGGGCCTCGGCCGCGCCGACCGCGGCGTGCATCAGAGCCGACCCGACCCCCCGCCGCTGGTGATCGGGGTGGACGCTCAGCGGCCCCAGCCCCAGCGCCGGCTCACCGTCGACGTGGGCCCGCGTGCACAGCACGTGTCCGATCACCTCGCCTGTGTCGTTCACCGCCACCAGCGACAACGCCGGCACCCACGCCTCACTGGCCCGCAGCCGGTCAACGAGTACAACCTCGACCGGCATGCCCTCACCGGTGCCGAACGCCGCTGCCGTCACCGCCGCGATCGCCGTCGCGTCGCCGTCCCGTTCGCGGCGCACGAGCACGGTCGCCGACGTTAGACGGCGCTTCTGTGCGACATGGCGTACCGCTGCGGCAAGATTTCTGCACCAGTTCGCCCTGCGAACGCCGCCTCAGCCCGGGCCCCGGTTCGACCCGGAACGGTCCCCGCCGCCGACCTCATCCTCGGCCTGGCCGGCATCCACCAGCGTCTCCAGGGCTTCGATCAGGGCCGCCTTCTCGGCCGCGCTGAGCTTGGCGTCGGGGTGGAGGAGCAGGTAGTTGGACGGCGGCACGTCCCCGTCTTCCACCGCATCGTGGAGGTCGTCCGACTCCTCCTGGGCCACGTCCCACTCCGAGAAGTTGAGGACGGCCCGGCCCCGGTCGACGTCCCGCTGGACCAGCCACGACATCGGGGCGATGTGGCTGTACCAGGGCCAGTGCATCTCGTTGCCGTGGCAGTCGTAGCAGGCGGCCCGGGCCAGCCGCCGGCCCTCCTCGCTCGGCCACGGCGCGTCAAGGGTCACGGACGGGTTGTCGTGGTCCCGGTCGTAGGGGACGAGCTGGAGGGCGCCAAACACGCCCCCCAGCACGAGAGCGCCGATCCGCAGCACCCGAAGCACGCCGACACCGTACGGTCAGCCACAATCGGTCCGTGACGCGGCACCTCCCGGCGGCTGCCCTGCTGCTGATCCTTGCCGCCGCATGCTCCGATCCCGACTCCGCCGGCCTGGCTCCGGGCCTCACCACCACCACAGCTGCCGCCCTGCCGACAACCACGACGTCCACGGCCACCACCACGACGGCCACGACCACCACCTCAACCACGACCACCACGACCATCACGACCACGACCAGGCCCCGCGCCGCCGCCCCCACCGGGCTCGTCGACATCCTCGACCTTGAGCCGTCGATCGTGGTGGCCCTCAACAAGGTCAGCTCCGACAACGTGACGGGCGCGCCGCTGCCCGGCTACGAGGCCAACCGGGCCTTCCTCCAGCCCGCGGGGGCGGCGGCGCTGGCGAGGGTGCAGCGCAACCTCGCCTCCCGCGGCCTGGGCCTCAAGGTCTACGACGGCTACCGGCCCTACCGGGCCACGCTCGCCCTCGTGAACTGGGCCCGTTCCATCGGACGGGGCGACCTGGTGGGGCCGTACCTGGCGTCGGTCAGCTACCACAACTCGGGCCAGGCGGTGGACCTGACCCTCATCGACCGGGGCACCGGACTGGAGCTGGACATGGGGGCGCCCTACGAGACGTTCACCCCCGCCGTTCACACCGCCAACGCCACCGGCCCCGCGGCGGCCAACCGGGCAACGCTGGTCGAGGCGATGGAGGCGGAGGGCTTCGACAACTACGAGGGCGAGTGGTGGCACTTCTACTACTACGTGACCGGCGCCGTCGTCCTCGACGAACCGATCCGGTAACTGGCTAGGGTTCGGGCGTGGCCACCGCCACCTGCACCCACAACGGCACCGAGACCCGGCTGACGTGCGTCACCTGCGAGGCCCCAATCTGCCCCAGGTGCCTGGTCGAGACCAAGGTGGGGTTCAAGTGCCCCGAGCACGGCCGGGTCAAGGCTGCGCCCGTGACCGCCAGGCCGGCGGCCAAGGCCACGGAAAGCCAAGGTCAGGGCAAGGGCAAGGACAAGGGCAAGGACAAGGCCCCGGCCCGGCGGGGCGGCATGCGCATCTGGCCGATCATCGCCATCGTGCTGCTGTTCCCGGTGGTCGGGTTCGGGATGATGGCCCTGTTCGCGGCCACCGCCGACAGCACCGGCTTCGTCGGGCTCCTGCCCCTCCTCGCCGTCGGCGTCCTCCTCATCGGCGGCACCGTCTACTTCGCCAGCAAGGTGACCCGCTGATCGGCTGAGGGTCAGAGGGAACCGAGGAAGGCGAGCGTTCCCCGGGCCACCTCGACGAGGGACAGGCACGCGGGGCCGTCGTCGGGCGTGGACACCCCGAGCAGGAAGGCCTCGGGCCGGTCGAGGTCGTCGATGTAGGCCACGTCGACGCAGTCGTCGCCGGGGACGTACCCGGGCTTGTCGTAGACCAAGGCGCGGGGGTCCACGGCCCGGGCCACGGCCGGTTCGAAGAACCCTTCGGCGGCCAGGAGGTCCTGTTCCAATTCCAGGGCGTCGACGGCCTCGATGGCGAACCGCTCCTGCGCCGGCAGCGACCCGTGGAGCACGACGCGGCGCACCGAGTCGGTCAGCTCCGCCAGGTTGGAACGGTTGCCCGATGCGGCGACGCCGTAGCCGCCGGCCGTGTCCCGGGCCGGGAGGGACAGCTCCCGGCTTCCCTCCCGGACGGTCATGGCCGGCGACGAGATCACCCCGGCGTACGTGTAGGACCGTTGGATCACCGTCTCCGGAAAGCCGTTCTGGGCCGAGAGGAACACGTTGTTCAGCCACTCGACGCCCGCGATCTCGACCAGGCTGTCGTAGGCGTCGTTGGAGCTGTCCACGACGGCGGAGCGGTAGAGGCTCCGCACGTACGCCGTGCCCCCGCTGGCGTAGGTGACGGTCGCCGCGCCGGTGAACCCCATGGTCTTGAGGAACGCCAGCGCCCCGACGGCGGCCAGGAGCTTGACCGAGGACGCGGGCCAGAAGTCGATCGACTTGGACCCACCGCCCGCCTCGTACACGTCGAAGCGCCGGGCCGGGGCCTCCCGGTCGAGGATCACGGCGTAGACATTGGAGCCCACCGGCAGGCGGATGCCGGCGGCGGCCAGCGCCATCCCCAGGCGGGACCGGTCCACGATGCGGGAGATCTCCTTCGGCGTTCCGAGGCCGAGACCAGGCGACAGCACGGCCGCTCCCTCCGAACCGGGCCCACAGCCGGCGCCCATCAGTGGCGCCAACACGGCCACCACGGCACACACCCCTCCCCGCCTCACACGCACCGCACCATCGTGGCCGATTCCTCGGCCGCCCGGCAGGCACCGTGGCCGATTCCTCGGCCGCCCGGCAGGCACCCCGAGAGGGAATCCCGAGACAGCCAACGTCCGGGCAACGTCAATCTCAACTCCGCCCAATCCTTGCGAGTTGCCTGTTTCGTACACCTTGGCGCTGTTAGGTTCTGCCCGATGTCGCCTGAGCTGGCAGGTGAGGCGGGTGAGAAGGGGCCGGTGTCCGTGGGCCACGGCAATGGGGAGTACCTCATGCCGAGCGAGGTGGCGAGGATCCTCGGCGTGTCGTCCCGTACGATCGACCGCTGGGCCGACGGGGGCCGCCTCTCGTGCTTCGTCACCCTGGGTGGGCACCGCCGGTTCGACGCCGAAGAAGTGGCCCGGGTGGCGGCGGCGATGGGCATAGACGTCGTAGAAGACGGCAAATCCCGACCTGGGCCGTTCGACTCATTCCGGGTGACAGCCATCTAGCGCGACGGCGGAAATGCCGACAAGCTCGGCGTGACAATCGACACCAGCGACATCGCCGAATTGATGTCCCGTCCCACACAGTCACGCCCGGGTGAGGCACTTGCGGACCCTTGGGAGACACGTGGCTGTCCCAGCCCATGAGCGGCCCCCAGCAGCCGTCCCAGGCTCGTGACACCTACCTGACCCCCCGTCAGGCCGCGAGCCTCCTCGGCGTCTGCAGTCGCACGGTCACCCGCTGGGCGGACCTCGGGCACCTGCCCTTCATCACGACCCTCGGTGGTCACCGCCGCTTCCGCGAGTCCGACGTCCTCGCCCTGCGGCGGCACGGATAGCCAACATCGAGGCCGGGGGAGGGAACGGCCAGCCTCCTCCGGCCTGCACGTCCCGACACCCGGTGTCCGAGTTGCCACGATCATCGCGCTAGCTAGGGAGCGGCGGCGAATCGGACGGGACATCGCGAGCGCGGGCACGCGGTTCCCAAGGCGGTGGAAGGGCGGGTTGTGGCGGCTTGGAGGCGGCAAGGCTGGGTGCGGGTCCTCTCGGCGGCGGCGGCGGCGGCGGCGGCGGCGGCGGTAGCGGCGGTAGCGGCGGTAGCGGCGGTAACGGGCGGTAGCGGCGGTAACGGGCGGTAGCGGCG
>JBOGID010000249.1:0-5182 GCA_050742295.1 Acidimicrobiales bacterium | reverse complement strand
GGCCAGCGGCGGCGCGCCGGCAGCCGGGCGCGCTGCGGTGAACCGGTCCACGTCCCCCCTCCGTGTGCGTCCGACGGTGGTCCGCCGCCTGTGAGTATCATGCGCGCCGCCAGATTCCGCCAAGGTCGGGCACCGTGCGGCGTCGAGTGAGGCGCCGAGGCGAGCGGCTGGTGCGTGGTGGTTCGCGTGCAGCGCGGGATTTCTGGGGGGAGATGTGTCGGTCGAACGGGGCTTCGCGCCCATCCGCCTGCTGATCGTCAACGCCGACGACTTCGGGCTCACTCTGGGCGTGTCCGAGGGGATCCTGCGGGCCCATCGGGACGGCATCGTCACCAGCACGTCCGTCCTGGCCATCGGGCCCGCCTATCCCAAGGTCGCCCACCTCCTCGGTCGCCACCCGGGCCTGGGTATCGGCGTCCACCTGGCGGCGGTGGGCGAGGACCCGCCCCTGCTGTCGCGGTCGGAGGTACCCACCCTGTTCGCGGGCCGGGGGTCCCCGCTGTGCGAGACGTGGTCGGGGTTCCTGCGGCGGGCGGTGGCGGGACGGGTGGACCCCGACGACGTGCGGCGGGAGTTCACCGCCCAGCTAGAGGCGGTGGCCGAGTTGGGCCTTCCCATCACCCACCTGGACGCCCACCAGCACCTGCACCTGTGGCCGCCCATGTGCCGCCTGGTGCTCGAGCTGGCCGTGGCGTTCGGGGTGCCGGCCGTGCGGGTCCCCCGGTGCCGGCCGTCCAGCGTCACGGGGGCGGGGGTGACGGTGCTGGCGTGGCGCCTGGCCCGCTCGGCCAGGGCCGCGGGGCTGCGCTACCCGACCGACGCGGTGGGGATCGAGGTGGCCGGCCAGCTCGACGGGGCTCGGCTTGATGGCGTGCTGGCCCGGCTGGCGTCACGGGGTCGGCCGGCCGTGGAGCTGACCGTCCATCCCGGCGAGGACGACGACCCCGACCGCGCCCGCTACCGGTGGGGGTACCGCTGGCCAGAGGAACTGGACGCCCTCGTCAGGCCCGAGGCCCGCTGCGCCGTCGCCCGCCACGGCTTCGCCCTCGGCACCTACGCCGACCTGCCCGCGGCGACGGCGGTCGGAGTGTGACCGCAGCGGCGCTCTCGCTGTACCGGCGTGTTCCGGCCGCGGTCCGGGCCCACGTGCGGGTGCGGTGGGCGACGTGCCCGTTCCCCGCGGTGGCCGCTGAGGTGCCGGCGACCGGGCGGGTCCTGGAGGTGGGGTGCGGCTACGGGTTGTTCTCGGCGTACCTGGCCCTGGCCGGCCGCCAGGTGACGGGTGTCGACGTGGATGCGGGCAAGATCGCCCACGCCCAGCGGGCCGGCGCCGAAGCCCGGGCCCGGGGAGCGGCGTGCGAGTTCGCGGTGGCGGCCTCCGGGCAGGTCCCGTCCGGGCCGTGGGACGCCGTCGTCATCGTGGACGTGCTGTACCTCCTCGACGCCGGCGGCCAGCGGGCGCTGGTCGGGGCCTGCGCCGGTCAGCTGTCCGAGGACGGGGGCGGCGTGCTGGTCGTCAAGGAGATGGCCACGTCGCCCCGCTGGAAGGCGGCGTGGAACCGGTTGCAGGAGACGCTCTCGGTGAAGGTGCTGCGGATCACGGCCGGGCACGACCTGACCTTCGTCGAGCCGGCGGTCGTCGGCGGGTGGATGGAGGCGGCCGGGCTGGCCGTGCGTCACGAGCGGGTCGACCGGGGCTACCCGCACCCCCACCACCTGGTCGTGGGCCGGCGCGAGCGGCGCTAGCTCCGCAGGCGGTCGAGGGTCGCGAAGAAGTCCGGGAACGTCTTGCGCACGCAGTCGGGGCCGGCGATCACGATGCCGTCGGCCACCAGCCCGAGGAGGGAGAAAGCCATCGCCATCCGGTGGTCGTCGTAGGTCTGGACCACGGCCGGCTTGGGGGCTCCGGGATGGACGACCATGCCGTCGGGCTCCTCCTCGGCGTGGATGCCGCAACGGCGGAGTTCGGCCACGACGTTGCCGATCCGGTCGGACTCCTTGGCCCGGATGAACCCAATGCCACCGATGCGGGTCGGCGTGGTGGCGAAGGCGGCCGTCACGGCCAGGGTGGGGGCGGTGTCGGAGAAGTCGGCCAGGTCGACCTCGACGCCGTGGAGCGGGCCACCCACGACCTCGGTGTACCCGTCCTCCTTCTTGACGGCGGCGCCCATGCGGGCCAGCACGTCCACGAACCGGAGGTCCCCCTGCACCGACCGGCGGCCCAGCCCCTCGACGCGCACCCGGCCCCCGGTGATGGCGGCGGCCGCCAAGAAGTACGAGGCGGCGCTGGCGTCGGGCTCGACGGCGTAGCGGGCGCCCCGGTACCGCTGGCCGGGCCGGACGGTGAACCGGCGGCCGCCGTCCCCGACCTCCACGTCCACACCGAAGGCGGCCATGGTCGCCGCCGTCATGGCCACGTAGGGCCGGCTCACGGCGTGGCCTTCGGCGTGCACTTGGAGGCCATGGCGGAAGTACGGCGCACTCAGCAGGAGGCCGGACAGGAACTGGCTGCTGGTGCCGGCGGGGACGGTCACCGGGCCGCCCGCCACCGCGCCCGAGGCCACGATCTCGAGAGGGAGCCCGTCGCCCAGCACGTCGACCCCCAGGTCGCGCAGGGCCCCGACCAGCCCGGCCATGGGCCGTCCCCGCATCTGGGGCGCGCCGTCGACCACGTAGTGGCCAAGTCCGAGGGCGAGCAGGGGAGGGAGGAACCGGGCCGCCGTGCCCGCCTGGCGCACGTCGACGGTGGTGACCCCGGCCGGCGGGCCGGGTGGCACCAGCCCGTCCCAGCCGTCGACGGTCACGGTGGCGGCAGCCGGGTCGGCCTCGGCGGCCAGCCCGAGCCCCTGCAGGCTCGTCAGCATGGCCTCGGTGTCGTCGCTGAACAGCACGCCCGTCAGCTCGCTGCGGCCGGCGGCGAGGGCGGCCACGACCAGGGCCCGGTTGGTGATGCTCTTGGAGCCGGGGACGGCCACCGTGACGTCCGGGGGGGCGGCCAGGGGCCGCACCGCGACCACCGTCACCGTCAGCCTGTGGGGAGGGGCGGCAGGACGTCCACCGCCTGCTGCAGCAGCCAGTGATCGGCGAGGACGAGGCACATCATGGCCTCGACGATGGGCACCGCCCGCGGCAGCACGCACGGGTCGTGGCGGCCCTTGGCTTCGAGCGTGACCGGGTTGCCGGCCCGGTCGACCGTCGACTGGGCCTGGGAGATGGTGGCCGTGGGCTTGAAGGCCACGCCCAGCACGATCGGTTCGCCGTTGCTGATCCCGCCCTGGATCCCGCCCGAGTGGTTGGTGGCGGTGTGCACCCGGCCGTCGGCGCCCCGGACGAAGGGGTCGTTGTGCTCGCTGCCGGTCAGGCGGGTGCCCTCGAAGCCGCTGCCGACCGAGAACCCCTTGGCCGCCGGGATGGACAGCATGGCCTTGGCCAGGTCGGCTTCCAGCTTGTCGAAGACGGGCTCGCCCAGCCCCGCGGGGACGTTGCGGGCCACGCACTCGACAACCCCGCCCAGGGAATCGCCGTCGCGCCGGGCGGCGCCGATGGCGGCGATCATCCGCTCGGCGGCCGCGGGGTCGGGGCAGCGGACTTCGGTGGCCTCGACGCCGGCCTGCGTGACGGTGGCGGCGTCGACGGTGGCGTCGATGGTGTGGACGCTCTTGACCCAGCCGATGACCTCGATGCCGGCGACGGTCTGGAGCAGCCTGCGGGCGATGGCGCCCGCCGCCACCCGCCCGATGGTCTCGCGGGCGCTGGCCCGTCCGCCGCCCTGCCAGTTGCGGAACCCGTACTTGGCCTCGGTCGTGAAGTCGGCGTGGGACGGCCGGAACGTGTCCTTCATGGTGGCGTAGGCCTCGGGACGGGCGTCCGTGTTGCGCACGAGGATGGCGATGGGCGAGCCCGTCGTCCGTCCCTCGAACACGCCCGAGAGGATCTCGGCCTCGTCCGCCTCCTTGCGCTGGGTCGTCAGCCGGCTCTGGCCGGGACGGCGCCGGTCGAGGTCGTGCTGGATGTCGTCGAGGGTGAGGGGCAGGCGGGGCGGGCAGCCCTCGACGACGACCCCCACGCCGCCCCCGTGGGACTCGCCGAAGGTGGAGATGCGGAACAGGTGGCCGAACGTGCTGCCCATGTGGCGACCATGCTCCTACACGTTTGGCGGTCCGGGGGCGAATACCATCCCCCGGGCGCCCATGGACCAGGACCTCGCCGGTTTCTACGAGACGTTCGCCCTCGCCAGCTTCACCGTCCTCGGCCTCTGGCTGGTGGTGGCCGAGGTCATGCGTGGGCGCCAGCGGCTCACGGTCGACTGGCGGCTCGGCCACGCCATCTCGCTGCAGCTCGCCGTCCTGGGGGCGATCAGCCTCCTGGCCCAGATCGACATCGAGGACGGTTCGGTGTGGCGCGTGGCGTTCGCGGGGGGCGGGGCCCTGGCCGCCGTACTCGTCTACGGCCGGGCGGTGCGGGGCCGGACCAACCCGCTGTCGGTGCCAGGGCTCACGGGCTGGGCCCTGGTCGCCGTCGACGTGGCCGTGGCCCTCGTGGCCTTCGTGCCCAACCAGACCCTGGCCGACGCCGGTTCGAGCCTGTCAACGCTGGAGCTGGAGGCCGTCCTGCTCTCGGGCCTGATCCTGCTGGCCGTCAACCTCGGGGTCTGGCTCATCTTCGAGCCTGAGGCGGCGGCGGACTGAGGCTGCTGCCCGCGCCGCCACGGCGGCGAGGAGGGCGAGGCCGTACGACCAGCGGCCGATGGGGGCGGAGGCGGCGGCGTCGAGGATGACGGCGAAGAAGTAGGGGTAGCCGGCGAAGGCCACCGCCCCCCAGGCAGGACGGGCGGCGACGGTGGCGGCGGCCAGCAGCGTGACGGCATACCACGGCTGGACAGGGGTCGCCGCCAGCAGCAGCACGCCCATGAGGACGGCGAAGGCCTGGGGCGCCGGAGGCTTGCGGCGGACGGCCCACACCACGGCGGCGAGGACGGCAGCGGCGGCCAGCGCCGCGGTCAGGACCGGGGGCGCGGGGACGAGGCCGGCGATCAGGTAGCGGCCTCCTTCGCCGTACTTCTCCTCGCGGACGTAGCCGGGCAGGTACCCGAGGACCTTCACCCCCACGGTGGCGACGTGGGGCAGGTAGCCGGCGACGACGACGGCGGCCGCCGCGGCTGCCGCCCGGACGAGGGCCGGGA
>JBOGID010000248.1:0-2402 GCA_050742295.1 Acidimicrobiales bacterium | reverse complement strand
CGTCCGCGAGGCCCTCCGCTACGCCGCCGAGGCGGTACGGGAGCGCGAGCTGCCACTGCGGCCCGGGGCATGAGGTTCCTGGTCGACCAGTGCCTCTCACCCGACTTCGCCGCCGCGCTCGCAGCCGCAGGCCACGACGTGGTCCATGTCCGCGACCTCGGGATGGTGCGAGCACCCGACGCCGACGTCCTGGCGCTCGCTCGAACCCAAGACCGCACCCTGCTGTCGGCGGACACGGACTTCGGGACGATCTTGGCCCAGACTTCGGCCGTCCGACCGTCCGTCGTCATCTTCCGTCGCATGACGCGGAGGCGACCGAGCGAACAAGCGGCGCTGCTCCTGGCCAACCTGCCGGCGATCTCAGGGGCGCTCGACGGCGGCAGCGTCGTGGTCATTGAGGAAGGCCGGATGCGGGTCCGGACCCTTCCGATCGTGGAATACATGACCGATCACCCCGCCATTCCGGACACTCACGCCATGGACACCCAGCAGTTCCCAAGAGGAAGAGCGACCATGATGACGTTCCAACCCGGCCGGGTCTTCGCGCTGACCCGCCCCGCGGACGACGACCTGACCGGCGGCCACCCGACGGCACCAAGCCTCCAACCCGCGGCCGGAGGCTCCGGTCCCCTGCCGCCCGACCTGCGCGCTGCCCGGGCGCCCTATCTCATGCCGGCCGAAGTCGCCGCCCTCGTCGGCGTCAGCCCCCGCACGGTGAGCCGCTGGGCCAGCGCAGGCCGGATCCCGTGCTTCACCGCCCTCGGCGGCCACCGCCGGTACCGCCGCGCTGACGTCCTGCGCGTGCGGGACGAGGGCGGGTCAGAGGGCACGCCGCCCGCGGCCTGACACGGTCGCGGTCGTGCTGGGCCCGGGCCACTGCGGCCTAAGCTCCGCGCTGCATGACCACCGAGAACCCGCTGGTCGAGCCGACCACCGACCGGGTGGCGCCGCCCGCCGTTCTCGTGGTGTTCGGCGCCTCGGGCGACCTGACCAGCCGCAAGCTGATGCCCGCCATCGAGCAGCTGGCCCTGCGCCGGCTGTTGCCCGCTGCCTTCGGCGTGGTGGGGGTGGCCCGCACGGAGATGGACGACGACGACTTCCGTGAGCGCATGCGCACGGCGGTCGAGAAGGGCGGGGGCGGCGGTGAGGAGGCCAAGCACGTCTGGGAGGCCTTCGCCGGCTCCGTGCCTGAACGGCATGCCGGCTCCGTGCCTGAACGGCATGCCGGCGGGTTCAGGTACGTCGCCGGCGACTACAGCGACGAGTCCACCTACGTCCGCCTGAAGGAAGTCCTCGACGAGCTGGACGCCGAGCGGGGAACGGGCGGCAACCGCCTGTACTACCTGGCCACGCCGCCCAGCACGTTCCCCGTGATCGCCCGGCACCTGGGCGAGGTGGGGCTGAACAAGCCGACCCGGGACGAGGCTTTCGTCCGCATCGTCATCGAGAAGCCGTACGGCCACGACGCGGGGTCGGCCCGGGAGCTCGACGAGGTGGTGCACGGCGCCTTCGACGAGTCCCAGGTGTACCGGATCGACCACTACCTGGGGAAGGAGACGGTCCAGAACGTCCTGGCCCTGCGCTTCGCCAACGCGATCTTCGAGCCCGTCTGGAACCGCCGCTACGTCGACCACGTGCAGGTCACGGTGGCGGAGTCCCTCGGCGTGGGCCACCGCGGCAGCTTCTACGAGCAAGCCGGCGCCCTGCGGGACATCGTCCAGAACCACGTGATGCAGGTGCTGGCGCTCACGCTCATGGAGCCCCCCGCCACCTTCGACCCCAACTCGATCCGGGACGAGAAGGTCAAGGCCCTGCGGGCCGTCCAGCCCTTCACCGCCGACGACGTGCGCACCGAGGTGGTGCGGGGCCAATACACGAGCGGCTGGGTCGAGGGCGAGGAGGCGCCCGGCTATCGGGAGGAGGAGGGCGTCCACCCCCACAGCCTGCGCGAGACCTACGTGGCCATGAAGCTGACGGTGGACAACTGGCGATGGGCGGGCGTCCCCGTCTACGTGCGGACCGGCAAGCGGCTCCCCAAGCGGGTGACCGAGGTGGCCATGGAGTTCAAGGCCGTGCCCCACCTGCCGTTCGCGTCCGACCAGGCCGAGGGGCTGGAGCCCGACGCCCTCGTGCTGCGCATCCAGCCCGACGAGGGCATCACCCTGCGCTTCGGGGCCAAGGTGCCGGGCCAGGCCTTCCGGGTGCGCACCGTCACCATGGACTTCTCCTACGGCACCGCCTTCGTCGAGGAGCCCCCCGATGCCTACGAGCGGCTGCTGCTCGACGCCCTGGTGGGCGACCCCACCCTGTTCATCCGCACCGACGAGGTCACCCAGGCCTGGCGCATCGTCGAGCCGCTGCTCGAGGCGTGGGGCGACCCCGATGCGCCGCTCGCCCTGTAC
>JBOGID010000247.1:0-1748 GCA_050742295.1 Acidimicrobiales bacterium | reverse complement strand
AGCCAGCGGCGGGGGAGTCCAAGCCCCGGATCGTCTCGCCGTCGGAGGTGGTGGGCGTCTACGGGACGACCGCCCGCTTCGACCGGGCCGGCTTCTGGGAGGTCACGGCGACGGCTCGGGTGGACGGCCGCCCCCTGCGCGCCACCGCCGCCTTCGAGGTCCAGGCGTCGGCCCAGGTGCCGGCCCCCGGCGAGCCCGGGCCGCGGACCGAGAACCACCTCCCCGGCGCCGAGGGCGTGCCGCCCAAGGCCGTGGACTCGCGCGCCGAGCCCGACGGACGGGTCCCCGACCCCGAGCTCCACGGCCGGACGGTGGCCGCGGCCATCGCCAGCGGCCGGCCCACGATGGTGGTGATCTCCACCCCGGTGTACTGCCAGAGCCGGTTCTGCGGGCCCATCACCGACTCCGTCCAGCGCCTGGCCGCCCAGCACGGGGAGCGGATGAACTTCGTGCACCTCGAGGTGTGGCGGGACTTCCAGGGCCAGGCCGTCAACAAGGCGGCGGCGGAGTGGATCTACCGCTCGCCCGACGTCGACATCCACGAGCCCTGGGTGTTCGTGCTCGACGCCGGCGGCACCATCACCGACCGCTTTGACAACGTGGCCTCCGACCAGGAGCTGGCGGCGGCGGTGGGACGGGCGCTGCGGTGACGGCCGAGGCGGGCGCCCGCCGCTCGCCCGACGGGGTGGCATGGTGGCGTCTGTCGGCCCGTCAGGCCATCGCCCTGGCGGCCCTCTGCTTCCTCGCTGCCGCCGGCGGCTACGCCCTCGGCACCCCGCGGCGCCCGACCGAAGGGTCGGCCGACGTCGGGTTCCTGCGGGACATGATCGTGCACCACGACCAGGCGGTGGTCATGGCCGCCATCGCCCTGGACAAGGGCACCGAGCCACTGGTGCGAACCTTCGCCAAGGAGATCGTCATCCTCCAGCGCTACGAGATCGGCATCATGGACGCCTACCTCGCCCGCTGGGGGTACGAGCGTGAGTCGGGCGAGGGCACGGCCATGGCGTGGATGGGGGTGCCGGTGCCGCCCGACGAGATGCCGGGCCTCGCGTCACCCGTCCAGATGGGGGCACTGCGGGAGGCCGGCGGCCGAGGGGCCGACCGGCTGTTCCTGGAGCTGATGCGCGAGCACCACCGGGGCGGGGCGGACATGGCCGCTGCAGCCGCCAGCCGGGCCCGGGACGGCCGGGTACGGGACCTTGCCTCCGCCATGGCCCGCAATCAGCGGATCGAGATCAACGAGATGGAAGCCGCCCGCCAGCGGCTTGGGCTCTGAGCGGCGGCGTGGCAGGCGGGGAAACGGCCTGGGTCTCCCGGCGGCGTGCCCTTCGGCTCGGGGCGGGGGCGATCGCAGTTCTGGCCGGCGGCTGCGGTGGGGGCGGGAGTGGCTCGCCTGCCGACCAGGCGGGCACGGCGAGCGCGCCGGTGCGTGCCTTTACGATCACGGCCCGCGCCATGCGCTGGGATCTCCGGCGGGTCTTCGTGCCCGTGGGCGTGGAAGTCTCGGCCCGGGTGGAGAACCGCGACGTGGGGATCCCCCACAACCTCCACGTACGGCTGGCCACCGATCCCCGGACCGAGTTGGTCGTCGGCGTCGCCACCCAGGAGCTCCGCTTCGTGGTTAGCGAGGCGGGCGAATTCGAGTTCCTCTGCGATATCCACCCGTTCATGTCCGGCGTCGTCGTGGCGGTGGCACGGACGTGACGCAGCGGGCCCGGGCGCGGGGCCGCCGGGTGGCGGCGGGT
>JBOGID010000246.1:0-2409 GCA_050742295.1 Acidimicrobiales bacterium | reverse complement strand
GCCTCGTCGAGCACGGCGTCGGACGCGGCCGCGGCCCGCCCGCCGGCCACGTTGGCCCGGGCCGGGAGCGGGAGGCGCAGCGCATTCTGGGAGACGGCGGCCACCGACGCCTGCCACTGGACGGGGTCGACGGCGGCCAGGTCGGTCCCGTCGACGGTGATGCGCCCGCCCGTGGGGTCGCGCAGGCGGGCGAGGAGTTGGACCAGGGTGGACTTGCCCGCGCCGTTGTCGCCGACGATGGCGACCGACGTCCCGGCCCGGACCTCGAAATCGACGCCGTCCAGCACGTCCCGCTCCGATCGGGGATAGCGGAAACGCACCCCCTCCACGCTGATGCCGGCCGTGAGACGAGGTGCGGGCGCTCTGCCCTCGAGGTCGGGGGCCTGGGCCAGCATCGCCTCCAGCCGGTCAATGGCGGGCACGGCCCGCAGGCCGTACTCGATCTCCTGGTGGCCGTAGGGGACGCCGCCGATGCCCCGTGTCCCCAGGACGGCCTGCACGACCACGGCCAGGTCGCCCAGCCCGAGCCGGCCACTGGTGGCGCCGAAGGCGATGCGGGTCATGGCGAACAGGTGCGCACCGAGGAGGAGGGCAAAGATCCCCGCCGCCTCGGCCGCGCCCCGCCGCCGGAGGGCCCAGATCTCGGCCATAGCCGTCCGCCACTCCCGGACGTAGCGGGCCCCGAGCCAGTCGCCCAGCCCGAACAGCCGGATCTCCTTCGCCGCCTGCGGCGAGGTGGCGATGTCGGCGGTGGCGCTGGAACGGCGCAGGTCCCGGACCTGGCCCTGGTTGGCCTGGGCGTCCTCGACGGCGCGCCGCCACTTCCACCGCCCGCCCACGAACCAGGCAACGGCCAGCACGGCGGCGCCCAGGGGCTCTTGACGGGCGACCAGCAGGGCCGATCCGTAGCCGCCGATCCGGGTGCCGACCACGTTGAGGATGCCCTCGGGCACACCGCGGAGCCAGTCGTTGTCGGCCGCCACCGCCGCGTCGTGGACGGCGGGATCGTCGGCGTGGCCGATCCCCTTGCGCTGGAGGACGGCGGCCATGATGCGCTGGCGCTGGTCGGCGCGCAGGCGGCGCCCCAGCAGGTCGGCGCTGCGCCACCGTGCGCTCTCGACGAGCAGGCTGGCGAACGTCAGCACGGCCATGGCCACGACGCTTCCGGCGAGTCGGCGGCCGGCGGGCGAGTCGAACCCGGCCGCGACCACGCCCGGCACGGCGCCCACCACCCGCCCCGACATGACCGTGAGGGCGAGCGGGACGAGGGCGCCGAGCAGGCCGGTGAGGACCCAGACGACGGTCAGCGGGGGGTTCAGCCGCCACAGGCGCACGACCGCCCCGCCGACATCGCGGTAACGCCGTGGCCGGCGCTCCTCGGAAGCTCCCGCCGTCACCCGCTCAGCGTGTCAGGTCGGCGGGCGGCGGCCCGCCGATTTACGGGGCGGTCCGGAAGCCGGTGACGCTGCCGGCGTAGCTGTTCACGGCCCACACCGTGCTCTCGCCGACGGCCAGCCCGCTGATCCCGTTGTTGCTGACGGTGAGGACGGACGTCGTGCGCGCGAGCGTGGTCGTTGCAGGATCGAGCTCGGCGATGAAGCCGGTGAACGCGGGTGGGGGATAGCCGTAGTTGGCCACCCAGACCCGGCCCCGTCCCGTTTCGACGACGGACACCGGGATGCCGGTGCGGGCGGCGACCTCGCCTGAGGTGGCGTCGATCCGCAGGAGGTCCACCGTGTGGCCCCTGGTGCGGGCGCTGGCCCACACCGACCCCCTTTCGGCGGCCACGTCGAGCACCGCAGCGCCGAGGTCGGCGTCGGTGGTGAGGCGGTTGGAGCCGGGGTCCACACGGACCAGCCGGCCTTCGTCGGTGCCCACCCACACGGCGTCGCCGCCGGCCAGGGCAGCGGGCGCGCCGGGGAGGGCGATGGCCGTCACCAGGCGACCGGTGCCCGCGTCGAGCCGCACCAGCCGGTCGCCGCTCCCGTCCCTGAGCGCCACCCACACGGCGCCGGTGGTGACGGCAAGGTGCGCGACCGGACTTGAGCCCAGGATGGCGCCGGGGACGGGCTCGTCCACGACGACCTGCCCGGATGCAACGTCGACGGCGACCGCGTGCAGGGCGGTGTCGGCCCCCACCGTCAGGACCCAGGCCCGACCCTCCCCCCACGAGAGCGTCAGCGGATAGCCGTCGAACGCCGTCGTACCGACGGGCTGCCCCGACACGGGGTCGAGCCGGACCAGCTCACCAGCGCCGGGCACCTGCCGGGCTGCGACGGCGACCCAGAGCGAGCCCGCGCCTGTCGCCACCGCGATGGCAGCGCCGTTCGACGGGCGGTACCTCATTGGCACCGACGGGGCGAAGGCCGTCGTCACCGGCGGCGGGGCGGGCGCACGCACCGGGCCCGC
>JBOGID010000245.1:0-2072 GCA_050742295.1 Acidimicrobiales bacterium | reverse complement strand
GGTCGAGGCCTGCCGCGGTGGCCAGGACCGAGGTGGACCGGTCGCTGGCGCCGATGCCCCCGGCGGCCACGCCGATCGCGGTGCAGGCCAGGGTGGCGGACATGGCCAGGCCCCACGTCGCCGTGCTGCGCCGCAGGGGCGCCCGCCGGCTGACGTCGTCCCACACCTGGCCGAGGGCTCCCTCGCGGATCGGACGTTCGACGAGGCGGAACGAGAGGGCGGCAATGGCGAGGGTGAGGCCGGCCCGCAGGCCGAGCAGCGGCAGGCCGGTCAGGGACACGTCGCGGTGGGGGCGGGTGAACATCATCACCGGCCAGAACCAGAGGTAGACGCCGTAGGACCGCTGGCCGAGCCAGACCAGCGGCCGAATCCCCAGCACCGTGCCGATGGGGCCGGGCCGGCCCGGCCGGGCGGCCGTCGCCACCAACCCCGCGGCCAGCACGGCGACGGCCAGGAAGCCGCCCCGGTACAGCCTCGGGTCGAACTCGTTCACGTTTGACACCGCCCACGCCAGCCCGGCCAGGCCGAGGAGCCCAACCAGCTCCAGCAGGCGGCGGCTGCCCAGGCGCACGCTGTCCACCAACTGCCACCGGGTGGTGGCGCAGGCCAGAGCGGCCCCGATCAGCAACGCCGCGGCCCGGGTGTCGGTGCCGTAATAGACGCGGGACGGGTCGGTCCACGGCACGAACAGCACGGCCATGAGGACGGTGGAGACCACCGCCCCCACCAGCACCGCCCTGGTCAGCTTGCGGTAGGGCCTCCGGTGGAGGGCGACGGCCACGACCGGCGGCCACAGCAGGTAGAACTGCTCCTCCACGGCCAGGCTCCACAGGTGCTGGAGCACGGGCGGGCGGCCGACGGCCTGGAAGTAGGACTCCTCGCCGAAGATCAGCCGCCAGTTGCTGACATAGCCCAGGGCCGCGCCCAGGTCGCCCCGTAGCCGGTAGGCCTGTTCCGGGGCCAGCACAGGGATGGCCACTGCCATGGCCGCCAGAAGGACGAGCACGGCCGGCAGCAGGCGGCGGGCGCGCCGTCCCCAGAACCGCAGGAGGTCGATGCGGCCCTCGCGCCGCCGCTCCGTGAGCAGCAGGGCGGTGATCAGGTAGCCGCTGAGGACGAAGAAGACGTCGACGCCGAAGAACCCGGCCCGGGCCCAGCCAAGGCCGGCGTGGTAGGCGAACACCGCCACCACGGCCAGCGCCCGGACCCCGTCGAGGGCCGGCCGGTAGCCCAGCCGCGCCGGCGCGGCAGGGGCCCGGCTGGGCGCTACGGGTCGGGGGGGTGCCGCCAACACGCCCGTGATGGTACGGCCCGCTCCGGGGGTCCGGCGCTCCGGCCGTTCCTGGCGCACGTACCGTCCCCAGAGGGCGGTTTCTGCGCCAAGAACGGCAAGGGGGTCAGCTGATGGCGTCGCTGACGGTGCGGGCCACGCCGTCGCTGCGGCTGAAGGCGTCCGGTGGCATGGCCCGTCCCAGCAGCAGCGTGAGCACGGCCACGTGCTGGCTCTGCACCGGGTAGATGGATGCCGCCACCCGGATGGCGGCGTTGTTGTTCATGCCGCCGATGGCGGCCAGGTAGGTGAGGGCGGTGACGTTCTCGATGTCGTGGCAGATGGTCAGCGCGGCGTTCATCGTGGCCGCCCGGAAGAACTGGGGGTCGGTGGTGGCCGTCTTGACCGTCTGGTTGAGGCCGGTGACGGCCGGTTTGCCGGCGCCGGTGAGGATGCCGTTCCACGCCGCGGCGTGCTCGCGGTGCTGGCGCTGTGCCGTCTCGAGCACGGTCAGGACGGCCGGGGGGTAGCCCCCCAGCCTGTCCCGGCGGTCGATCCCCTCCTGGTAGGTAGTGACCAGCAGGTTGTCGAGGGACGCCAGGAGGGCGGCCACGGCCAGGTCGCCTTCCAGCCGGTTGGGGTCGTTGACGATCGTGGGGTCGACGGGCCGGGGGTTGTCGTCGCCGCCGCACGCGCCGAGGACGAGCCCGGCGGCTGTGGCGGGGCCGGCGGCCAGCACGGCCCGCCGGCCCGGGTCGAAGCCGCGGGTCACTTCACCGCTCCCTCGGGCGCGGGGCGGGCC
>JBOGID010000244.1:0-5740 GCA_050742295.1 Acidimicrobiales bacterium | reverse complement strand
GCCCAGCTCGGCGGCCACCTCCTCGCAGCGGGCCCGGTGGGACGCCTCTTCGGCCCGGGCCCGGGGCCAGCCCGCGGCCGCGGCCAGCAGGCCGGACCGCATGCGGTGGTGGCGGCCGAGGAGCAGGTTGGCGGCCACGTCGAGGCCGTCCACCACGCCCAGGCCCTGGAGGGTGCGGGCCAGACCCAGGGCGGCCCGGGCCGCGGGCCGCACGCCGGCCAGGTCGCGGCCCCGCCAGAGGATGCGCCCACCCGAGGGCCGCACCACGCCGCTGATGCAGTCCAGCAGCGACGTCTTGCCCGCGCCGTTGGGGCCGGTCAGGGCCACGCGCTCGCCTGCCTCGACCGTGAAGCTCACGCCGGCCAGGGCGGTCACGCCACCGAAGCGGACGGTGAGCCCCTCGACGGCGAGGAGCGGCGTCGGCGTCACGCCGGCGCAGGGGCGGCGACGGGCGCGACCGGTGCGGGCGGCATCACCGGGCAGCCCCGGTCGAGCCACATCACCTCGGCCTCGGGCAGGAGGGCCGGTTCCTGCTCGGCCACGACGACGGCCGCCCCGGAGCCTGCGACCAGGGCCGACACCAACTCGACGGAGGCACGGGCCAGGCCGACGGTGGGTTCGTCGAGCAGCAGCACATCGGGCGACGGCACCAGGGCGCGGGCGATGGCCAGCAGTTGCTGCTCGCCGCCCGACAGGTGCCCGGCCCGCACGTCCCGGCGGGCGGCGAGAAGGCCGACACGGTCGAGGGCCCACGCCACCCGTTCGGCCCGCCGGCCGCGGGGCAGCGACGACGCGCCCGTCCGCAGGTTCTCCTCGACGGTGAGGTCGGGGAAGACCCGCCGTCCCTCCAGCGCCAGCCGCACGGTGGCGCCGCCGGCCACGTCCACCCGGCCACCCGTCACCCGGCCGCCGCTCCACGCCAGAAGCCCGGCCACGGCCCGCAGCAGCGAGGACTTGCCCGCCCCGTTCGGCCCCGCCACCGTCAGCCGGCCGCCGGCCGCCAGCGAGAACGACACGCCGTCGAGGGCGACCGCCGACCGGTGCGCGACCCGCAGATCGATGACCCGCAGCAGCGGCTCCGCCACCCCTTGGCCTAACGGGCCTTCTTGGCGGGGGCCTTCTTGGCCGCCCTGGCGGGCGCGGCCCGGCCGGCCAGGTCCCGACGGAACAGCACCACGGTGGCGAATCCGTTGTGGACCGCGGTCAGGTTGACCGGCTCCCAGCCCTCGGCGGCGATGGCGTTGAGCTCGTCGTGGTCGTAGTCGGAAAAGCCGTCGAGGCCAACGCCGAACACGGCGGTCCAGTACTCGAACTTGGCGGCCACTCCTGCCCTCCCTACGGCGAACGTCCAGGGCGAGGCGCGTACCTTAGTGCCGGACGACCTCCCTCACGCCGGGGGCACCGGCGCGAAAATGGGGCTGCGGGGGCAGAGGAGGGCCACGTGGGTCGTTCGCCACGCGAGGGTCGGTGCTGTCGGCGGGTTGCTCGGATTGGTTGCCGCGCTCGTCCCGTGGACTAGCGCCTCGGCCGCCCACGTGGCCCGCATCGACGTGCGCCCCGTGCAGGTCGCGCCCGGCGGGGTGGTGAATGTCGCCGGGCCGCCGGGTTGGGCGCCCACGCCCGTGTCCATCCGCTGGAACGCGATCGACGGCGAGGTGCTGGGGACGTTCCCGACGACCCCCGGGGCCAACGCCTCCTTCGGCCCGGGGACGGTCACCATCCCCAACGGGGCTCCGGGCATCTACGAGTTGGTCGGCACCCAGGACATCCCCGCGGCCCAGACGGCGGTGCGGGGCGTCCCCGCCCGGGCCCGGATCCAGGTGGCCCCGGGCGGGGGGTCGGGTGCCGTCCCCACCCAGACGGGCACGCCACCCCTCAACGCCCTGGAGACGCTCGACGAGGAGGACGGGGCATCGGTGCCGGCCCTGGCCCTGGTCGGGCTCGGCGTGTTCGCCGTCACCCTGGCCCTCGGCCTGCTGGTGGGATCGGCGCTGCGCGGCCGAGCGGCACGCCCGTCCGCCGAGCCGGCCAAGCTGGCCGCGTCATGACCCGGTCGAGCCGGGCCGCCGCCGCCCTCGCCCTCGTCCTGTCGGTTTCGGCCGCGGCCTCGGTGGCCGACGCGGTCGACACCCAGCCCATCGGTGCGCCGCTGGGGCGCACGCCGGCATCCGGGCCACGGCCCAGGACAACACGCCGTCGCGGGCCTACGAGCCGCCGACCCTCCTCGTTGGCCCGCGCGACCCCGCCACGGTCGTGGCCGGCTCCATCGAGCTGACCAGCGGCGCGTGACGGCTCCTGCGCTCCACCAACGGCGGCGGCACGTGGGACCTGCTCGACAAGACGCCGTCGCCCCCCGACTTCCCGCTGTGCTTCCGGGGCGGCGTGTACGGCTACCTCAACGAGACGCCGATGGCCTGGGGCAGCAACGGGGCCCTCTACTGGGGGATCAACGGCGTCCACCCGACCCGCGTCGACCGCGACGTGAGCATCCTCGTGGCCCGCTCCGACGACTTGGGCGACACGTGGACGTCGACGATGGTGTCCGACGGCCGCCAGGCGACGGTCGACCCCGCCTTCGTCAGCCGGCCGGTCACGGCCCTGGCCGTCGACGCCCGGCCCGGCCAGCCCGACACGGTCTACGTGGGCTGGCAGACGTTCCCGCCGACCGGTCCCCGCCTGGTCAGGATCGCCGTCTCGACCGACGGCGGCCGCACGTTCTCGGCCCCGAGGCTTCCGTGGGACGAGGCCACGTCCCAACGGCTGGGTGGCGCCCCCGGCCTGGAGGGGCTCCGCCCACCATGCGGGTCGCGGCCGACGGGACGCTCTACATCCTCTATCCGGGCCGCAGCGCCGAAACGTCGATCCCCCAGAAGCTGTTCATGGCCAAGTCGAAAGACAAGGGCAGGACGTTCACGGTGGCCGAGATCACCCAGCCCGTCGAGGCCAACGCCACCCCTACCTTCCAGTGGACGGCCGCGGGCTCCATCCAGGACGTTTCCACCGGCTCGGTGCAGCTGGCCGAGGTCCCGGCCGACACGTCGGCCCTGCCCTTCGTCGTCTCGGGCGTCGTGGGCTTCGTGGCCGCGGGGGCGGTCCTGGTCGGGGTGGCCGCCGTCCTCAAGCGCCGGCCCCGCCCGGCGCCGGCGCCCGCTCCCCAAGGCGCGGGCGTGCCGTAGGCCCCCGTCAAGGGGTTAGCACTCGGTATCATCGAGTGCCAAGATGCTGGACGAGCGCAAGGCCGCCATTCTCAAGGCGGTCGTCGAGGAGTACATCCAGACGGCGCAGCCCGTGGGCTCGGCGTCGGTCGTCCGGGCCACGAGCCTGCTGGTCTCGACCGCCACCGTCCGCAACGAGCTGGCCGTGTTGGAGCGCGACGGGTTCCTCGACCACCCCCACACCAGCGCCGGCCGGGTCCCGACCGACAAGGGCTACCGGTTCTTCGTCGACCACCTCGACCCGTCCCTGCCCTCGGGCCAGCGCCAGCAGGTGCAGGAGTTCTTCGCCCGGGCCCACGGCGAGATCGAGCAGATGCTCAACGACACGACCCGGCTGCTGTCCGACCTCACCCACTACGCGGCGCTGGTCGTCGCCCCTCCCCGGGAGGCGGCCACCGTGCGGCTGGTGCAGGCCGTGCAGCTGGACGGCCAGGCCGTGCTGGTGGTGGCCGTGCTCTCCGACGGGTCGGTGAAGAAGGCCGTCCTGGAGGGGGTGGCGGGCGTGGGCGAGGCCCAGCTCGCGGTCGTGGGCGCCCACCTCACCGCCCATTTCCTGGGCCACCCCCTGGAGGCGCCCGTCAACATGCCCAGCACGGGCGACGAGGCCACCGACCGTGCCGCCGCCCTCGCCCGCCACGCCTTGGAGCGCACGGTCGCCGTTGAGCCCGAGCAGCTGTTCGTGGGCGGCGCGGCCCAGATGGCCACCACGTTCGACGCCATCGAGACGGTGCGGCGGGTGCTGGCCATCCTCGAACAGCAGTACGTCCTGGTCACGCTGCTGCGCCAGGCCATCCACGACGACCGGCTGACGGTGTCGATCGGCGGCGAGCACGGGGTGGAGCCGCTGTCGCAGTGCTCGATCATCGTGGCCCCCTACGAGTACGACGGCACGACCGTGGGCACCATCGGGGTGCTCGGTCCCACGCGCATGAACTACCCCCAGGCCATGGCCGCCGTGGGCGTCGTCAGCCAGCGCCTGGGCAAGGCCCTGCGCGAGGGCTGACGCCGGCCTGCCCGAAGCGACCATGGACGACGACTTCTACGACCTGCTCGGCGTCGGGCGGAACGCCTCTGAGGACGAGATCAAGCGCGCCTACCGGAAGCTGGCCCGCGAGCTGCACCCGGACACCAACAGCGGCGAGCCGGCCGCCGAGGAGCGGTTCAAGAAGGTCACCATCGCCTACGAGACGCTGCGCGACGCTGAGCGCCGGCGGCGCTACGACATGTTCGGGCCCGAGTCGGTGCGGGGCGCGGGCGGCGCCGGCGCAGGCGGGGCCGGCGGGTTCGGGGCCGACTTCGCATCTGGCCTGGGCGACCTGTTCGAGAGCTTCTTCGGGGGCAACCCGTTCGGAGGCGGGGCGGGCGGGGCGGGTGGGAGGCGACGGGCTGGGCCGCCGCCCGGGCCCGACCTGGAGGTCGCCCTCGACCTGGGCTTTCGCGACGCCGTGTTCGGCGGGACGCAGGACGTGCGGGTGCGGGTGGCGCTGGCGTGCGAGACGTGCGGCGCAACGGGGGCCAAGCCCGGCACCCACGCCGAGACGTGCGCCACGTGCTCGGGCACCGGCCAGATCCGCCAGATCCGCCAGTCGATCCTGGGCCAGATGGTCACCACGGCCAGGTGCACGCGCTGCGGTGGCCTGGGCCGGGTCGTGCGCGACCCGTGCCCCGACTGCCGGGGCGAGGGCCGGCGCACCCAGGACAAGACCTACCCGGTCGAGGTCCCGGCCGGGGTCGACAACGGCAACACGCTGCGCGTCCCGGCGATGGGGGGCGCCGGCCCCCGGGGCGGGCCGCGAGGCGACCTCTACGTCCACCTGCGGGTGCAGCCCCACCAGCGGTTCTCGCGCCAGGGGTTCGACCTGGTGCACGACCTGCGCATCCCCCTGACCCAGGCCGCCCTGGGCGCCCACCTGCGCTTCGAGACGCTGGACGGCACCGAGGACCTGGTGATCCCCAAGGGCACCCAGGCCGGGAAGGTCTTCCTGCTGCGGGGCCGCGGCGTGCCCCACGTCGACGGGCGGGGCCGGGGCGACCTGCTCGTGCAGGTCTCGGTGGAGACGCCCGACCGGCTCTCCAAGGAGCAGGAGAACCTCCTGCGCCTGCTGGCCGCGGAGCGGGGCGAGGACGTGGCCCCCGCCGACTCCGGCCTGCTCGGCAAGATCCGCTCTGCCTTCAAGTAGCCCGGCGCCGGTGCGGGCCCACGTGTTCGTGGGCGACGTCGAACGCCCGGCGTTGTCGACCGACGACCGCAACCACCTGGAACGGGTGCTGCGCCTGCGGCCGGGCGACGAGATCACCGTGTCCGATGGGGCGGGCCGGTGGCGGCGCTGCCTGGTCTCGGGGGAGCCGGTGGGCGACGTCGTCATGGAAGCCCGGCCCGCGCCGCCTGTTGCCGTCGGGGTCGCCCTGTCCAAGGGCGAACGGCCGGAGGTTGCCGGCCCGAAGCTGACCGAGGTCGGGGTGGTCCGCATCGGGCCGGTCACCGCCGCCCGGTCGGGGGTGCGGTGGGACGGCGCCCGGGCGGC
>JBOGID010000243.1:0-2372 GCA_050742295.1 Acidimicrobiales bacterium | reverse complement strand
GGAGAGGGGAGGATGGGCAGGACCCCGGCGGTTATGCCGACAAGTTCCGCCAGCTCAGCACTTTGACCAGCCGCTTCGTCTGTGGGGTCGGCATAACGCGCGCGTCGGCATAATCCTCGAGGTACTTCGCGACCTTCCAGCCACGAGAACGGCACAGCGCCTCGCAGTCGAGACGTTGACGTTCGACGCCGGCCCGCAGCCCCGCCGGATCGTACGAGATGCGGGTGTAGATGCCGGCGAGGACCACCGGCGGCGAGCTTGTGAAGCGGTCATCCATGCCACCCTCCTGAGCGACGAGTAGGAACATCGTTGGGCGACAGGCCTCCCCGTCGCTCGCTCGCCGCTCGCTAGTCGCACGCAGCGGCAATGCCCGACACGCCCGGTCCGAACTGCCGCTGCCCGCCGCCGCGCTATCTCAGGGAGTCCAGGATGAATGACGCATGTCGGGACACGGCAGCGCTCATGCTCACTTTTCGCTCACTCCGGGTCGCGGTGGAGCGCGATTCGGTGCTCGCCAACGAGGTCAGCGGTGGCTTGACCAGCACCTTTACGAGTGGGCGATGAGGGTCTTGATCCCCCGACCTCTGCCGTGTGAAGGCAGGGGTCACCGTGAAACGCCGTGTGCGCAACGGTCACCGAGGGCTATCAACCGACGTATTGCCGCTGGTAGAGAGATTGGCGCCTTGTCCGTCGATGGCCCTCTCTGCCGGTTCTTGCCGGAACTTGCGCGCCATTCTCGCGCCATGGTCCCACGGCAGAGGTCTTCGCGCTGGTACCCTTTTTGAGGTCGCTGGATCGATGCAGGGGGTGGCGACGTGGGGTACGTGCAGAAGCTCCCGCAGGGGTACCGGGCCCGCTGGCGCGACCCGAGCGGCCGCCTGCACAGCAAGAGCTTCGGTCGGCTGCGGGAGGCGGAGCAGTTCCTGCGCAAGCAGGAGGTGGCGGTGGACCGCGGCAGCTTCGTCGACGAGCGGGCCGGGCGGGTCACCTTCGGCGAATGGGCCGAGCACTACCTGGCCACCGCCGGCAAGCGTCTGGCCCGCACAAGCTACGCCCGTGACGTCGACTACCTCAACAACCATGTCCTGCCACGTTGGGAAAGGGTCCCGCTGGGCAAGATCACCAAGTCCGCGGTCGAGCGATGGGTGGCCGACCTTTCCGAGCCCGGGGCCCGGGCGTCGGGAGAGGGCACGCTCGCGCCGGGGACCATCGAGAAGATCTACCAGACGTTCCGCAAGATCATGGCGGCCGCCGTCGAGGACGACCGGATCCCCAAGCTCCCCTGCCCCGCTCACCCACCCCTGCCCCGCGGCAAGCGCAAGCCGGTGCGGTTCCTGACCGAGGCGCAGGTGAGCGCCTTGGCGGCCGCCATCGACCCCCGCTACGAGGCGGCGATCTACCTCCTCGCCTACGGGGGCTTCCGCATCGGCGAGCTCGCCGCCCTGCGCGTCTCCGACGTCGACTGGGACCGCCACTGTGTACGGGTCGAGCGCGGGCTCACCGACGTCGGCGGGGTGATCGCCTTCGAGGACGTGAAGACGGCGAGGTCGCTGCGGAGCGTGCCGATGGCCGACCTGGCCCTGGAGAAGCTCCGAGTGCACATCGATGCCTATGTAGCCGCCGACGACGAGGACGCCCTGTTGTTCCCTGGCTCCCGCGGCGCGCCCCTGCGCCCGAACAACTGGCGCAAACGCGACTTCGGGCCCGCCGTGGAGCAATCCGGGCTGGTGCCCCTCTCGCCCCACGATCTCCGCCACACGGCGGCCTCGTTCCTCATCGCCGAAGGGGCCAACCCGTGGATGCTCGCCGAGATCCTCGGGCACCGGGACACCAGGATGATCGACCTCGTCTACGGCCACCTGTTCGAGCGGGACCGCGAGGCCCTGCGCCAGCGGATGAGCCGTCGGGCGCGGGACGGCTCGAACGGCAACGAGCACCGGTTGGTGCGTACATGAGCAGGGCACGCCCTGTGAAAGCGTGGGGCCGGACGACCGCGAGGTTCAACACCGACGGCTCAGGGCGGGACGGAATGAGAACGCCGATGGCAGCTGCCATCGGAATCCTGCCGAGCTTTGTCGCGCGGCCTCTTGGATGGCGACCCCCCGCTGCCGAGCAGAGCCCATCAGTCGGTCCCTCCCGGCGTCCCACGGCCTCGCAGCAGTGGCCCACCCGGCGAGCGCCGTCACCGCGCTGCCTGCTCGGGAATAGGGATGGGCGGTCCTTGCCGGCTCGCCCTCACCATCCGCATCCGACGTTGCAATCAAGGACCCAGGTCAGGGCCTTCGAGTTCCGGCGATGGCGGCGGGGGCCGGTCAAGCATCGAGCCCAGGGAGCGAGCGAGAACCCTGGCCCGCCACTCGGCGACATCGCGT
>JBOGID010000242.1:0-6649 GCA_050742295.1 Acidimicrobiales bacterium | reverse complement strand
CGACGGCGGCCATCGGCTCGTCGGGGCCCGCGGCGGCGGCGACCGCCTGCTTCAGGCGCAGCGGGTTGCCGTCGACGGCGGCCACCAGTTCGTGGACGGCGTCGCGGTCGGCGGCGTCGAACGTCCGCCCCGTCCAGTCCTCGAGCAGGGTGACGGCGTCGCCGGGACCGAGGCCGCCGAGCTGCAACCGCCGGCCGTCCCCGAACAACGTGGTTTCGCGCGTCGCCGTCACGAGGGTGCAGCCGGGGGCGGCGTTGCGGAGCTGTTCGAGGTCCTCGCGGGCCAAGTCGGCGCCATCGAGCAGGACGAGGGCCCGCACCGTGCCGAGGTGGCGGCGGGCGACGGCCTCGGTCACCGTCGTGCCCGAGGAGACCTTGAAGAACGCCAGGAACAGGCGCTGCACCAGGTCGGGGGCGGACTCCCCCTGCGCGCTGTGGAACACCACGCCGTCGGGAGGGCGGGTCGTGCGGGGATGGTGGGCCAGGGCCCGGACGATGGCCGATTTGCCGATGCCGGGCGGGCCGCAGACCTCGACGGGCACGCCCTGGGCGAGGGCGGCGAAGGCTCGGTCCAGCTCGCCGGCCCGGTCGACGAGGTTGGCGAACGGCGGGGGCAGGACTTGGGCGGGACGGGGTAGCGGGTGGGGGGCCGGGGGCTCGGCGGCGGGCGGGGTGGGCGTGACCAGCACGCCCGCGGCGGCGTGGAAGTTGAGGGTGACGACGTTGTCGTCGCCGATGACCTGGCCCTGGACGGGTCCGGTCTGAGCGCCCGTCACCGCCATCGGACTACGCGGGCGGCGCGGACGGGGATGCGGGGAAGTTCATGGTCACCTCTGCATGGTCGCCCACGACCTGGCCCTGGACGGCCCCGGTGGTGCCGTGTACTTGCCCGCCGCGGATCCCTTGAAGGGATCGGCGAGGTTCAGCACGCCCGGGAGGTTCCCCGCCTCCGGCCTTGACCGCGTCGGTGTGCTCGTCGACGGCCTTCTCGGCCTCGGGCTCGTCGCCGAACACCCGGCGGAGCAACCCTTTGAGGCCCTCGTAGGCCTCCTTCACCGCCGTGCCCGCGGTGTCACGGGCCGCTTCCACCGCCCCCGCCGCCGCGCCGTCACGATCATCGAGATCGGTTCCACTCCAGACCCCCTCTCGATCCGCCGTCCCGTGCAAGTCTACCGGTGGAGGGACTCGGATCTCGCCTGATGTCCTGGTCAGTCAGCAGCGGGTCGGGCGTCCCACGTGGGGACGAGCTGGCGGGCGGCGCGGGCCTCGTCCACCCGCCTCACCGGCGTCGTGCGTGGCGCCTCGTGGGCCTCCTCGCCCGACTCAATGGCGATGCGCTCGAGGGCCTCGGCCAGCGCTTCGAGGGTCTGGGGGCTCTCGGTCTCGGTGGGCTCGATCATGAGCGCCTCCTCGACGATGAGCGGGAAGTAGACGGTCGGGGCGTGGAACCCCTCCTCGAGCAGGCGTTTGGCCACGTCGAGGGCCCGCAGGCCGCTGCCCTTCTTCTGCGACGCGGCCGACGCCACGAACTCGTGCATGCACGGCCGGTCGTAGGGGATGTCGTAGCTGCCCCGTAGCCGGTTGCGCAGCCAGTTGGCGTTGAGGACGGCCCCCTCGGCCACCCTGCGGAGCCCGTCGCCCCCGTTGGCCAGGATGTACGAGTAGGCCCGGGCCAGGGCCAGGGCGTTGCCGTGCCAGGAGTGGACGCGGCCGATCGAGCGCGCGGGCATGTGCCAGGCCCAGGTCGTGCCGCCGCCGTCGTCATCGCCGTCGTCATCGCCGTCGTCATCGGCGCGGCGGACAGGCCGGGGACCGGGCAGGTAGGGGGCGAGCCGTTCGGTGACGGCCACCGGGCCCGCCCCGGGGCCACCCCCGCCGTGGGGCACGGCGAACGTCTTGTGCAAGTTGAGGTGCACGATGTCGAACCCCATGGCCCCCGGCATGGTCACGCCCAAGATGGCGTTGAAGTTGGCCCCGTCGTAGTAGAGGAGCCCGCCCACCTCGTGGACGGCGGCCGCCATCTCGACGATGTCCTCCTCGAACAGGCCGAGGGTGTTGGGGTTGGTGAGCATGATCCCGGCGACGTCGTCGTCGAGCCGCTGCCGCAGGGCGTCGAGGTCGACCAGCCCGCGGCCGTCGGACGGGACCTGGGTGACCTCGTAGCCGCCGAGGGTGACCGACGCCGGGTTGGTGCCGTGGGCCGAGTCGGGGATCAGCACCCGGCGCCGGGGGCGCGCGCCGGGGTGGTCGCGGTGCCAGGCCTGCATGAGGAGCAGGCCGGTCAGCTCGCCGGCGGCGCCCGCGGGGGGCTGGAGGGTCGCCGCGTGCATGCCGGTGACCGTGCACAGCGCCGCCTCCAGGGCGGCCAGCAACTCGAGCCAGCCCTGGCTGAGGTGGGCGGGGGCCGCGGGGTGCACGTCGGCCAGGCCCGCCAGCGACGCCGCGTCGTCGCACAGCTTGGGGTTGTACTTCATGGTGCACGACCCGAGGGGGTAGGCGCCGAGGTCGACCGAGAACTGGCGGTGGGTCAGTCGGGTGAAGTGGGCCACCAGGTCGCGTTCGGAGATCTCGGCGATGGGGGCCGGTTCGGTGCGGAGGTGGGTGGCGGGGACCAGGTCCTCGGCCGGCCAGTCCGGCACGCCCGTGGTGCGGAACGACGCCGCCGTCCGTCCGGGAGACGACAGCTCGAAGATCGTCGGCTCGGGGTCCCGCCCCATGAGGGGGGCCGACGTCGCCTTGCCGCCCGCGACCGTCACCGAACGACCTTCTCGACCGCAGAGACGTAGGCGTCGATCTCGTCGCGGGTCCGTTTCTCGGTCACGGCCACCAGCAGGACCTCGTCCTCCACCGAGATGCCGGCCAGGAACCCCTCCTCGGCCATGCGCTCGACCACCACCGCGGGGCGGATGGGGGTGCGCACCGCGAACTCCCGCAGCACCGGCGCCGACGAGGCGGGCTCGACCCCGTCGATGGCGAGCAGGGCCTCGCGGGCGTAGCGCGTCCCGCGGGCGCAGCGCAGGGCCATCTCCCGCAGGCCGGCGGTGCCGAGCCAGGCCAGCTGGACCACGCAGGCCACGGCGATCAGCGTCTGGTTGGTGCAGACGTTGGAAGAGGCCTTTGCCCGCCGGATGTCCTGCTCCCGGGTGCGCAGGGTGGTCACGTAGGCCCGGCGGCCGTCGGCGTCGACGGTCTCGCCCACCAGGCGGCCGGGCAACCGGCGGACGTGCTCCCGCCGGCATGCGAACAGCCCCAGGTAGGGACCGCCGAACGACAAGGGCGTCCCGAAGGGCTGGCCCTCCCCCACCACCACGTCGGCGCCGTAGTCCGACGGCGGCCGGAGCAGGGCCGCGGCCACGGGGTCGACGGCGACGACGAGGAGGGCGCCGGCCCGCCGGGCCGCCGTGGCGGCCGCGTCCAGGTCCTCGAGGCAGCCCAGGTAGTTCGGGTACTGGACGACCACTGCGCCCGGCGGTGCGCCATCGTCGTCGGGCCACGCCGTCAAGCCGTTCTCGAGCGGGACGTCCACGAGGTCGTGGCCCGTGCCCTGGGCGAAGGTGGCGACAACCTGGCGCCAGTTGGGGTGGACGCCCTCGGACAGCCACACCGTGGGCCGGCCCGAAGCGGCCACGGCCAGGTTCACGGCCTCGACGGCGGCGCTGGCCCCGTCGTAGAGGGAGGCGTTGGCCACGTCCATGCCCGTGAGCCGGCAGATCACCGTCTGGTACTCGAACAGGGCCTGGAGCACGCCCTGAGCGACCTCGGGTTGGTAGGGGGTGTAGGAGGTGACGAACTCCGACCGGAACGCCACCCGGCGCACTACGGCCGGGACCTCATGGTCGTACGCCCCCCCGCCCGCGAAGCACACCAGGTTGCGGCCGGTGGGACGGTTGCGGCCGGCCAGCTCGTCCATGCGGGCCAGGGCGTCGAACTCCGACAGGCCGGGGGCGAGGTCGAGCCCGCCCGCCAGCCGGAGGGCGGCGGGCACCGACGCGAACAGCTCGTCGACCGAGGACAGCCCCAGGCTGGCCAGCATGGCGGCCACCTCGGCCTCGGTATGGGGGACGTAGTGGCCCACGGCGGCGCCAACCTTAGGCGGCCGGGCATCGAGGGCTTTCCGGTGACGCGGCCACACTCTGTGTGGCTCGGCGACCGGAAAGCGCCGCTGTCAGCGCTTCTTGTGGACGAACGGGAGGGGCGCCACCTTGGCCGGCAGGGGCTGGCCGCGGGCGTCCACAGTCACCTCGTGGCCCTCCCGGGCGTGGGGGGGCAGGAAGGCGAGGGCGATGCCGTGACCGAGCGTGGGCGAGAAGTTGCCGCTGGTGACCTCGCCGACGGTCTCGCTGCCGACCAGCACCGTGTAGCCGGCCCGAGGCGGCTGGCGGCCGTCGACGGTCAGGCCCCGCAGCTCCCGGTCGACGCCCCGGCGGCGTTCCTCCTCGAGGGGCGCCCGGCCCCGGAAGTCGCCCTTGTGCCAGGCCACGACCCACCCCAGCCCCGCCTGGAGGGGCGTGATGCCGGGCCCCAGTTCGTGGCCGTGCAGGGGCAGGCCCGCCTCCAGCCGCAGCGTGTCGCGGGCGCCCAGTCCGGCCGGAAGCACGCCCGCGTCGAGCACGGCCTCCCAGAAGGCGGTGGCGGCAGCGGTGGGGACCGCGACCTCGACCCCGTCCTCGCCGGTGTAGCCGGTGCCCGCCACCAGGCAGGTTGCGCCCTTCCACTTGAACTTCTCCACGCCGAAGCGGGGCACCGTCCGGGCCGCCGGCACCACATCTGCCAGCCACCGCCGGGCCTCCGGCCCCTGCACGGCGACGATGGCCCGGGCCGCGGTGACATCCTCCACGGCGTTCGGGCCACGCAGGCCGGCCCCGACGGCGTCGACCACGCGGTCGGTGTTGGAGGCGTTGGGCATGACGTGGAACTCGTCCTGGTCGACCCACCAGACGATGACGTCGTCGACCACCGAGGCGTCGGCGGGGTCGAGCAGGTGGGTGTACTGGGCCCGGCCCGGCGCGATCTTGGCCAGGTCGTTGGTCAGGGTGCGCTGGAGGCGTTCGAAGGCGTCGGGGCCCGCCACCCGGACCGTGCCGAGGTGGCTGACGTCGAACGCCACCGCCCCCGACCGGCAGGTGCGGTGCTCGACCAGGGTGCCCGACGGGTACTGCAGCGGCATCTCCCAGCCGCCGAACCCGATCATCTTGGCCCCCAACTCCCGGTGGGAACGGTCGAGCGGTGAATAGCGGGGCGACATGGTGGGCGGGAACGCTACCGGCCGGTCGCCGGCGCGGCGGGCGCAGTGGCCGTGCCGAACAGGGCCACCACCTCGTCGTGGAGCAGGCCGTTGGTGGACAGGGCGCTACCGCCGTCGGCCCTGCGAGCGCCGCCGATGTCGGTGAACCGCCCGCCCGCCTCCTCGACGATGACCAGGAGGGGGGCCACGTCCCACACCGACACCTCGGGCTCGACGGCCACGTCCACCGCCCCCTCGGCCACGAGCACGTGGGACCAGAAGTCCCCCAGCCCCCGGCTCCGCCAGCACCGGCGCTCCAGCTCCCGGGCTTGCGGGCCGAAGCCCAGTCCGTGGCGCTCGAACCCGACCATGCTGTCGTAGCTGAGCTGGGCGTCGCCCAGGTCGGCCACGCCCGAGACGTGGATGCGGTCGCCGTCGGCGTACGCCCCGTGGCCCCGCGCCGCCCACCACCGGCGGCCCAGAGCGGGGGCCGATACGACCCCGACGGCCGGCTCGCCGCCCCGCTCCAAGGCGATGAGGGCGCCCCAGACGGGGATGCCCCGGACGTAGTTCTTGGTGCCGTCGATGGGGTCGAGGATCCACCGGCGGCCGTTGCCGGTTCCGCCGCCCAGCCCGAACTCCTCGCCAAGGACGGCGTCGGCGGGACGCGCCTCAGCCAGCCGTTCCCGGATCGCCTTCTCGGCGGCCCGGTCGGCGTCGGAGACCGGGGTCAGGTCGGGCTTGGTCGTGACGGCGAGGTCGACGGCCCGGAACCGAGGCTTGCTGATGGCGTCTGCCACGTCGGCCAGCTCCAGGGCCAGCTCGAGGTCGGGATCGCTCAGGCCGGCTTCCTCCGGCGGCGCGCCGTGCCGGGCGGGTCGGCGGCCTCGCCCTCGACCTCGTCGCCGTCGACGTCGAACCGCAGCGGGAGGGGCTCGACGGAGGCGTCGATGGGCATGGATTGCGACGGCTCCTCCAGCCCGTACTTCACCAGGAGGTTCAGGTAGTCGCGCTGGTAGAAGACCTTGATCCTCACGTCGGGGTGGAGCTCGCGCAAGCGCCGTGCCTTGCGGTTCTTCTTGGTGACGAGCCTCTGGTTCATCGTCGTGATCTCGATGAACAGGTCGTAGGCGGGCAGGTAGAAGTCGGGGCTGAACGCCTGCTGGGGCTGGCCGTCGCGGTCCCACTCCAGGACGAACGTGCGGGGCTCGTACTCCCACGCGATCGAGTAGAAGTCGAGCAGCTTGGCGAACTGGCGCTCGGAGTTGTGGGCGAAGCCAACCGCCTCGTGGGGAAGCGGCTCGGGGGGCGCCGGCGGGGACAGGGGGCTAACCGCCGCTCGCCGCCCGGCGGTGCCCGTCCGCGGCCCCGGCGGCCGGCGCCTTGGCGCCGAGGCTGAGGATGGCGGCGTCGAGCTCCTCCTTGA
>JBOGID010000241.1:0-4475 GCA_050742295.1 Acidimicrobiales bacterium | reverse complement strand
AGCCGTCGTGGGGGCCTCCGCCGAGGCCGCGTGCGCCGGCGCCTCGGGCACCGGCCGCGCTCAGGCCGCCCGCCGTGCTCAGTGCGGCCGAAACGGCCAGCCGGCGGTTGAGCCACCGCAGGTGGAGGGCAGTCACGCACAAGACCGACCCGGCGGCGACGGGCACGAGCAGGGCCCGCCGGTTGGTGTTGTCACCGCCGCCGGACTCGACCTGGCCGGCGCCGGTGGCGCTGGCGGTGGCGCCCTGCTGGCGTCCCTCGACCCTGCCCGGGGCGGACGTGGCCGGGAACGGGAGGTTGGGGCTGAACCCGGTGTCGGGAAGGGTCGGGGCCGGCGCCGGAGGCGGGAAGGTGGGGACGGAGATCTCCGCCGGCGGCATCAGTCCGCTCAGGTCGACGCTGGCCGCCCCGCCCACCTGGTTCCCGCCGCCGGGCGGCAGGGTCGTGGTCGTGACTCCCGGGACGGTCGACGTCGTGGGGAGGGGCGGGAGCTGGGCCACGACGGCGGGGGCGGAGGCCTGGATGGCCGTGTCGGGGTCATCGGGAACGGCACCGGCGCGCACCGACGCCACCAGGTACTGGACCGGGCCCGGGACCTGGGCCGTCTGGTTGTCGGTGTAGGTCGTCTGCTTGGTCGAGCCCAGGAAGGAGAACCCGCTGGCGTCGGTCTTGCGGTAGACGACGTAGCCGAGGAAGTCGGCGGGCGTGGCCGGCGCCGTCCAGCTCAGCTTCACGGACCGGTCGGCTTGGGGGGTCGCGGTCACGGCGGTGGGCGGTTCGGGGGGCACGGCGACGACCACGCCCCGGCTCGCGTTGCCGTCCAGCCCGATGTTGTTGAGCAGGATGTGGCCGTTGGCCAGGACTTCGAAGGTGTAGGGCCCGTTGAGGTCGAGGGTGGGGGACTTGACGCTGAAGGAGATCGTCGCTTCCGGCCCGCACGGGCCGCACGCCTTGGTCGTGCGGAAGGAGGAGCCGCGGTAAGTGCGGAGCTCGATGGTGTCGATGTTCCCCAAGGTCGCCATGACCTGCCCGCTGACGGTCACCGTCGACGACGTCACCTTCTGCCCGTCGCTGGGGCTGCTGATGCTGACCGCCAGCCCGCCCGAGGCGGCAGTTGCTGCGGTGGCGGCGGTGGCGCCGAAGGGGACGACGAGCAGTAGGGCGATCCCGGACAGTGTGGGAATCGCCCAGAACCGGCGACGGGTCATGCCGCTGCGAGGTTCTTCACCCACGTGGCCTGCACGACGAGCCGCTGGGCGGCCGAGCCACGGGGGTGACAGGTGGTGAGCGTCACCGTGCGGTCAGGGGTGGCGTCGAGGACGGAGATCTCCTCGGGCTGAACGATGAACGGCGCCTTCGTGAGCTGGTACACGCACCCACCGATGGGCGTGGTCAGCTCGATGGTGTCGCCCGGCTTGAGCCGGTCGAGGTTGCCGAACGGCTTGCCGTAGGTGGTGCGGTGGCCGGCGATGGCCACGTTGCCGGTCTCGCACGGCAACGGCGTCTGGGGGTAGTGGCCGGCGCCCGCCCGCAACGCGCTGGGCGTGATGCCCTCGACGACGACGGTGTCGACGTCGAGGGCGGGGATGCGAATGCGGGTCAGGCTGTCGCCCGTCTGAACGGCCCGCTCCCGGTAGGCCTGCTCCAGCTGGGGGCTGGCCAGCTGCTTGGTGAGCTTGGTCTGCAGCCGGGATTGCCAGACGTTGGTGTAGAAGGGGTAGCCCACAAGGGCGATACCGCCCAGCAGCAGCACCACCGACAGCGCGGAGATGGTACGGCGGACGGCGGGCTTGGTGCGGAGGAGCTCTAGCACGGCGCGGGCCCGGAGGGCGGTACGTGCCGGCGGCGACGACGTCCGGTCATGGCTGTCTACAGGTTACCGAAGGGTTGGGGTGCGACGGTTGCAAGCGCGTGGCTGGCGGCCGGCGGGCGGTTAGCGGCGGACGGTGACGAGCCGCCGGGTCGCATACGCACCAAACAGCAGCACGGCACCCAGCATCGGGAACCACGCCACCCCGCCCGTGCGGACGAGCTCGGGCTGGGGCTGCACGACCGGCTGGATGCGCTCCTGCACCGAGATCTGGGCCGAAAGGCCTCCGCCCGACGCCTCGGCGTGGGCGAGGGCCAGGCCGATGCCGCCGCTGAGCCCCTTGAGGAGCTGGAGGCTCACGCCGTCGGCCACGGCCACCTTGGACCCGTTGGGCCCATCGGCGACGCTCCCACCGCCGAGGGCGATGGTCGACTCGAGCGGGGTGCCGGCGAGCAGGGTGAGCGGCGCACCGAGGGTCACCGGGATGCTCATGATGTTGCCCAGGATGGGTACGCCGAGGTCGACCCGCACGAGCGCCGCCTCGAAGGACGGAACGGCGGTGGCGGTGACGGGGCCGGACTGGCTGGCGGCGGGGCGGGTCACGTCGACCGAGGCGCGGGCGGCGCCCACGGTGACGGTGACCAGCGGGGCGCCCAGGGCGGACAGGCCTGGGAGAACCTGGATGCTGGCGCCTTGGGCGACGCCGGTCGCGTTGACCTTGGAGGCCGTGGTCGTGGCCGTCGAGGCCGACGGGCCCAGGGTGATCGACAGGACGCCCGTGGCCCGCTGCAGGCCGGCCAGGAGGTCGTCGACGAGGCTCGAGACGTTGAGGTTGAGGGCACCCAGGAGCGGGTTGAGCAGGCCGCCGAGGAGGGCGGTGAGGGGGTCGAGCACGGTGCCGACGGTCTGGCCGACCAGGGCACCGACCTGCTGGAGCAGCGGGGTGAGCAGGCTGCCGCCGAGCACGATCGACGCGATCGTGCCGGTGGCGCCGGCCTGCGGAAGGCCGTTGGCGATCGAGGCCGCCGCTTCACCACAGGCGGTGGCCAGCGAGAGAAGGCCCAGCAACGGCACGTCAAGGACGCACGCCTTGGGCGGCGCCTGCGACGTCGTCGCCCCCTCGGCCAGGGCATTGGCGACGGTGCCGGCCACCAGAAGGACACCGGCCCCCTGGGCCTGGGCCTTCGGCGTGGACTGGATCAGCGCGCCCGACGTGCCCACGCTGATGTGGGTGCCGAGCAGGTTGATATCGAGCCCGCGCGCCGATGCCGAGGCGATGAACGCCTCCGGCGCGGTCACGATCGTGTCGGTCTGCTGCGCCCCGGCCGGCACGGCGGCCAGGAAGGCACCTAAGACGACAGCAGTCGCCGCGAGGGCACTCGCCCTCCACACTCTGGACATGCGCCCCTCTCCCGATATCTTGAGCACCCGCTCAACGTCTTTTCCACCCCAGCATGCCCCTACGCCGTCGAATGGTGACACGCCGGAGGTGGTGTTCGCCAGCAGTTGTGAAAAATCCTCTCCGTGGCGGTCAGATCACCGTTCGACACGCATCGTCGTCGACGCCTCGAGCCGCAGGTCCCCCACCAGGGCCCCCATGATGGGCAAGGATGTGGCCGCTCGATAGCGCACCGTGACCGTCACCCGGCTGCCCGGACCACCGCGGCCCGTCACCGTGACCTCCAACCGACCAGGGTCGAGGCTCGACGACGACGCCGCCGCCGACCGGGCGGCGTTGGGTGACGGGTCGACGGCCGCCTCCCGCGCTCCCTCCCTGGCCGCGTGCACGACCAGCACCTGGTCGCGCGCCAACAATCCGACCTGCACCAGCAGCAGGAGGAGCACCGCCACGAACGGCAGGATGAGGGCCAGCTCGACCGCCGCCTGGCCGGCCTGCCGCGCCTGCCGTGCCTGCGGGTGGCGGGCAAGGCGTGCCGGCGGCGTGGGCGAAGCGGCCGGACCGGCTCGCCCACGCACTCGCCGGTCCGTCACTTCACCTTGCCGGTGATGGCCTGCATGACCTTCTCGAGCAGCTTCTCGACCAGGTCGGTCTTGGTGGCCCAGGCCACGACGAGGAGGGCGACGGCCGCCGCGCCCAGCAGGACGAGGGCGTACTCGGCCGACGCCTGACCCCGCTGGTCGGTGACGATCCGGCGCCCGAGGCGACCGAACAGGCCGCTGACAAACAGATAGAGGTGGATGGAGAGATCGGACAAGACAAGCTCCTTGGTGGTCGGAACGATGCGACGGGGGAAGCTCAGAGGTGCAGCGACCGGACCGCACTGGCGACCAGCGGGGCCACCGTCAGCAGCCCGAAGGCCGGAAGCGTGCACAGCACCAGGGGGAAGAGCAGTTTGACCGGGACCTTGCGGGCCGCCTCCTCGGCGCGGCGGCGCCGATCGCGGCGGACCTCGTCGGCTAACCGTTCGAGCCCCGCGACCAGCGGCGCGCCGTAGCGTTCGGATGCCACCAGGGCGCCGACGAGGGGCCGCATGGCCTCGCCCGCCCTCGCCGGGAGGTCGTCGAGGGCGTCGGCCAGGCGGCGACCGAGCGCCACATCGTCCATCGTGCGGGCCAGCTCGGCGGCCAGCGGGCCCGGCGCCCGGGCCGCCACGCTCGTGACCGCCAGATGGACCGTCAGCCCGGCGCCGACACCCAGGACCAGC
>JBOGID010000240.1:0-6647 GCA_050742295.1 Acidimicrobiales bacterium | reverse complement strand
GCCGTCGGTTGCCGGGGCGCCGTCGGTTGCCGGGGCGCCGTCGGTTGCCGGGGCGCCGTCGGTTGCCGGGCCGGCCTCGTCCTCGTCGGGGGCGGCTACGGCCTGCGTGCTCTCGACTTCGACCCGGTAGAGGTCGCTGACGTCCATGGGGCCGCCCAACATAACCGGGACGGGCGGCGGGGAAGCTCGCTTACCCTAGAGACATGGTTTTCGGCCCTGTCGACCCCCAGGCGAATTTCGTCGCCATCGAGCATCGCATGCTCGAACGGTGGCGCGAGAGCGACCTCTTCGAGCAGGTCAAATCGCTGCGCAAGGGTTCGACGCCGTGGATCTTCTACGAGGGCCCGCCCACCGCCAACGCCCGCCCCGGGCTCCATCACGTGTGGCCGAGGGCGTTCAAGGACCTGTGGATCCGGTTCCAGACCATGCGCGGCCACGACGTCCCCCGCAAGGGCGGCTGGGACTGCCACGGACTGCCCGTCGAGATCGAGGTCGAGAAGGACCTGGGCATCTCGTCCAAGCACCAGATCGAGGCTCTCGGCATCGAGGAGTTCAACCGGCGGTGCCGCGAGTCGGTGCGCCGTTACGTCGGCGACTTCGTGGCCCTCACGGAGCGTTCGGCCGTGTCCATCGACACCCGCGACACGTACTGGACGATGGACAACGACTACGTCGAGTCGGTGTGGTGGCTCGTGAAGCAACTGCACGACCAGGGCCTGCTGTACGAGGGCCACCGGGTCGTCCCCTACTGCCCCCGGTGCGGGACGGCCCTGTCGTCGCACGAGCTGGGCCAGCCCGGCGCGTACCGGGACGTGACCGACCCGTCGATCTACGTGCGCTTCCCGGTGGTGGACGCCGACTACGACCTGCTGGTCTGGACGACCACGCCGTGGACGCTCATCTCCAACGTGGCCGCGGCCGTGGGGACCGACATCGAGTACGTGCGGGTGCGTGGCGAGGGCCGCGACCTCGTGATGGCGGCTGTCCGGGCGCCGGAGGGGGCCGAGGTGGTCGAGCGGTGGACCGGCTCGGAGCTGGTCGGCTGGCACTACCGGCGTCCGTTCGAGTTCCTGGCTGTTGCCGACGGTGACAACCGGGTCGTGCCCGGTTCGTTCGTCAGCACCGAGGAGGGCAGCGGGATCGTCCACCTGGCCCCCGCCTTCGGCGCCGACGACATGGACGTGGGCCGGGCCGAGGGCCTGAGCGTGCTCAACCCGGTCGGCGCCGACGGTGCGTTCGACGCGTCGGTGCCGCCGTGGGCCGGCCTGCGTGGCCCGGACGCATTGGCAGGACAGCAGGTGCGGGCGGCCAACCCGTCGATCATCGAGGACCTGCGGGCGCGAGCCCTGCTCGTGCGGGAGGAGCCGTACCTCCACGCCTACCCCCACTGCTGGCGGTGCGGGACGGCCCTCATCTACTGGGCCAAGAACTCGTGGTTCGTGCGCACGTCGGAGCGCAAGGCCGACCTGCTGCGCGAGAACGAGCGCATCAACTGGCACCCCGAGCACATCAAGCACGGCCGGTTCGGCGACTGGCTGAAGAACAATATCGACTGGGCCCTGTCCCGCGACCGCTACTGGGGCACGCCGCTGCCCGTGTGGCGGTGCGGCAACGGGCACGACACGTGCGTCGGTTCGGTGGCCAAGCTGGCCGAGCTGACGGGCGACGACCTGTCCGGCCTCGACCTGCACCGGCCCTACGTCGACGCCGTCGAGTTCCCGTGCCCGACGTGCGGCGAGGGCCCGGCCCGGCGGCTGGCGCCCGTGCTCGACGCCTGGTTCGACTCGGGGTCGATGCCGTCGGCCCAGCACCACTTCCCGTTCGACTCGCCCGAGGCAGGCCCTGGTGCCACCCCGCCGGCGTTCCCGGCCGCGTTCATCTGCGAGGCCATCGACCAGACGCGGGGCTGGTTCTACGCGCTGCTGGCCGCGAACACGCTGGTGTTCGGCAGCACGCCCTACCTCAACGTGGTGTGCCTGGCCCACGTGGTCGACGAGTTCGGGCTGAAGATGTCCAAGTCCAAGGGCAACGTCATCGACCCGTGGACGATCTTCGAGTCGTTCGGGGCCGACGCCCTGCGCTGGTACTTCTTCTCGGCCGGGTCGCCGTGGACCAGCCGGCGCGTCTACGAGGACGGCATCCGCGAAGCCACGCGCAAGACGCTGCTCACGCTGTGGAACGTGTTCTCGTTCTTCGCCACCTACGCCGACATCGACGGTTGGGAGCCCTCCGACTCCGACTCCGAGCCGGCGCACTTCCTCGATCGCTGGGCCCTCTCCCAGCTCGACGACGCCGTGGTGACCGTGACCCGCGCCCTCGACGACTTCGACGCCCTGGCCGGCGCCACCCGCATCCTCACGCTGATCGACGACCTGTCGAACTGGTACGTACGCCGGTCGCGGCGGCGGTTCTGGGGCAGCCACGGCGTTCAGGCCACGCAGGCCACCGACCAATGCGCCTACGCGACCCTCCACCGCTGCCTGGTGGTGACGTCCCAGCTGCTGGCGCCGTACACGCCGTTCCTGGCCGACGAGCTGTACACCCGCCTGACGGGGGAGGCGTCGGTGCACCTGTCCGACTGGCCCGAGCTGGCGGGCCACGCCGAGGCCGCGGTGGACGCGGAGATGGGCTCGGTCCTGCGGCTGGTGGGGCTGGGACGGGCGGCCCGCAGCGAGGCCGCCGTCAAGCAGCGCCAGCCCCTGCGGCGGGCGTTGCTCCTGCACCCGGGGGCCACACTGACCGAGGACGGCCGCCGGGAGATCCGCGAGGAGCTCAACGTCAAAGACCTGGAGGACGTGGAGAGCCTGGCCGGGCTGATGACGTGGACGGCGGTGCCGAACTTCCGGGCCCTCGGCCCGCGTCTGGGGCCGAGGGTCAACGAGGTCAAGGCCGCGCTGGCGGCCGCCGACGGCGCGACGCTGCGCCGTGACCTCGACGAGCACGGCTACGTCGAGGCCGCCGGCGAGCGCCTGACGGCCGACGACCTCGAGCTGCGGGCCGGCCGCCACGAGGGGTTCGCCGTCGTGCAGGACCAGGGCTGGGCCGTGGCCCTCGACCTCGACCTCGACGACGACCTGCGCTACGAGGGCGCGGCCCGCGATCTGGCCCGCGAGCTGAACGACCTGCGCAAGCGCCTCGACCTTGCCCTCACCGACCGCATCGCCTTGCGGGTGGAGGCCGGCCCGGTGGTCACTGCCGCCCTCGAGGGGCACCGGGACTGGGTGGCAGGCGAGGTGCTGGCCCGTTCGATCGGGCTGGCGACGGGCGTCGACGGGCACCGCCTGGAGATCGACGGTGAGCCGCTGGTGGTGGAACTGACCGTCGTCCCCTGACGGTTCCGAACGGTCTGACGGCTGGTGCGCCAAGAACGCCGCCGAAGGGTCTAGCCAATATGGAACGGCCGGCCCGTTCTGCCGATGCGTGGGTCATCCACCACGATGAGGCGGACGGAGCCACTACACAGAAGGTGCCGGCCGTGCCCAGTGTGTCGCATCGAGGCCTGACCTACCTCGGGATGGACGTCCACAAGGACAGCATCTCGGTGGGGATCCTCCGCCCCGACGAGGCGTCGCCCGAACGTCGGGCGGATCTTCAACGACGAGCCCTCGGTGCGCCGGCTCCTCGCCCGCTTCCCCGATCCCCGGAGGCTGTCGACGTGCTACGAGGCCGGCCCCACCGGCTACGAGCTGCACCGCCTGCTGCCGAGCATGGGCGTCCGCTGCCAGGTGATCGCGCCGTCGCTGGTCCCCAAGTCGCCGGGCGACCGGGTGAAGACCGACACGCGTGACTGCCGCAAGCTGGCCCGCCTGCACCGCGCCGGCGAGCTGGTCGCCATCCGGGTGCCGACGCGGGAGGATGAGGCGGTGCGGGACGTGTGCCGGGCCCGGGCAGACATGGTGGAGGACCTCGACCGGGCCCGCAAGCGCCTGGGGGCGTTGCTGCTGCGCCACGGCGAGGTGTGGCGGGGCGGCCCGGCGTGGGCGCTCAAGCACGAGGCGTGGCTGCGGTCCCTCCGCTTCGAGGACGTGGCCCTGGCCTCGACGTCCGCCTTCTACCGGGGCGTGGTCGAGGAGCGCTCGGCCACCCTCGACGCGATCGGGTCCGACCTGGCCGTGCACTACGGCCGCCCGCTGTTCGCCGACGCGGTGGCCCGCCTCAGCGCCTACCGGGGCGTGGCCCGCCTCGGCGCGCTGACGCTGGCGTGCGAGGTGTGCGACTGGCGCCGGTTCGGGCGGGCCAGCGCCTTCATGGGCTTCACCGGCCTGGTGCCGTCCGAGTACTCGAGCGGGGGCAGGACGCACCGGGGCCGGGTCACCAAGGCCGGCAACCTGCACCTGCGCACCCAGCTCAGCGAGTCGGCGTGGGCCTACCAGCACGGGCCGGCGGTGGGCGTCGAGCTGCGCCGGCGCCAGGAGGGCGTCGGGCCCGAGACCGTGGCCCGGGCGTGGGCCGCCCAGGCCCGCCTGTGCGGCTCCAGACGGAGCCCGACCTGCTGCTGATGGCGAGCGCCGTGACCCGGTTGAGCGACGCCGAGGCCGACGCCTTCTACGGCTTCTTCCACAACATCGACCTGCGCCCCCTCGACGACCGTGACGTGCGGGCGCTGTGGCATGCCGTGACGGGCGTCGATCTGGCGGGCCGGCGGGCCGTGCCCATCCGGTTCCTCACCGGCGGCAACCCCCGGCTGGTGACGGTGCTGGGCCGGTTCTCGCACGCGCCCGACCTCGGCGGCCTGCGCGCCGTGACCTGGAACTGCTGATCGACGAGTACGCCCCGTTCTTCAAGGCCAGCATCGAGGCCCTCCCGGCGATCGAGCGCAAGGTGTTCGTGACGCTGGCCGACATCTGGGCGCCCGCGACGGCAGCCGAGGTCCCGGAACGGGGCCGGATGGACACGAATCGGGTGAGCGCCCTGCTCCGCGCATGATCCGTCAAACGATGGACACCGTCGACGTCGCCATCGCCACACGCATCCACCGCCACCTCGACGACGCCGAGCATTGGGCGGGTATGACGCCCACCGAAGCCACGAAGCCACCGAGCGAATCCCCGTGCTGGAAACCCTGTCGCGGGTTCAGCAGACAACGCTCGGCCCCGACCACCGGGAGACCCTTCTCACCCGCCAGCAGGCCGCCTTCTTCGTTGGAGACTCGGGCGAGCCGACCGCCGCCCTGAAGCTCTACCAGACTGTGCTTCTGGACCAAGTCCGGGCACTTGGGCCGGACGACCGGGACACGCTGTTGAGCCGGCACCAGGTGGCGTACTACCTCGGCGTGTGACCGGGGACGCCGCCGGGGCGCTGGCCCTGTACCGGGAGGTCGCCGCCGACAGCGAGCGGGCGCTCGGGCCGGACGACCGGGACGCGCTCACGAGCCGGCACAACGTGGCGTACTACGAGCGCACGGCCGGGGACCGGGGGCTGGCGATCGAGGTCGATGTCCTGCAGCGCGCCGAGGTTCTTCTGAGCGCTGACGATCCCCTGATCGACGCGGCGCGATGGCTGAAACGGCAGCTTGAGCTGACCGTCGCCGTCGCGTCCGAAGGCCGGCTTCCGCGCGAGCGGCGCGAACTGAACGACGCCGTCGACCTGCATGGATCACGGCCGGGCTGAGGGCAGCGGGTCAGTGGCGGTGGTCGGCGGCGAAGTGGGAGTGGCCGACGGCGGTGGGGTGGCCGACGCGGGCCTCACGGCCGGGCCAGGGGGCGCGGAAGGCGCAGAGATCGCAGTTGGCGTGGGTCTCGCCGGTGAGGGCCTCGTGGTAGCGCGCCAGGACCACGAGGACGATGCGCTCGTCGGGGCCGAGGTAGCCGGCGTCGACGACCTCGACGCCCGTGCGGGAGGAGAACTCGTCGATCTCGGCTCTCGCCCGTCCGACGAGGAGGCCGTGGCAGAGGAACCAGAAGGCGACGGCGATCCGGCGGTGGCCGAGGCGGGCGAACACGTCGAGGCCGTCGGCCACGCATGGACCGGTCACGCCCGTGAAGGCGGTGTGGACGAACGGGGCGCCCGTCCACTCGGCCAGCAGGCGGGCGACCTTGCAGGCGTCGCCGTTGGCGTCGGGGTCGGACGTGCCGCGGGCGATCAGCAGCAACGGCAGCCCAGGGGCGATGGCCTGGCCGAGGGCGGCGACGAGGTCGTGGGCGACGCCGAGGGGACCACCCAGGCGGACGTCGACCGGGGGGTGGCGATCGCGGGCCTCGAGGACGATGGCCGGTACGTCGCTCTTGGTGTGGCCCGCGCCGAGCAGCATCAGGGGGAGCACGACGATGCGCCGGCAGCCCTGGTCGACGAGGCCGTCAAGCACCTGGCCGGCGGGGGGGTCGGTGAGCTCCAGGAAACCGAGGTCCACCGCCTCGTCGGGCAGGGCGGCGGCGACGAGGTCGGCGAGGGCCCGCAGTTCGGCCGCGGCCTGGTCGGACTTGGACCCGTGGCCGACGAGGAGGACGCCGTTCACCGGAGTGCCTCCCGGATCGTGCCTTCGACGGCCGCGGCTGTGACCTCGGCCAGCGGGACGCAGGGCGCCCCCATGGCTGCGGCGATGCGGGTGGCCAGGCCCATGCGGGCGGGGCCGTCCTCGGCGTCGAGGACGTAGGCCCGGATGCCGGCGTCGGCCACCTCGGCGGCGGCGGCGAGGCCCCGGTTGAGGG
>JBOGID010000239.1:0-23659 GCA_050742295.1 Acidimicrobiales bacterium | reverse complement strand
GGGCACGGCCGCGCCCGCCACCGCCAGCGGCACCTGGATGGCGCCCGTCCGCGACCGCTATGAAGTGGGCGACGTGGTGACCCTCGTGGGCTACATGGGGCGGACGGGCACCCTCGGCACCCTCGGCACCGTCGACGACGGCCCGTTCTACGGCTACCTGCACGAGGCCGGGAAGGCGCCCGGCGTGCCGTCGGAGCGGGGCGAACCGCTGGGGCCGATCACCGTCGAGGAGACGGGCACATCGGGCTGGACGGCCCTGCGCGTGTCGATCGAGGTGTCCCTCGCCGGCCTGGCGCCGGGACGGTACGAAGTGGGCTACTGCAACGACCCATGCCTGAACGGATTGGGCGACCTCATCGGCAGCCGCGCCATCAACGTGGGTGTCGACCCGGCGGAACCGCTCGTGCGGGAGTGGCCGCTCGACGAGCCCCTCATCCAGATCCTCCGGCGCGACGCCATGGTGAGCGGCCCCGGCTACCTGGCCCCCGCCAGCGACATCTGGGCCGGCCGGGTCCTGCCCATCCCCGAGCCTTCGCCGCCTCCCCCTCCCCCCACCGCGACGCCTCTGCTGCCACCGGGCGCCGATCCCTCGCCGAATCCTGGGGTGGTCGTCGCCACAGCGGCCACACCCATCGTCCTGCCCCAGCGGGACCTGGGCGCTCCGGTGGTGACGGCGCCCGACCCGCCGCCGTCGGTACCGTCAAGGTCCGATGACGACGGCAGCCCCGTGTCGGTGGTGCTGGGCGTGATGCTCGCCGCCGCCTGCACGGGCGGCGTGCTGCGGGCGCTGCGTCAGGAGGGAACGGCACCAGCCGAGCCGCTGGCCGCCCGCCCCGCCTGAGGCCGGGACCTACGCGACCCGGCGGGTCGGCGTCTCGAGCAGGACGTCCTCGCCGACGACCCAGGCGCCGGCCTCGTCGGAGTCCCCGTCGTAGCCGCGAAGCTCCTCGAGCAGGGCCTCGGCCACGTGGGGCTTCAGCGAGCAGTACCACCACGGGCGCTCGGTGCGCCCGGCCCGGCTGGCCCGCAGCGTCGGCCACAGCAGGTGCCCCACGAAGTCGGTGGGGATGATCGAGTCGTCGTCCCGGGCGGCGTGGCCGTCGAAGAGCAGCGGGACGGCCCAGTCGGTCACCCGCATCCGGCCCCGAAAGCCGATGGTGCCCGACGTCGAGGCCTGGAACGGGATCCCCAGCCTCCGCGTCAGCTCGTCGGCCAGTTCTTCCAGTCGGTCCGCGTGGTAGGCCATGGTCTCTCTCCGGTCTCGTGCTGCCGGTTGGATGTATCGGCACGGACCACGTTCGACCTGAGCGCGGCCCCCTCCTGATCCCTACCTGAACGGGGAATACAGTGCCCGTCTAATGACCGGCCGGTACTGGGTGGAGACGCTCGGCTGTCCCAAGAACCAGGTGGACTCCGACAAGCTCGTCGGCACGCTGGCCGCGGACGGCATGACACCGGCCGCCGCGCCCGAGGACGCCGACCTCGTCCTGGTCAACACGTGCGCCTTCATCGAGGCCGCCCGCCAGGAGTCGGTGGACACGGTGCTGGCCCTGTCCGAGGCCCGCCGCCCCGGCGCCCGCCTGGTCGTGACCGGGTGCCTGGCCGAGCGGTACGGCGACGAACTGGCGGCCGCCCTCCCCGAGGTGGACCAGGTGGCCGGCTTCGGCGTCCCGGTGACGTTGGGCCGCCGCGACCGGCCTGCGTGGCCCGAACGCAATGAACAGTCCAACATCCCGTCCATGGACCTGCTCAACCTGCCCCGCCCGCCCGCCGCCGGCTCGTGGGCGTACGTGAAGGTCGCGGAGGGCTGCGACCGCACGTGTGCGTTCTGCGCCATCCCGTCGTTCCGGGGCAAGCAGCGCTCCCGGGACGTCGATGCGATCCTGGCCGAGGTCGAGGCCCTGGACGTCCCCGAGGTCGTCCTCGTCGCCCAGGACCTGGCGTCCTACGGGCGCGACGTCGGGCGCAAAGGCGACATCGTCAAGCTGATCGCAGAGGTGTCCGAGCGGACAGCCCGCACCCGGCTTCTCTACCTGTACCCGTCCGAACTGGACGACCGACTCGTCGACGCCGTCTGCGCCACCGGCGTCCCCTACTTCGACCTGTCGCTCCAGCACGTGTCCAAGCCGCTGCTCCGCCGCATGCGCCGGTGGGGCGACGGCGACCGGTTCCTCCGGCGCATCGGGTCCATCCGCCAGCGGGAGCCCGAGGCCGCCTTCCGGTCCTCGTTCATCGTCGGCTACCCGGGCGAGACCGAGGCCGACCACGACCTGCTCCTGGCCTTCCTCGAGGAGGCCCAGCTGGACTGGGCCGGGTTCTTCGCCTTCTCGCCCGAGGACGGCACCCACGCCGCCACCCTCGACGGCCGCGTCGCCACCGCGCTGGTCGGGGAGCGCCTGCTGGAGCTGGGCGAGCTGCAGGACCGCATCACCGCCGGCCGCCGGGCCGCCCTGATCGGCCGGCCCCTGGAAGTCCTGGTCGACGAGCCCGGCGTCGGCCGAACCCACCGCGAGGCCCCCGAGATCGACGGCGTGGTGGCGGTGCCACGCCACCTGGCGCCCCGGACGTTCGCCACCGTCGTCGTCACCGCCTCTGCCGGCCCCGACATCGAGGCGAAGGCGGCGTAGCGAGGGTGGCGACCCCGGCCTACGGACCGTCCGCGCTGCTCACCCCGGCCAATGCGATCACCCTCGGGCGGGTCGTGGCCACGCCGTTCCTCGTTGCCGCCATCCTTGCCCAGGAGACGGGGTGGGGCCTGTTCGCGGTGTGGGTCGTGCTGGCCGCCACCGACGGCGCCGACGGCTGGCTGGCCCGGCGCCAGGGGACGACCCGGTCGGGCGCGTTCCTCGACCCCCTCGCCGACAAGATCGTGGTGCTCTCGGCCATGGCCGCCCTGGTGTCGATCGACCGCATCTGGTGGGTCCCGGTGGCCCTGATCGGCCTGCGCGAGGTGGCGGTCAGCGTGTACCGGTCCTACGTTGGGCGGCGGGGCATCTCGGTGCCGGCCCGTCCGCTGGCCAAGGTCAAGACCCTGTTCCAGGACGTGGTGGTGGGCCTCGCCCTGGTGCCGGCCGACGGCCCCGTCTACGAGAACTTCATCGTCGCAATCCTGTGGGCGGCTGTCGCCCTCACCGTGGTCACGGGCGTGCAGTACCTGTGGGACGGGCGGCGCGTGATCCGTGCGGTGTGAGGTCCTCGCGGTAGGGACCGAGCTGCTCCTCGGCCAGATCGTCGACACCAACTCCGCCTGGATCGGTGACTGCCTGGCCCTGGCCGGGATCGACTGCCACTACCAGACGCGGGTGGGGGACAACGAGGGACGGATCGCCGAGGCGCTGCGGCTCGCCCTGGAACGCAACGACGCCGTGCTGGTGTGCGGGGGCCTCGGACCGACCCAGGACGACATCACCCGGGAGGCCATCGCACGCGTGCTGGGCGTCCCCCTCGAGCGGGACCCGGCCATGGTCGCCAGCATTCGTTCGCTCTTCGAGTCGAGGCGGCGGGAGATGCCCGAGAGCAACGTCCGCCAGGCGGACCGGCCCGCGGGCGCCACGTTCATCCCCCAGGTGCGGGGGACGGCGCCCGGGCTGATCTGCGACGCGGGTGGGGGCAAGGTCATCTACGCCGTCCCGGGCGTGCCCCACGAGATGCAGGAGATGATCGAGCGGGCCGTGATCCCCGACTTGCAGCGGCGGGCGGGCCAGCCCTTCGTGATCCTGAGCCGCCTGTTGCGCACGTGGGGCCTGGGCGAGGCGGGCCTGGCTGAACTCGTCGCGCCCCGGGTCGACACCCAGTCCAACCCCACCATCGCCTTCCTGGCCCAGGGGATCGAGGGCGTCAACCTGCGCCTGACGGCCAAGGCTCCGGACCTGGCCGAGGCCCGGGCCCTGCTCGACGCCGAGGAGGCCGAACTGCGAGCCCTCCTCGGCGACATCGTGTTCGGCGTGGACGGACAGGGGATGGAGCGGGTGGTGGCGTCGCTGCTTGGTGAGCGGGGACTCTCGGTGGGCGTGGCCGAGTCGCTGACCGGCGGCCTGGTGGGGGCCCGGCTGGCGGAGACCGAGGGCGCCAGCGAGTGGTTCCGCGGGTCGATCGTCGCCTACGACAGCAAGGTGAAGTTCGACCTGCTGGACGTGCCCGAGGGCCCGGTTGTGACGGCCGAGGCGGCCTCGGCGATGGCCGTGGGCGCGGCACGGGCGTTACGAGCCGACGTCGGCCTCGGGGTGACCGGCGTGGCCGGACCCACGTCGCAGGAAGGCCAGCCCATCGGCACCGTCTTCATGGCCGTGTCAGTGAGGGGCGACGTCGACACGGCCGAGGTCCACTTCCCCGGCGACCGCCAGCACGTCCGCCAGTTCGCCACCATCTCGTTGCTGGACATGCTCCGGCGGAGGCTCCAGGCCGGAGGCTGAACGGTGCGGCTGTTCGTGGCGGTGTGGCCTTCGGCCGACGTCCTTGAGCAGGTCGCGGCCCTGCCCCGGCCCGACGTGGCCGACGTGCGCTGGACCCGGCCCGACCAGTGGCACGTCACGCTGCGGTTCCTCGGTTCGGTGGTCGACGCCGACGTGCCCGACCTGCGGGCGGCGCTGGCGACGGCGGCCCGTTCGGTGGGACCGGTGACGGCGACGGCCGGCCCGTCGGTCGCACGGTTCGCCCGCCGCATCCTCCACGTGCCCGTCGAGGGCCTGGGCGGGCTGGCCGCGGCAGTCACGCAGGCCACGGCCCGGTTCGGCGAACCGCCGGAGGAGCGGGCCTTCACCGGGCACATCACCCTGGCTCGGGCCAAGGGACGAGGGCGCGGCCCCGACCTGCGGCCGCTCACGGGCGGACAGGTGGCGGGGGAGTGGGCCGTGGACGAGGTGACGCTCGTCGAGAGCCGGCTCCACCCCGGCGGTGCACGCTACGAGGTCGTGGGGCGGTTCCCGCTCGAGGCGTGAGCGCCGTGCGCCACCAGGACGTCGATCAGGGTCTGGTCGCCGTGCTGCTCGGCGGCCATGAGCGGCGTGTAGCCGCCCTGCTGGACGGCGTTGGGGTCGGCCCCGGCTTCGAGCAGCAGGCGGACGGCTTCGGTGCTGCGGCCGGCGACGGCGGCGTGGAGGGCCTGGACCTGCATGGGGTTGGGGGCCACCTGGCCGACATCGGCCCCTCGCTCGAGGAGGACACGGACCGCATGCGGCCGCCCGAAGTAGGCCGCCAGGCCGAGCGGAAAATGGCCGTCGGCGGCGTGGGTGTTGACCTGCGCGGGGTCGGCGTCGAGTAGCTCGGCCAGCCGGCTGGAGTCGCCGACGGCGGCCGCATCGAACAGGTCGAGGGGCGGGTTGGCGGCGAGGATAGCGCGCACGGCATCGAGGTCGTGGCGGTAGAGGGCGGCCAGAACGGCCGACAGCCCGGCCTCGTTGCGGGCCGCGGCGGCGGACGGGTCACCGGCGACGATCGCGTGCACCTGATCGGAATCCCCGGCTTCGATGGCGGCGAAGATGTCCATAGATAGGTAGCCTACCTATCTATGTCCGACGAGGCAAGGCCCGACGAGGCAAGAGCGGAGGCGGCCGACCGCTTGCACTCGGCCGCCATCCACCTGCTGCGCCTGGTGCGGCGCGAGGACACGGCCAGCGGGCTCAGTCCCGCCCGCCTGTCCGCCCTGTCGGTGCTGGTGTTCGGCGGGCCCCGCACGGTGGGCGAACTGGCGGCCGCCGAGCAGGTCCGTTCGCCGACCATGAGCCGCCTGGTGGCGGAGATGGAGCGGGACCGCTTGGTGGAGCGGACGGCTTCTTCGGACGACCGCCGGTCGGTGGTGGTGTCGGCGACGGCCGCCGGCCGCCAGGTCCTGTTCGCCGGTCGGCGGCGGCGGGTGGCGACCCTGGCGGCGCGGCTGGAGACGCTCGACGACGGTGAGGTCGCTGTCCTCGACCAGGCCGCCGCCATCGTCGAACGCCTGGCCCGGGACGATTCCCATCCAGGTTCTTGATCGAACGTCCGTTCGGAACTACGCTGCCGAAAGTACAGCGACGTAACTGTCACAGCCCCTTCGTAGGGTGAGCGGCACCACTCCCCCGAACGTTTTCAGCGGCACGTAGAAGAAGGGATTTCACCGTGGATCGTGACAAGGCCCTCGAGATGGCGATGAGCCAGATCGAGAAGCAGTTCGGCAAGGGGTCGGTCATGCGCATGGGCGAGAAGCCTCATATGGACATCGAGGCAATCCCCACCGGCGCCCTCGCCCTCGACCTCGCCCTGGGGGTGGGTGGCCTGCCCCGGGGCCGCATCGTGGAGATCTTCGGCCCGGAGTCGTCGGGCAAGTCCACCCTCGCCATGCACGTGGTAGCCGAGGCCCAGCGCAACGGCGGCATCTGCGCCTACATCGACGCCGAGCACGCCATGGATCCGGTCTATGCCCGCAACATCGGCGTCAACGTCGACGACCTGCTGATCTCCCAGCCCGACACGGGCGAGCAGGCCCTCGAGATCGCCGACATGCTGATCCGCTCGGGCGCCCTCGACGTGCTGGTCATCGACTCGGTGGCGGCCCTGACGCCCCGGGCCGAGATCGAGGGCGAGATGGGCGACAGCCACGTCGGCCTCCAGGCCCGGCTCATGTCCCAGGCTCTGCGCAAGCTCACCGCCACCCTGAGCAAGGCCAACACCATCGCCATCTTCATCAACCAGCTGCGGGAGAAGATCGGCGTGATGTACGGGTGCTTCTCCTATGGCTCCCGCGTGGTGCTCGCCGACGGCAGCACCGAGAAGATCGGCAAGATCGTCAACCAGCGGCTGCCGGTGGAGGTGCTGTCCTACGACCCGGAAGTGGGCGCCGTCGTGCCCAAGAAGATCGTGAGCTGGTTCGACAACGGGCGGGCCGACCACTTCCTGCAGTTCACGGTGGCCAAGGCGACCGGCAACGGGCGGGCCCAGTTCGCCTGCACACCCAACCACCAGGTCCGCACGCCCGGTGGCTGGCGGGAGGCGGGCGAGCTGGCCGTCGGCGACCGGGTGCTGCAGTCGGTGCCCCACGTGCTGTCCGACTGGCAGTGCGAGGTCGTGCGTGGCGCCGTCATGGGCGACGGCTGCGTCTCGCCGACCCGGAGCGGCAACGGGGGTCGGTTCCGTCTGGCCCACGGCGCGGCCCAGGCCGAGTACGCCGACTGGAAGGCGTCACTGCTCCCCAATGTCGGCGTCAGCCGGTCGGTGCGAGCGGGCGACGGGGCCGTGTTCCACGACTTCACCCCGCTGCCCGAGCTGGCCGAGCTGCGGCGGTCGGTCTACGGCCCGGCGGGCAGGAAGATCTTCGACGACGACTACCTGAAGGCGCTCACGCCCCTGGCGCTCGCCATCTGGTACCAGGACGACGGCACGCTCTCGCTGCCGGCCAAGGGCCTCCAGGCCCGCACCGCCGACGGGAGCGGTCGGTCCGAGATCTGCGTCGAAGCCATGGCGCCCGCCACCCGTGACCGCCTGGTGGCCTACCTGCGGGACACGTGGGGCATCTCGCCCACGCTCACCTCGAAGGCGGGCAAGGCCGTGCTGGTGTTCGCCAAGGCGGAGACGGCCAAGCTCCACGCCCTGATCGCCCCGTTCGTCCACCCCTCGATGGCCTACAAGCTGCTGCCCCGCTACCGGGGGCGGTTCGCGGTGGAGCCCGTGCTGCAGCCCCTGCGCTACGAGCTGGTGCCCATGCCCATCACCAAGATCACGACCAAACCGCCGACCCGCTCCATGCACCGGTTCGACATCGAGGTCGAGGGCTCCCACAACTACTTCGTCGACGGCGTCATGGTGCACAACTCACCCGAGGTCACCCCCGGTGGCCGGGCGCTGAAGTTCTACTCGTCGGTGCGGCTCGACATCCGGCGGATCGAGTCGATCAAAGACGGCGTCGAGGTGGTCGGCAACCGGGTCCGGGTCAAGGTGGTGAAAAACAAGGTCAGCGCCCCGTTCAAGCAGGCCGAGTTCGACATCGCCTTCGGCCGGGGCATCAGCCGGGAGGGGTCGCTGCTCGACGTGGGCGTCGACCTGGGCCTGATCAAGAAGTCGGGCGCCTGGTACACCTACGACGGCGAGCAGCTGGGCCAGGGCCGGGAGAACGCCAAGACCTTCCTGCTTGAGAACCCCGAGATCATGGTCGAGGTGTCCGAACGGGTCCGCCAGGCGGTGGGGATCGGCGACCCCGTGACCAACGGGGCGGGCCTTGTGGGCGCGTCCGACGACGAACCAATCAGCCTCGACTGATCGCCAGCGTCGGGCCGCCCACCCAGAGTGGCGCCGAGCGCCCCACAAGGCGGCGGCTGGGCGGCCCGAAGCCGGGGCTGTAAACCGTCGGCGGGGCCGTTCGTCTTGTCTCCTGAGTCGGGGAGCGATGTCACTCGTGCGACCCGTCTCGGCCTGCATGGCATCTCACAGGAGGCAAGCGTGCCCGACAGCGACAGCCCGAAATTCAACCAACGGAACCTCGTCAACTACGAGGCTTGGCAGGACGCCGAGTTCAAGCAGCAGCTCCAGGCGGACCCGAGAGCCGCCGTCCGTGCGCTGGCGGACAAGTACCAGCTCGACCTGCCCGACATCAACTACCGCCGTCCGAGGACGACGCAGACACCTACACCCTCGTGCTCTCGCCGAGCCCGGCGGGTGCGGCCGAGGAAGTGCAGTCCGAGGTCCAGGGCTACGTGATGATGTCCTCGTCCCCGACGTCTGACTTGGGCGGGGGCACCGTGGGCGGAAAGTGCTCGAGCGCCGGCTCCGTTTGCCACTCCCCCGTGTGCACGGCTGTCCACTCCCCCGTGTGCACGGCTGTCCTCTCCTGCAGGCTCAGCAGCCTCTCCGCCGGATGAGCTGAGCACTTCCTGCGGTGACACGACCGGCTGACCCGCGACCCCGGCCCAACCCGCGGCTGTTCCCGAAGCCGACGAAGAGCCCGTCGGCTTCGGCGTCGCCTTTGGCGAGTTCCTCACCGACGGTTGGCGGGAGGTCGCGGCCGCCATGTTCGCCGCCCAGCAGACGGCACCCGGGCTCACAGTTGACGCTGACGCGCTCCACGAGCACTTCCGCGCCGCCCTGTTCGAGCGCCTGGCCATGGTCACCCTGCAGACCTTTACGCTGCGGATGCACGGAGCCCGGATCATCGGCCGGCTCTCCGGTGCCACGCCCGCGGCCCGCTTCCAGAACCGGGTTCGCGCCGAGCTCGCGAACCCGCTCGCCGTCCGCCGGCTGCTCGACGACTATCCGGTGCTCGACCGGGCGATGCGGGACGCGATCGCCGCCATGGCCCGGGCTTGGGCCGAACTGCTGGAGCGGCTCGCCGCCGGCTGGGAGGCGCTGGCGACGGCGTTCGGTCGCACCGGCGCCGACGACCGTCTCACGGCGGTGGTCGGCGGCGTCGGCGACACCCACGCCGGTGGCCGCTCCGTCATGCGCCTCACGTTCGCCTCGGGCTGGATTGTCGTGTACAAGCCCCGTTCGCTGGCGATCGACGTCCACGTCCAAGAGCTCCTCGCCTGGCTGAACGAGCGGGGCCTCGACCCCTCGCTCCGGTGCCTCGGCATCGTCGAGCGGGGCGACCACGGCTGGGTCGAGGTCGTCATGCCGGGCGGGTGCGAGACCGACGAGCAGGTGGGCGCCTTCTACCGGCGTCAGGGGGCGCTGTTGCTGGTCCTCTACCTCCTCGATGCCTCCGACATCCACTCCGAGAACGTGATGGCCGCCGGCGACCAGCCCGTCCTTGTGGACCTCGAGACCCTGTTCCAGGCGCCACCCAAGCGCACCGCGCACGAAGCCCGGTCGTCGGCGGGCGTGCGGGAGCAGGCGTTCCACCGGTCCGCCCTACGGACGCTGTTCCTGCCCCTCCCCAGCGGTGGGACCGTCGGCTTCGCCGACCTGGGCGGCCTCCGCGATCTCGACGGCCAGCTGACGCCGAACCGCGTGCTCGACCTCCCGGATCCGGCCACCGACGAGATGCGGATCGTTTACCAGCGACGGTCCTTCGACGCCGTGAGCAACATGCCGCGCCTCAACGACAAGGTTGTGCCCGCCGTGGGCCAGACCGACGAGATCGTCGCCGGGTTCTCGTCCGCCTACCGGCGTGGGCCCTCGGCGAGGTGGGCAGGGCTACCGGCGACCGCCGGTTCGTTCGAGCGGCCCGACGGGCCCTCGCCTACGAGAACGCACGGTTCGAGCCGTCCATCGGGAACTGGCCCGACCTCGGGGTTGTCGAAGGCCGTGCGCCCGAGGAGGCCCATTTCATGTGGGCGTGGTGTCACGGGGCGCCCGGGGTGGGCATCGCCCGCCTGCGGACGAGCCTGTGCGAGGGGCTGGAGCACGCCCGCGACGACGTGGGGCTGGCCCTGCAGAGCACCGAGAAGTTCGGCTTCGGGGGCGCGCACTGCCTGTGCCACGGTGACCTGGGGAAACGCCGACTTCCTGCAACTGGCGGCCGACGTCCTGGGCGAGCCGCGGTGGCGGCGGGAGGCCCTCTGGCGTGCGCACGGGGTGCTCGCCGACGCCGCCGAGATCGGCGCCTGGCGGTGCTCGGCGACCGATCTCGTGGAGCAGCCGGGGCTCCTGACCGGTCTGGCCGGTATCGGCTACGGCCTCCTACGCCTCGCCGTCCCCTCGCTCGTGCCGTCGGTGCTCGCCCTCGAAGGCCCTCGACCTCGGGGGTGACCGGGCCTCCGCCATCACGGCGCCGGGGCGAGCCCGGTCGGGCTCAGACCCCGGCGCCGTCCTGCTTGAGCCGGTCGACGACGGCCTGGCCCACGCTGTTGCCGAGCACCAGCCCGTTGTCGTTGTCGGAGCGGTAGTGGATGCCCCCGTACAGGCGGGACATGGCCGCCTCCTGGGCCTTGTCGCTGAACGTCTTGGCCTCGTTGGGGAAGAAGTACGACAGCACGGTGGCCGCCGCTCCCGAGAAGCCGGCGTGGCCGGAGACGTACGACGGGAAGATCGGCGTGCCGAGGAACGACGTCCACGTCGGGTCCAAGCCGAGGCTGCGCACGGCGTTGAGCGGTCGGGCCGTCCAGTAGGCGAACTTCGTGTCCCACACCGCGATGGCGGCGTCGGCCTCGGCCACGTTGAGGGCGGCGATGGCCCGGGCGGCGCGGGGTGTGTCCATCTTGGCCGCGCCGATGTAGACGAAGGCGATCTGGTTCCACAGACCCGGGGGCAACGCCGTGCCGGCGCCACCGGCCCAGAACTGGGCGATCGACTTCTGACTGTCGGTCAGGCCCGCCTTGACCGACTGGACCTCCTGCAGTTCGGCCATGAACTGGGGTGAGCCATACGCCGCAGGAGCGGGGGCCCGGAACTGGTTGCCGGCGGTCAGGACCCACGGCTTCCACGTGCCCGCTACGGGCTGGACGGGCGGGGTGATGATGCCCGGGGGCGGATGCCAGAACTCGGCGCTGTCGGCGATGCCGGCGGGCCGGGTGCCGTCCCACTTCTTGTCGAAGCCATCGGCCTTGAGGCGGGCGATGACCTTCTCGCCCACGGCCCAGCCCAGGGCCAGACCGGCCTCGACGTCGCTGCGGAAGTTGACCCCCGCCTGTACCCGGGACTCGGCCGCCTCTTTGGCCAGGTCGTCGAACGTCCCGATGGCCTCGGCCGGGAACAGGTAGCTGAGCACGGTCGACGCCGCACCGGCCAGGGCCGAGTACTCGTCGGGGTAGGACGGGGACGGGCTCGCGGCCACGACCGTCTGCACGCCCGCGGGCGGCTTGCGGTTGTACTCGTACTTCCAGTGCCAGGCCGCGACCACGGCGTCGTACATGGCCACGCTCGTGGCCGCGTAGCTCCTCGACGCGGTGGGCGGGTCTTTGACGCCACCGTGGGAGACCAGTTCGATGTTGACGTCGATCCACGGCTTGATGGCGACTTCGGGGCTCCACTGCTTCACCGCGTCCTGCACGGCCTGTGTCCGCTGGCCGGCCAGCCTTGCGACTTCCTCCAACTCGTCCTCGGCCTTGCTGCCGGTCGGGGGCGCCGGCACCCTCACCTCGCTGGGCGAGGAGAGGATGTAGGTCTTCCATTTCCCGGCGTCGGGCTCGGCGCCCGCCCCGGTGAACGCGCTGCCCGAACCTCCGCCGTCATCGCTGCACGCGGCGAGCGAGACGGCCAGCGCGGCGACGACCGTGACGGTGACGGCCCGGCACCTCATGACAGGGTCGCCGCGACATAGATCGCCGGCACGGGCACGCAGAACAGGCCGATAGACCGAATGGGGTCCACGCCGACGTTGTCGGGAAGGATGTAATTCTGCGAGCCCTTGGTCGACTTCAGGGCGGAGATCTCGACGTGGGGCGAGTCGAGCATCTCCTTGCTCGTCTTGGGGTTCGGCAGCGAGGACAGCCAGATGACGAGATCGGGGTCGTTGATGGTTTCGAAGCCGGGCTCGATGCGCAGCGCCCGCCGTCCATCGGCGAGCTGGTACAGGATGACCGTGCCCTTCCCCGTCTTCTCGACGTTGTAGAAGTCGCCCCTTCCGATCACCGGCGCGTTGGCCATCTCGGGCAGCGCCGGCTCGTTCAACGGAGCGTCGACCTGCTGCTCGATGGTCGCCTTCCACGGCCCTGAGCCGGAGACCGACAGCTTGACTTCACCGGTCACCCGGCTGAATCCCTCGCCCTGGCCCGGGCAGTTGCTCTGCACGAGCGGGCCGGGACGGGCCGGCGGCGGCGTCATGTTGATGATGAAGCTGCCCCCTTCGCAGCTCCATTTCACCCGCCACTGGATGGCGCCGGGCACGATGGACACGGGCGGCAGCTCCATCGGGGCGTTCCCGGTGACGACTCTGACCTGCTCCCAGCGAGGTGCGGCCTTGCTGGGGTCGACGTCGGATACGATGGGCGGCACGGTCTGGAGGGTCGACGGGAACGGGATCGCAGGCGAGGCCGAGGTCGCCGGCCCGTTGTCGGACGACTGCTCGTCGCTGTCGGAGCCGCATCCGGCGAGGACGAGGCTGGCGAGGGCGATGGCCACCATCGCTCGCCGGACGGCTGTGGCGCGATTGCTCACGTGTCGCACTCCTTTCTCACCCTCAACCTACGAACAGGGGCGTAACTCGGGCGCTAACGCGCCGTTACGAACGCCAATTGAACGAAGCTTGAGTTCAATCGTCACTGTCCTCTGCCACGCCTCCACGTCGTGTGTTTCAACGGCGGAGATTTCGTGCCGCATAGGTACGTACCCAATGATCGGACAACGGCGCGCCGCAGCCGGGCGCCGACGCCACGAGCGTGGCCCACCACGGTCTCCGCCCCGGCCCGGGCGGGGCGCCGGAAGGATATGCCGGTTAGCCTGTCGAACCGATACTCCTGAAGGCCGTGGGCTGGGGGCAGCTCGAGGTCGGCCCGGACAACGGGGGAAACATGGTCGAGGTCCTGAAGGTGTCGAGCAAGTCGAACCCCAACGCGGTCGCCGGTGCGCTCGCGGGGGTCCTGCGCCAGTGCGGCATGGTCGAGGTGCAGGTCGTCGGGGCCGGGGCCCTCAATCAGGCCATCAAGGCGATCGCCATCGCCCGCGGTTTCGTGGCGCCGTCCAACATCGACCTCGTGTGCATCCCGACGTTCGCCGACATCGAGATCGACGGCGAGAGCCGCACCGCCATCCGCCTGGCGGTCGAAGACCGGTCCCGCCGCACGGCGACCGACGAGCAGCCGTCACCCACCACCGTGGCCCGGGGCTCCTACCGGCCCATCTACAACGGCACCCTCGCCACCCCCGATCTCATCGGCACGTAGCCGGCGGCTCTCCCCCTAACCTGGGGGGCCGTGACCAGCGGCCGTTACCTCATCCGCACCTTCGGGTGCCAGATGAACGAGCACGACTCCGAGCGCCTGGCCGGCCTGCTCGAGGCGGACGGCTACACCCGCACCGACGATGCCGACGAGGCCGATGTCGTCGTCCTTAACACCTGCTGCATCCGCGAGAACGCCGACAACAAGCTCTACGGCCACCTCGGCCACCTGAAGACGCTCAAGGCCCGCCGTCCCGGCATGCAGATCGCCGTGGGCGGGTGCCTGGCCCAGAAGGACCAGGGGCTCATCCAGGAGCGGGCCCCCCATGTGGACGCCGTCTTCGGCACCCACAACGTGGGCCGGGCCACCGAACTGCTCCGGGAGGCGTCCGCCACCGGCCGTCAGATGCTGGAGATCTGGGACGAGGCCCGCCTCGACGAGGACACCGCCTTCCCGTCCGCCCTCCCCGCCACCCGGGACGTCCCCTATGCGGCCTGGGTCACGATCCAGATCGGCTGCGACAACAGCTGCGCCTTCTGCATCGTGCCGGCGGTGCGGGGCAAGGAGATCAGCCGCCCGTTCGACGAGATCGTGGCCGAGGTGGAGGGCCTGGCCGAGGCGGGTACCACCGAGGTCACCCTCCTCGGCCAGAACGTGAACTCCTACGGCCGCGACCTGTCGGTGCGCCAGTTCCGGCCCCTGTTCGCCGGGTTGCTGGGCGCCGTGGGGTCCGTCGACGGGATCCGCCGCGTCCGCTACACCAGCCCCCACCCCAAGGACCTGCGGCCCGACACCATCGAGGCCATGGCCACCACCCCCGCTGTCTGCGAGCACCTCCACCTGCCCCTCCAGGCCGGCAGCGACCGGGTGCTGGCGGCCATGCACCGGGGCTACACCGCCGATCGCTACCTGCGCCGGCTGGCCGGGGCCCGGGCCGCGGTGCCCGACCTGGCCGTCACCACCGACCTCATCGTCGGCTTCCCGGGCGAGACCGACGACGACTTCGAGCGCACCCTCGAGGTGGTGGCCGAGGCCGAGTACGACAGCGCCTACACGTTCGTCTTCTCGCCAAGGCCGGGCACGGAGGCCGCGACCCGCACCGACGAGTTCGTGCCCGCCGAGGTGATCGCCGAGCGGTTCGAACGGCTCCGGGTCGTGGTGGAGCGGTCGGCCCTGGCCAAGCACTCGGCCCGGGTCGGACGCGTCGAGGAGGTCCTGGTCGAGGGCCCGAGCAAGAAGGACCCGGCGGTGGCAACAGGCCGCACCCGCCAGAACAAGCTCGTCCACTTCCCCGGCGTCTTGCCGCCTGGGACGTACGCCACGGTGCGGGTGACCGACGCCGCGCCCCACCACCTCCGGGGCGAGCTGGTCGAGGTCACGGCGAGGCCGCGACACCGCACCCGTATACCCCTCGCCGTCGTCGACGGAGCGGCGGTCTGACCCACCTGGCCCTGGTCGGGCCGACGGCGTCGGGCAAGTCGTCGGTGGCGTTGGAGCTGGCTCGCCGCCTGGGCGATGTCGAACTGGTCTCCGTCGACTCCATGCAGGTGTACCGGGGCATGGACATCGGCACGGCCAAGCCCACGCGCGCCGAGCAGGCTGAGGTCCCCCACCAGCTCCTCGACCTGGCCGACCCGTCCGAGGACTTCTCAGTGGCCCGCTTCCAGGCCGCCGCCCACGAAGCCCTGCGCGACATCGAGTCCAGGGGGCGTCGGGCGCTGCTGGTCGGAGGCACCGGCCTGTACGTGCAGGCCGTCGTGGACGGGCTCAACGTCCCCGGTGCCTGGCCCGAGTTGCGCCGGGAGCTGGAGACGGAGGCGTCCACCGAGGACGGCCTGCGCCGCCTCTACGTGCGTCTGCGGGAAGCGGACCCCGATGCCGCGGTGCGGATCGGTGCCGCCAACGCCCGCCGGGTCGTCCGGGCCATGGAGGTCGTGCTCGGCAGCGGGCGCCCGTTCTCCTCGTTCGGCCCCGGGATCGACGCCTACCCGCCCACTCGGTTCCGGCTGGCGGGGCTGTGGCTGCCCCGCAGCATCGTCGCCCTCCGCATCGAGGCCCGCTACCGGGCCCAGCTCGACGCCGGTTTCCTGGACGAGGTCCGGGCCCTCCCCGCCACCCTCTCTCGCACCGCGAGGCAGGCCCTCGGCTACCGCGAGTTGCTCGACCACCTGGCCGGCGGCACTACCTTGGAGGGGGCGCTCGACGTCGCTGTGGGCCGCACACGGGAGTTCGCCCGCCGCCAGCGGATGTGGTTCCGGCGCGATCCCCGCATCGTCTGGTTCGGCGCCTCCACAAACCCGGTCGCCGTTGTGCCCGCCCTGCTGGAACACTGGGCGGCCTGATGCACCTCCGCAAGTACCACGGCCAAGGGAACGACTTCCTGCTCCTCCTCGACCCGAACGGCAAGCAGCCGATCGACGGGCCGACGGCGCGCGCCGCGTGCGACCGCCATCGCGGTGTCGGCGCCGACGGCCTGATCCGCATCACCACCGACCCGCTCACCATGGAGCTGTACAACGCCGACGGCAGCCGGGCCGAGACCAGCGGAAACGGCCTGCGGTGCGTGGCCCGGGCCGTCGTCGACGCCCTCTGGCAATCGGACCTCTCGTTCACCATCGCCACCGATGCCGGCCCCTGCCGGGCGACGGTCCACGGTGACGGCACGGTGAGCGTCGGGATGGGGACCGCGACGGTGCAAGGCGAGCACGTCGACCTGGGCAATCCCCACGTGGTCGTGCTCGTGGACGACCTGTCGGATGTGGACGGTTCACGTGATCCAGACGTCAACGTCGAGTTCGTCGTCCCTGGTCCCGGCCCCGACGAGCTGACCATGCGGGTGTTCGAACGGGGCGTCGGGGAGACCCAGGCGTGCGGGAGCGGCGCGTGTGCCGCAGCCGCCGTGGCTCACGCCAAGGGCCTGGTCGGGGACACCGTCACCGTCCACCAGCCCGGGGGCGCCGTCACCGTGGCGCTCGGCGACCCCATCGTGCTCACCGGGCCTGCCGCCTTCATCTGCGACGTGGAGTGGCCATGGCGCTGATCGAACGGGACCGGCGCGAGACCGTCGTCCTCGTCGGCGTGGCCATCCCGCCCACGACTGTCAACGAGGCCGAGCAGTCCCTCGAAGAGCTGGCCGCGCTGGCCGACACGGCGGGGGCCGACGAGGCGGAGCGCGTCCTGCAACGGAGGGACGAGCCCGACCCGGCCACGTTCGTGGGCAAGGGCAAGGCCGAGGAGCTCCGGGAGATCTCCGAGACCGTCGACGCCGACACGGTGATCTTCGACGACGAGTTGTCGCCGGCCCAGAGCCGCAACCTGGAGAAGATCCTGGGCCGCACGGCCATCGACCGAACCGCCCTGATCCTCGACATCTTCGCCCAACACGCCCACACCCTGGAGGGCAAGAACCAGGTCGAGCTGGCCCAGCTCCGCTACCGCCTGCCCCGCCTCCGGGGCAAGGGCAAGAACCTCTCCCAGCAGTCGGGCGGTATCGGCACCCGGTTCGGTGGCGGCGAGACCAAGCTCGAGGTCGACCGCCGGCGGCTCCTCCGGCGGGTCACCAAGCTGGAGGCCGAACTCAAGGAACTGTCCCAGAACCGGCGCACCCAGCGCAAGGCCCGCACCCGCTCCCGCCTGTCCACGCTCGCCATCGTCGGGTACACCAACGCCGGCAAGTCCACCCTGCTCAACCGCCTCACCGACGCCGGCGTCCTGGTCGAGGACCGGCTGTTCGCCACGGTGGACCCCACCACCCGGCGCCTCTCCCTGCCCGGCGGCGAGAACGTGCTGATCACCGACACCGTCGGCTTCGTCCGCAAGCTGCCCCACCAGCTGGTGGAGGCGTTCCGGTCGACGCTGGACGAGGTCGTCGAAGCCGACCTGCTCGTCCACGTCGTGGACGTGTCGTCGGCCGATCCCGAGGCCCAGATCCGGGCCGTGCGCGACGTGCTGGCCGAGATCGGGGCCCACGAAGTGCCCGAGCTGATCGCCTTCAACAAGACCGACCGCCTGGCGGCCGCCGACGAGGCCGACAACGACGCCCTGCTGGGCCGGCTGCGCCAGCGCTACCCGGGATCGGTGTTCCTGTCTGCCGTCTCCGGCGAAGGCGTCGACGGCCTGCTGGCCGCCCTGTCCGACCGGCTCCGGGCCCTCTTCCGGATCGTGGAGCTGCGCATCCCCTACGAGCGGGGCGACGTGCTGGCCGCCGTCCACCGGGCCGGCGAGGTGCTGTCCGAGGACCACGAGGCCGACGCCACCCGGGTCCAGGCCCGCCTCCACGAGGCCGACGCCCCCCGGTTCGCCGAGTTCTCGGCCCGGTGACGACGCCGGCGCGGGGCTTCGTCCCGCCGCCCTACCCCTACGACCGGCTGGACGAGCTCAAGACCCTGGGCGCGTCGCTCGACGGCGGGCTCGTCGACCTGTCCATCGGCACGCCCTGCGATCCGCCGGCGCCCGAGGTGGTGGGCGCCCTGGCCGCCAGCAACGCCGAACGGGGCTACCCGGCCTCGACCGGCAACGCCCGGTTCCGGTCCGCCGCCGCCGGGTGGATCCAGCGCCGGTTCGGGGTGGACGTGCCCACCGACGCCGTCGCCGCCTGCGTCGGTACCAAGGAACTGGTGGCCAGCCTGCCCCAGGTCCTGCGCCTGCGGACGCCCGACAAAGACACCGTCCTGTACCCGGCCGTCGCCTATCCGACCTACGAGATGGGCGCCATCCTGGCCGGCTGCCGGGCCGTGCCCGTTCCCGTCGACGACCGCTGGCGGCTCGACCTGTCCCAGATTGCCGGAGCCGACGCCGAGCGGGCCCTCTGCCTGTGGGTGAACTCGCCCGGCAACCCGGCCGGCAACCTCGACGACCTCGATGCGGCCGGGGCGTGGGGCCGGGCCCACCAGGTCACGGTGCTGTCCGACGAGTGCTACGCCGAGTTCACGTGGCAGGACCGTCCCCGCACCATCCTCGAAGGCGGGCTCGACGGCGTCGTCGCCGTCCACTCCCTGTCCAAACGGTCAAACCTGGCCGGTCTGCGCGCCGGCTTCTACGCCGGTGACCCCGGCCTCGTGCACTACCTCAGCGAGGTGCGCAAGCACTCGGGGATGATGACGCCGGGGCCGGTGCAGGCCGCCGCCGCAGTGGCCCTCGATGACGACGCCTATGTCGAGGTGCAGCGACGCCGTTACGACGAACGGCTTCGCTACGTTGCGACGGTGATGGAAGCCATCGGCGCCCCGGCCCCCCTGCCGGGCGGTGCCTTCTACCTGTGGGCTCCGGCCCCCGACCGCGACGCCTGGGCCCTGGCCCACGAACTGGCGGCCAAGGGCGGCGCCCTGGTCTCGCCCGGCGAGTTCTACGGCCCGGCGGGCTCGGGCTACGTGCGCATCGCCATGGTCCAGCCACTCGAACGGCTCGAGCTGGTGGGACACCGCCTCGGCGTGGCGTAGATGACTGCTGATCAAACCCTCTTTCGGCGGCCGACGGCTCGGTCGCGGACGCAAACATGCAGGTGACGGGTAGTCGGCCGCCCAGCCGCGAAGCGCCGATCGCGAATAACACCAGCCATCCAGTGAAGTGAGGCCAGCCTCGGACCGCCAAGGGCAGGACGCCGGCGAGTGACCTAGGTTCGGCGCGCCCGCGATCGCCGGACTGGCGCCGGTGCCGGCCAGCGCGACGTAGGCCGGGTTGTCGGCGTCCGGGGCGCCGACCAGCCGACTCTGTGGATAGAGCAGCCACTCGCCAAAGGAGTGCAGGGTTGGACTGGAAGCGAGGCTTGACCCGGTTGAGGAGATCCTGCATGGCGCGCGTCTCAGGTTCCGACGCCGGGCTCGGCCCCCGGTACGTCTCGTCACCGGGATCGGGGGACGACCCTCGTTGTCGTGGCCCCAATGCGAGTCGAAGTTGCGGTTCGGGCCGACGCCGTCGCCGATGGTGATCTGCCCGTCCCCGTTGTTGTCGCCGCAGCGTCTTGCGCCGGAGGCGTTCGTGGTCGAAGGTGAACTGGGAGCCGTCGGGTTGGCGGCGACGACGAACCAGAGCTCGGTGGACCTGAGCAGGCTCCGAGTGGCAGGGTCGTTCGCACTCCAGGCGTTGACGAAATGGTGGATGAGGCGCGGTTGACCTCGAGGGTGAACGCCCGCATCGTCTCGGCGCCTCGCCACCTTGACCGTCCTCATGACACCCGTACGCTCTCGTGATTTGCCGGCAACGCCTCAGGTCCCGCCGGCGGCGACGAGGCCGGCGACGTTCGCCCGCACCGTGGGCAGTGTCTTGTAGAACGCCTTCCCCGGGCACTCCGTCGCGTTGACGTCACGATGGGCAGCAATGTTGGGCACGTTGGGCGTGGGTGTTCCCGTGGCCGGGTTGACGTACGTCGTGGAGGCGAGCGGATCGATGCCGTGGGTGCTCGCCTTCCACGCCAGCAGGGTCTGCAGAGCGCCCTTGGCCGCCGGGGTCGCGTCCTTGGCGGTCAGGGTGCCGAGGAAGGCCACTCCCACGGTGCCCGAGTTGTAGCCGTAGGCATGCGCGGCCGTCACCCCGTTCCCTGACCCGTCTTCTCCGGTGATGGTGTCGCCGGCGGACCCGGGCAGGTGCGAGTGGCGCCCCTTGTAGATGACGCCGGCCTCGTCGACGAGGAAGTTGTAGCCGATGTCGCCCCAGCCCTGGGTGACCGCGTGGTAGTAGTAGATCGAACGGATGGTCGCCTTGGGGTCGCGGTCGCGGTTCTTGGTAGCCGTGTGGTGGACCACCAGCTTCTGGATCGGATGGAACTCCGTCGGCCAAGCCTCCGTGCCTGTCCCATTGAAGCGCAGCGACTCATCAGCCCCCCACGCTGAGCGAGGCTGGATGGCGGGCTGGGCCACCGCGGCGGCGGCCGGCCTGCCGCCGGGCTGGATCCGCCGGTCGACGATCGGCTCGCCGTCGGTGAGGCCCAGGACACACAGGTGGCCGATGACACGATCGGCCTGGATGCGCACCGCGCTGGCGCCGTCAGCCGCTAGCAGGGCCCCATAGGTTCGGCCCTTTCCCCGCTGCTCGCCCACTTCGTCGCGCTCGGCCGGGGTCGCGGCGCCGAAGGGGTGGTTGTCGCGGCTGAAGGCGACGCTGACCGCGGCGTCCGGGTTACCGGACCAGTGGAGTGCGACGTGCGTAGCCCCGAAGGGCAGGGCTCGCAGGACTGCGTCTGCTATGGGGCCGCACGCCTCGAACGCCCGAGTCCGGACCATCACGTCCGCCTCGACCCACCGCAGTGGAACGAGGAACGAGGCGACAACCGCCACGGCACTCATCATCGCCAGCGCGAGCGTCTGCCGCAGCCTTCGCCGAATGATCATCGGTACCGCCGCCTTTCCGACCTAGAAGAAGGTGATCAACCACCGCCGGGCGTCGCGCTACCCGCTATGGGAGGGCCGATGGCCCGCGCCCTTGACCGTGCTCACAAAGTACTTCCGTCGCAACATACTGGCGACCTCCGGGGCCTTACGCCGACCAACGGGTGAGGGAACATCTCCGGCATCGAGATCAACCGCATGGTGGACGGAAGGGCTGCCGAGCACTGGTCAATCGCCCGCCGGTTTGCCAGCATGCTCCTGGGGACCTGGCACGGTCGGTGCGATGCCAGATCGTGGGCTGCGGGAAGGGAATTCTCGGAGGCGAGTGCCGGTTCGGCCTGATGGGCAGCGGATCCCCGACCAGCGAGAGCAGCACGGGCTGGGGATCGCGGGCCAGCGGCTCGACGAAGCCGTCGTGGTACGCCTGGCAGCACTTCCCGCCGAGCCAACGACCGAGGACGGGCAGGGCGAAGGGCCCGTGGGAACCGACGAGGCCCTGGCCGAGAGCGTCCAGCTGGCGGATGAACTGCTCGCCCGGTTCCAGCATGGCGACGAGGGCGTCGCCGACCGTCGGGCCGCTGGCGCCCACCATGGGGGAGGCCCACAGGTTCGCCGCGTCGCTCGCCTGCCAGTTCTGGCCCGGGTTGGCGGCCGACGGCCGGGGGACCTTGGTCTCGGCGACGAAGGCGCGGCCTCCGGCACCGGTCGCCTCCCGCACCGCCTCGTACAGCGGCTCCCCCCTGAGCCCGTGCCGGGACCGCCCCAGCTCGTAGGCGGCCTCGACGTCGTCGAGACCGGCCCGCACCCCAGTCACGGCAAGACGGCGGGTGTCGCCCTCGTCGGTGCGGCCGTCGCCGAACACGAAGCCGCCCCCGTCGACTTCGAGCCCATTGGTGTTGTCCCAGTCGTGAAAGCACCGGGCCACCAGGTCGCCGAAGGAAAGGTCGGGGTACTGGCTCGTCCTGGTCGTGAGCTCGGCCAGCGTGCGCTCGTACACCAACCGTTGGGGCAGCAGCCTGATCAGGCGGCTGAGCTCCCGCAGTGCGGTGGCCGTGTCGGAGGAGACCCGGCGTTGCAGTTGCGTCCAGAAGCCGGGGTACCGCCCCTTCCAGTACCTACGGATCTCGGCGACGGGTGTTCGCAGGTGCCCGGCTGCGAACGCGTCGGTCAGGAAGTGCTGGGCCGCGGCCTCGCGCGCCACGGCCTGGGCCAGGTCGCCGTTGCGGCGGCCCAGGCGCGCGGCCACGTCGAGAGCGACCTGATGGAGATTGCGGTAGGCGGCGAGGGCGGAGCGGAAGCCGCTGCCGGTGGCCGCGTCCGAGTGGCCGGGAGCCACGAAGTGGTCGTCGTTCGTGGCGGCCAGGCCAAGGTAGCGGTCCCGGACCAGCCGCTCGACGGCCCTTCGTTCCGGGTGGCGACCGGACCGCACATCGGCGAACTGCCCACCCGGTTCGAACCGGGGGTCGCGCACCTCCTCGTCCATGGTCATCACCTTCAGCGCCCACAGGATCTCGTCACGGGTTTCGAGCCGCTTCCCCGCCTCGCCGGGGATCGGGCCCAGGCTGAACAGGCTCCCGCCCGGTGGCGCCACACCTGGCGGGCCGCCGTCGGGCAGGAAGAAGTCCCCGCTCAGGGCGACGACATCGCCGAAGGTGAGCAGAAACCGCTCGTTGGCCGACTCGCCGCCGACGTTCGCCAACGCCCCACCTGTGGCGGCGTCGCCGATAGCGCGGTGCTCGTACGCCCTCACGTGATCAGCCGCCCACGATCTGGCCGTCGAGGACGATGAGCCCGGGAGAGGGCGACGCGGCAACGACGAACGGCCTGGGCTCGACCGGGGCCGGCCACGGCACGGACCGCTGAGGCGAACGGGCGACCGGCGCGTGTGACGGACACGGCTGGCCCCGATAGAGGCGGCAGTAGAAGGCGATGAGGGCAGTGGCCGCAACCTGCTGGATTCCGAGCACGATGAACACGACGGCTCCGATCGTGACGGCGTGGACGGTCATCAGCAGCGAGGCCATCAGCCAGAGGGCGAAGGCCCGCTCGCTCAGGCCCGCGGCACAGCGCTCCCGGACCAGGTGAGTGACCTGGGGCAGGTACGCGTAGCCGGCGAGGAGCGCCCCGCCGAGCCCGATGATCTCCGACGCTGTGTCCTCCATGCGAGCCTCCTCGGACCTGCACATGTTTCACCAGTCCTTGTTAGTTATACACCTGAGGAAGCCCTTTCGGGAAGAGGTTTAACTCACGCTCATTGGTTTAGGTTTGACGTGGCCCGCAGTACCACGCAGCACCGGTCAGAGGCCCGGTCGAGACAGGCCTCGACGCCGCGTCCCCCCAGGCCGGTCAGCACGCCGCCGGCAAACGCCTCAGCGGCCTGGCACACGGTCTCGGGGGCGGTGTCGGCCAGCGGTCGGAACGGGCAGTTGGCGGCGACCACCTCGTCCGCCCCCGTCCGGCGGGGCTCGAATCCCAACTCGGCCAGCAGCTCGACCGCGGCCGCCAGCGTTCGCTGGGAGCCCCCACCCCGGCGCCCGGGGACGCGGGATGCCTCGGCGAGGCGGCGACCGCGCTCGAACGCCGCCGCGGCGACCTCCCCCCGTCCCCGGCCGGGCG
>JBOGID010000238.1:0-4836 GCA_050742295.1 Acidimicrobiales bacterium | reverse complement strand
GGACGGCGGCCGGGGCCGCCCGGGGCCGAGCCGCCAGCCGCCGCCCTCGTCGCCCGAAGGCGCCTCCCCGCTCGTCACCGTCGGCACCGAGATCGCCCTCGTCTGGGTGACGGCGGCCGCCGCCCTGGGCCTGGCCCGGCTGTTCGCCGACGGGTCGTTCGCGGGGCCGGTGCTGGGCGCCGTGATCGGCGGCCACGCCGTCGCCTGGGGCTGCCGGCGGCTCGGCCTCGACCTGTTCAAGTCGGCCCTGCTGTCGCTGGCCGGCCTCGCCCTGGCCATCGCCTGGTTCGTCGAGCCCCACACCACCACCCTCCTGATCCCCCGCGGCGCCACGTGGCGGGCCGCGGTGGACGACCTGCGGGTCGCCTGGGAACGGTTCGGCGACGTCAAGGCCCCCACCCCCCCGCTCCGGGGCTTCGTCCTGGCCGCCGTGGCCGGCACCTGGCTCACGGCCACCACCAGCGACTTCTTCGCCTTCCGCATGCGGGCCAGGTTCGAGGCCATGGCCCCGGCCTTCACCCTGTTCGTGTTCGGCGCCATCCTCGGCGCTGACGCCCTGCGCCTCTGGGCCACCGCCCTCTACTTCGTGGCCCTGCTGGCGTTCGTGCTGTGGAGCGAGGCGGCCCGCCAGTCACGTGCCTTCTCCTGGTTCGCAGGGCGCAGCCGGGAGGGCGACGCCTCCCTGCTCCGGCACGGGTCGGCCCTCGGGCTCGTCGCCCTGGCCGTCGCCGTCCTGGTCGGCCCCCACCTCCCGGGGGTGGACAGCGCCGGGCTCATCAGCCTCCGGGACACCCGCGAGGGCGGTTCCCGCTCCCGCGTCACCGTCAGCCCCCTGGTGGACATCCGGGGGCGGCTCGTCGACCAGCGCGACCTCGAACTGTTCACCGTCCAAGCCGACAGCCCCAGCTACTGGCGGCTGACGTCCCTCGACCGCTTCGACGGCACGATCTGGTCGTCGCTGGGTACCTACCAGCCCGCCCGCAGCACCCTCCCCGACTCCGGGACGGGCCGGGCCCTGCGCCAGCAGTACAGCATCGGCCCCCTCGGCACGATCTGGCTGCCCGCGGCCTACCGGCCGACGAGCGTGACCGGCGTCCGTGGCGCCCGGTTCGACCGCGACTCGGGGAGCCTGCTGGCCGAAGCCGCCACCGCCGACGGCCTGCGCTACGACGTGGTCTCGACCGTCCCCGACCTGACAGCGGCCCTGCTGGCGGCCGCGCCCGCCACCGTGCCCGACGCCATCGCCGACGAGTACCTGGCCTTGCCCGACGCCTTCCCCGGCCCGGTGCGCCAGAAGTCGCTCGAGGTCACCGCCGGGGCCACGTCGCCCTACGAGCGGGCTCGTCGGCTCCAGGACTTCTTCCGCTCGCCGGGCGGGTTCACCTACGACCTCACCGTGGCTGCCGGTCACGGCAGCCGGGCCATGGAGCGCTTCCTGTTCGAGAGCAAGCGGGGCTACTGCGAGCAGTTCGCAGGGACGTTCGCGGCCATGGCCCGTTCCATCGGGCTGCCCGCCCGGGTGGCCGTGGGGTTCGTCCCCGGCACCGCCAAGGACGGCGGGTTCGCCGTCTCCGGCAAGGACGCCCACGCCTGGCCCGAGGTGTATATCCATGGGTTCGGGTGGGTGGCCTTCGAGCCGACTCCCGGCGCCGGCCGCTCCCTCCCCGGGACCCAGGCCTACACGGGCGTCGGGCCCGCACCCGCCAACGAGTCCGAGGACCCGGCCTCGTCGACCACCACCACCCCGACCACGATCGGCGACGGCTCGGCCACCTCGGTGCCGGGCGAGGAGGAGGTCCCGCCCGAGCAGACCGGTTCGGGGGCGAGCGACGACGGCACCAACCCGTTCTGGCGGGTGGTGCTGATCCTGGCCGCGCTGGCGGTCCTCTACGCCCTGGTCGTGCCGTTCGCCCAGCGGCTGATGGTGAAGCGCCGGCGGCGGGCGGCGGGTACCGCCACGGAGCGGGTCCTGGTGGCCTGGCAGGAGGCCGAGGACGCCCTCAGCCTCGCCGGCCATCCCCGGCGGTCGTCGGAGACGGCCCCGGAGTTCGCCCGCCGGTCGGCCCCGGCCGTGGGCGACGCCGGGCCTCAGCTCACCCGGCTGGCCGACGAGACGACGGTGGCCGGCTTCTCGGCGGAGGGCTCATCGGAGGCCGCCGTGGAGGTCGCCCAGGACGCGGCCCTGGCGGTGGCCATCCACCTGCGGGACCAGGCCGGCCCGATGCGCAGGCTGCAGTGGAAGCTCGACCCCCGCCCCCTGGTCGACGCCGTACGCCGGCGGCCGTAACGCCCCCGCCGGGGCCGGCCGCTACTCGTCCTTCTTGAACCGCTTGCGGAACTTCTTGCCCGTCTCGCCCAGGGCCTCCTTGAAGTTGGAGACCTTGACGCTCTCGGACACCTGCTTCCAACCCGCCTTGCCCATCTTGCGCAGGTTGCGCTCGAACACGAAGGCGCAGGCCAGCATGATCAGGAAGCTGGCGAAGCCCAGGACGACGCTGTAGGAGAACGAGGCGATCAGCAGGACGAAGCCCACGAAGAAGCCGAGGGCGGCCCACTTCAGGTTGCGGCCGGCGTGGCGGTAGACGGTGGTCTTGGCGACCTCGCGCGCGAACGCAGGATCGCTCTCGTAGAACTGCTGCTCGATTTCGTGGAGGATCCGCTGCTCGTCCTCGGAAAGCGGCACTTCTAGCCCCTCGACGTCCTGCTCGCTACGACACCCAAGTCATCAACCCACAAGCCAACACTCCGTAGAGCCATCTTCGCACAGCACGCAAGGGTCAACAACGCGGTCGCCGTTTGCTTCCCTCAACCTGGCCCCCACTGCTGGTCTCCCATGCGCCGGAGCCTCAGGCCCCCACCCGAGAGCAGGGTCGCGGGGCCCACGGCCTTCTCCCCGAACCGCCGCCGGACCTCCTCGACAGCCCGGCCAACCCCATCCCACGAGCCTATTTCGTCCAGCCCGAGCTGCACCGCAGGCCGCTCCACCAGGTTGGACGCGCTCACGCCCAGGAGGCGCACGCCGGGGGACGGGTCCACGCCCGCCAGCAGGGCCTGCGCCACCCGGGTCACCTCGGGCCCGCTGGAGATGGGGTCCTTGACCGTCTTGGAACGGGTGATCGTCCGGAAGTCGGCGAACCGCACCTTCAGGGTGACCGTCCGTCCCGCCACGCCCGCGGCGGCCAGCCTCGACGCCACTCCGTCGCTGAGCCGGACCACCTCCCGGCCGAGGGTGGCGTGGTCGTGATGATCGGTCGGATAGGTCTCCTCGTGGCCGATGGAACGGGCGTCGCGGTCGGGCTCCACCCGGCGGGGGTCGCGGGCCCGGGCCAGGTCGTGCAGGTGGCGGCCGTTGGCCTCGCCCAGGGCCCCGATCAGCGATTCCAGCGGGACGGCGGCCAAATCGCCCACGGTCGTCACCCCGAACCGCTCAAGGCGCCCGTAGGTGGCCGGCCCCACCCCCCACAGGGCCCGCACCGGGTGGGGGTGCAGGAACGCCAGTTCCTCCCCCGCCTCGACCACCTTCACCCCCAGGCCCGCCACCGGCCCGGCCAGGCTGGCCTTGGGCTTGGCCGCCTCCGAGGCCAGCTTGGCCAGGTTCTTGACGGCCGAGACGCCGACCGACGCCCACAGTCCCAACTCGTCGTGGATGCGCAGGCGGAGGGTGCGGGCGATGTCCGCCGGCTCGCCCAGGAGGCGGCGGGCCCCCGACACGTCCAGGAACGCCTCGTCGAGGCCGATGGGCTCCACCAGCGGCGTCACCTCGCGGAACAGCGCGTTGAGGCGCTGGCTGTACTCGGAATAGAGGGCGTACCGGCCGGGCACGAAGAGGGCGTGGGGGCACATCCGGCGGGCGCGCAGGGACGGCATGGCGGACCGCACGCCATAGGCCCGGGCCTCGTAGGAGGCGGACGCCACCACCCCCCGGTTGCCGGCCCCGCCCACGATGACGGGCTTGCCGGCCAGGCTCGGGTCGACCAGGACCTCCACCGACGCATAGAACGCATCCAGGTCGACGTGAAGGATTGCCCCAGCGACGGCGGGCGCCACGGGGCAAGTGTGCCAGCATGAGGCACTTCGGGCGCGTACAGGTCGGGTGACATGCACCGGAACGTGCGGCAGGTGGTCGAGGCAGGCAAGGCTCTGGGCGTGGATGTCCACGCGCGCGAGTTCTCGCAGTCGACAAGGACGGCGGCCGACGCGGCCGAGGCCATCGGCGTGGAACTGGGCCAGATCGTGAAGTCGCTGGTCTTCGGGGTCGGGGGGGACGGCAGCGCCGAGATCGTCGTGGCTCTGGTCAGCGGCGACAACCTTCTCGACGAGCGCAAGCTGGCCGCCGTCGTCGGCGGCGACGAGGCGTGGCGCGAGGACGCCGACACGGTCCGGGAGACGACCGGCTACCCGGTGGGCGGCGTCCCCCCGTTCGGGCACCGGGAGCCATTGCGCGTGTTCGTCGACGAGGATCTGCTGGACTATGACGAGGTGTGGGCGGCGGCCGGCACGCCCCATGTCAACTTCCCCATTTCTCCCAACGCCCTGCTGCGGGCCACGGGAGGCACCGTGTGCGACCTGGCCAGGAGGTAGGAACGATGAGTCAACTTCCCGAGTGGTGGACGGTTCCGTACCCCGAGGTGACCTCCGTGGAGGCCGCCGCCGCCTACCTCGACGCCCTCGGCGGCGCCCTGAACCGGACCCAGGACAACGGCTCGTGGGTCCTCTCCACCGGCCAGCAGGAGCTCGTCCGCACGAGCACCGCCGACGAGCTCGACAGCTTCGTGCTCGGCTTCGCCCTCGCCCACGTCATCTGCGAGCGCCACGGCCCCATCGGCCGCCGCGTCC
>JBOGID010000237.1:0-7106 GCA_050742295.1 Acidimicrobiales bacterium | reverse complement strand
ACCCACGGCAGGTCCGTGTGCTTCGACACCGTCCGCATGACAAGCTCGTGATCCAAGCTGTCGAAGGCCGGCACGCGGCCAGCAGGGAGCGTGGGAGGGGCCCGGCCGGGAGGGGGTAGAGGGCCGGGGACCCAGCCGGGTCCGGGCCGCGCGCCGGCGCCGACCGAGAGCGAAGGGCCGTGGGCTCCTCGTCTGGCCTGGTCGCCGCCGGCGGTAGCGGGGGGGGGTCTTGCCTGCGGAGGACGCTCCGCTGAGCAGGATTGCTGTGCCCGGTCCTTCCACGACAGGAACGTTAGAGCCGGCGACTTGCGTCTCCGACCGCGTCGAACGGTGCCTTTGCCGTTGCGGAGGTGGGATTCGTCCGCGCCCCGGGTGTGGGCCCCGGCGGGCCCACGGGGGAGGCCGGCGCCGGTCCCCCGGCCGCTGAAGGCCCCGTCGACGCCCTGCTCCAGGCCCCGGGCCTCGTTGCGGCTTAGGCGTGGGGCGCGCTCGCCAGCTTCCGCCCCAGGGTGAGGAACAGGGCGTTGGCGTAGGACCGGGCCGTCTCCTCGTCGTAGCGGAGGGCTGCCAGCCCGCCCGACAGGACCAGCCCGCGGCGGGTGATGTCGGCGGTCAGCGTGTGCAGCCTGGCGTCGGTCGCGCCGGCGTCGCGGATGCCCGGGATGGTCAGATGACCGCCGTCTTGGCGTTCTATGGCGATGGCGTGGTGGCCGGGCGAGGTCCGTTCGACGTGCAGGGTGGCGGGGACGCGGGGCGCGTCAAGCGGGCCATCGGGCCGGAGTAGGACGACGCCCCGGTCGTCGATCGGGACGGAGATGGGGAGCGTGAGGGACGGCTGGTCGCCGTAGGCGGCGAGGAGCCGCTCGCACCCGTCAGCCAGTTCGTCGGCGAAGATCGCCGCCCATCGTTTCTCGCGGCGCCTCAACACGCCGCCGACGCTAGGCGACTGCGGTCTTTCGCGATCGGCGCTTCGCGCCGAAGCGCCCGACGGCCGCTGACCGATTCGGCGTCAGTACCGCCTCACTGGGAACACGCCATCAGGCGCAACGAGGGCTCGGACAGCAGCCGCCTACGTGACGGGCGTTTCCTTGGTGGGGGTCGGGGCGGCGGCCGGCTTGTCGAGGGTCGGGGTCCTCTTCCGCGAGGCCTGCATGCCCAGGACCAGGATCAACCCGCCGATGGCGAGGGCCACGGCTGCGCCCAGCAGGCCGGCGACCCACGGCGACGTGCCGGTGTCCTCCCCGCCGCCGAAGGCCTCGCCCGGCGGCGCGTAGCGGACGCGGGTGAAGTAGATGTCCTGGCTGGCGGTGATGGTGTTGCCGTTGCGGGTGTCGTCCCAGGCGACGAACGCCACCTTGTCAGTGGAGACGACGCCCATGGGCCCGTTGATCGACCCGAGCTTCGGTCCGAACCGGCGGTCGATGGCCCGGTCGTTGATGCGGACGTTCTTGGCGAAGGTCTGGCCGCCGTCGGTCGAGTACGCGTAGTAGACGTCCTGGAACGTGGCCCGGCGGTCGCCGTCCTTCCAGCCGGCGTCGTTGCGGTAGTCGTACCAGACGATGTCGATACGGCCGTTGGGGGCGACGTCCATGGCCGGGAAGACCTCGGGGAAGTCCCAGTCCCGCTTGGTGTCGCCGTCATTGACCTTGCGGGGCTGGCTCCACGTCCGGCCGTTGTCGGTGGACCGCAGGAACATGACCCGGGGCGTGCCCGCGCCCATGTTCTCCCAGGCGACGTAGATGTTGCCCGTCTTGAGGTCGACCCCGGGCGCCGCCCCTCCCAGCCAGTCCGAGGTGGAGGTCGGGGTGGCGGGGTTGCCGTCCTGCTCGTAGATGGGCTTGACCGTGAACGTCTTGCCGTGGTCGGCCGTCTCGGCGAAGAACAGGTGGGACGGCGGGGACTTGCCCTCCTCCAGGCTCCGGGTCGACTCGCCGAAGAAGGCCAGCAGCCGGCCGTCCTTGGCCTGGACGAGGTAGGGCTCGGTCGTGCAGTGCCCGATGCCGGGCGCCATGTCGACGGGGGCACCCCAGGTGCGGCCGCCGTCGGTCGACGTGGCCGCCCACGGTCGGGCGAGGGCCTTGTTGTCGGTGAGCCGGCACCAGACCGAGCTTTCCGAGCTGGTGATGAGGCCGGGCGCGTTCCAGATGCCGTTGTTCGACCACCAGGCCACGTAGACGCGGTTGTGGTCGTCCCGGTCGACGACCAGCGAGGGCATGGTGTCGGCGCCGTACTCCCGCTTGGCCGGGTCGGGCCCGACGCGGGGCAGCGGCGAAACGTCCCAGGTCAGGCCCAGGTCGGTGGACTTGGCCAGGTAGATGCGCTGCTGGTAGCTCGTCTGCTGGACGGCGCTCCACGTGTAGTAGAGGGTTCCCTCGGCGTCGAACTCGAGGTCGGCCATGGGGCCGGTGACGGCGAAACCGCAGCCCTGCCAGTCGGGCGGCGTCGTGGGCTGGGTCGCCTGCGACCACGTCAGGCCGCCGTTACGGGAGACGTGGACCGCGCAGCGCGACGAGTAGGCGTCGCTCTCGGCCACGACCAGCGTGTTGGGGTCGTCGGGATGGACGGCGAGCGCGGGCGTGGCGTGGCCGCGGGCCACACCCAGGTCCTGCGTGACCTGGACGGCCCCGTCCACCTCGGGGATGGTGAAGGTCTTGGCCGAGGCGGCGGTCCACGGGATGACCGCCAGCGCGACCGCAATGGTCGCCAGCACGGTCAGTCGACGGTGTCTCATGAGCCCCCCTCTGTGACGGCACGTCGTGACGGGAGCAAGGCTCGCGCCGCCAGAGGGCGCTGTCACTAGGTACGGCGCGCAGCTAGCGGGGGTGCAACCGCCGCCCGGGCGACTTCGGCACGGCGTAGGGGTGCCCGCTACGATGAGGGCGGGCGCGCACGAGCGCTCTCGCCCGGGGCCCAGGAGGAGGTGGAAGTCCATGACGATGTTCTCGCCGGTCGCGCCGACCATTCGTGTCCCGCCGACGAAGATCGCGGCCGATACGTGGGTGATCCACTCGGTGCAGCAGGCGCTCGGCCAGCCCCTGTTCGTGCACCTGAACTCGATGGTGATCCAGGGCTCGGAGCCGATGATCGTCGACACCGGCACGATTGCCAATCGCAAGCAGTGGCTGGAAGACGTGTTCTCGCTGGTCGAGCCGGCCGACGTCCGCTGGATCTTCCTGTCGCACGATGACGTCGACCACACCGGCAATCTCGACGAAACGCTCAGCGCCTGCCCGAACGCGAGGCTGGTGTGCAACTGGGCGATGGTGGAGCGTCACACCAACTGCTTCGAGTTCCCGCACGCTCGGTGCCGGTGGGTCATGGACGGCGAGTCCCTGGACATCGGCGACCGCACGCTGCAGGCGCTGCGGCCTCCCGTCTACGACTCACCCACGACGCGCGGGCTGTTCGACCCGAAGACCGGTGCCTACTGGTCGTCGGACTCGTTCGCGACCCCCCTGCCGCACCCGGAGGCGCCGATCGCCGAGCTCGACGCCGAGTTCTGGAGCTTCGGCCTCATGCTGTTCGCCCTCGGCGCGGTCAGCCCGTGGTTGACGCTGGTGGACGAGACGAAGTACGGCCACTACGTCGACCGCGTCCAGAACCTGGACATCACGACGATCGCCGGTTGCCACACCCCGGTCGTGGAGGGGCAGTTCATCGACCAGGCCTTCGCCCATGTCCGCCGGTTGCCGTCACTCGACCCGCCTCAGCTGCCCGACCAGTCGGTCCTCGATCAGGTCATCGCCGCCACTGCCCAGCCCCAGGCCTGACCAACCGCCCGAGGGTCAGACGGGGGCCGGCGCCACCGGCTTGTGCGGCAGGAACGTCACGTTGGGGGCGGCCTGCTGGTAAGCCACGGTGAGGGCTTCCTGGGCGGGGGCGGCGCTGGCCAGGGCCATGCGGGCCACCTCGTCGGGGTCAGCCTCGAAGGGCGGGGCCTCGTCGAGGATGAGGTTGCGGTAGCGGCGGTCGTAGTTGTAGTTGCAGGCCGCGAAGGCCATGTTGAACCGCTGGTCGCGGTCCCACAGGTGCTTCTGGAACCGGGGCCAGCGGCGCCGGCCCGCGTAGAACCACTTGTAGACGTCGCGGATTCCGTCGTGCAGCTGCTGCGGCGTCATCTGCGCCGGCTGGTGGACCACGTGGTACAGGTTGTACTGCCGCCAGTCGTAGCTGAGGATCCGGCCGTCCTGGTACATGCGGCTGAACGTGTGGGTGCCCGGGTAGGGCGTGAGGATCGAGAAGTGGGCCACGTCGACGCCGATGAGGTTCACGAAGTCGGCCGTGTGCTGGAACACGTCGGCCTTGTCGTGGTCGAAGCCGAAGATGAACCCGCCCTCGATGGAGATGCCCCGCCTGTGGATCTTCTCGATGAACTCGCCGAACTCGCCCGGCCGGTTCTTCTTGTTGCACTCGATCAGGGCGTCGCGCGACATCGACTCGAAGCCGGTGAACATGGCCCGCAGGCCCGCCCTCGCCGCCAGGTCGAGCATCTCGGGGTCGCGGGCCAGGCCGATGGACGCCTGGCAGCCCCACGTGAACTTCACGCCGCTGCGGACGATCGCCTCGCACAGCTCCTTGGTGTACTCCAGGTCGGCGGCCATGTCGTCGTCGAGGAAGAACAGGTAGGCGAAGTCGCCCATGTGCTGGCCCGTGCGCTTGAGGACCCTGACCTCCTCGATGACCCGGTCGATTTGGCTGTGGCGTGACCCACGGCCGTTGATGCGGATCACCGAGCAGAAGTCGCAGTTGAACCGGCAGCCTCGTGTTGTCTGCAGCGTATTGAGCGGCGCATACCGGGTGAGCGGCCACATCTGGTAGAGGTCGACCCACTCGTGGTTCATGGGCACGTTCTCCATGCCCTGGAACGAGCCCTGGTAGAGGGGCTGGAGCCGGCCCGCGAGGGCGTCGGCCAGGATGTCGCCGAAGATCGAGTCGGCCTCGCCGCACACCACCGAGTCGGCGTGGCGGATCGCCTCGCCCGGCATCAGCGAGGCGTGGACGCCGCCGAGGATCACGGGCACACCCTGGGCCCGGTACGCGTCCGCTGTGCCGTAGGCGTTGGGCGAGTTGGGCGTCCAGACCGTGAGGGCGGCCAGGTCGGGCTTGCCGGCCCGACGCTTCTTGGTCGGCATCATGAAGTTGCTGCGGCGCCCGGGCCAGCCCTCCTCGGCCTTGGCGACCGGGTTCGGCTCGTAGTTGAGATCGAAAATCTCGACGTCCCACCCGGCGCGGCGGGCGTGGGCGGCCAGCACCAGCAGCGACATCGGGGGGAATCGGTGACCGAACGTCTGGTAGATCCCGACCCCGCCCCATTCAGGGACGAGGAGATGCAGCAGAGGCCGATCGTGCATCAAGACCTGAAACCTACCCGGCTAGGGCGGTTGGCGAAAACCCGACGTTGAGTTCGTGGACGCCGCGGAGGACGAAATGGTCGCGGTGGACGGGCTCGGTGGTGCGGAGTTCCAGGCCCGGAAGCCGCCGGAGCAGGGTCGAGATGGCGACCTGGGCTTCCATTCTCGCGAGGGAGGCGCCGAGGCAGAAGTGGGGCCCGCCCGAGAACGACAGGTGGCGGTTGGTCTTCTCGGGCCTGGCGATGTCCAGCCGGTCGGGGTCTTCGAACTGGGCGTGGTCGCGGTTCATGGCCCCGACCACGCAGATCATCTGGTCGCCCTTGGGGATGTCGACACCGCCGACGACCACGTCCTCGGTGGCGATGCGGGCCACGAACTGCACGGGCGAGTCGTAGCGCAGGAACTCCTCGACCGCCGATTTGATGAGGTCGGGGTTGTCGCGGAGGCGGTGCAGCTCGGAGGGGTTGCGGAGCAGGGCCAGCAGGGCGTTGCCGATGAGGTTGCTGGTCGTCTCGTGGCCGGCCACGAACAGGAGCGTGGCGGTGGTGATCAGCTCGGCGTGGGAGAGGCGGTCGCCCGCCTCCTCGGCCGCGATCATGGCGCTGAGGAGGTCGTCCTGGGGGTCGGGACGGCGCTGCTCGACCAGGTCGGTGAAGTACTGGAACAGCTGCATGCCGGCGACGATGCCCTTTTCCTGGGCGGGTGGGTCGAGGGCGCCGCCGTCGAGCAGCCGTGAGGCGTCGGAGGACAGCTGGCGGAACAGCTCCCGGTCGAAGGCGGGGACGCCCAACAGCTCGCAGATGACGGCGACGGGGAGCGGGTAGCCGAGGTCGGCCACGATGTCGAGGGCGGGCTCGCCGCGGACGACCACGGCGTCGAGGAGGTCGTCGACCAGGCCTTGGATGCGGGCCCGCATCATCTCGACGACCTTGGGCGTGAACGCCTTGCTCACCAGGGACCGGAGCCTCGTGTGGTCGGGCGCGTCGAGGAACATCATCAGGCTGGTGCCCACCTGGCGGACGGGGTGGTTCTCGGCGCCTTCGATGGCGCCCTCCCGGAGGTGGGCCGGGTTGGGGGAGAACCTCGGGTCGCGCAGGAGGCCGGCGCCGTCGGCGTAACGGCTCAGGATCCAGTTGCCGTCGACGGCGTGGCGCACGGGTTCGTGGGTCCGGAGCCAGTGATAGAAGGGGTACGGATCGGCCCTGTTTTCGGGGGCCAGCGGGTCAAGAGCCGGCTGCGTGCCTGAACGCAGTGGAGGAACGTTCGTCATCGCCACGACTCCACGACTAGCACGGGGGGCGCGGCTACTTGCATTCGGGCTCGGTGCCGGGGTCCTCCTGACGTTGACGCTGCCGCCGCTCGGGTGGTGGCCGCTGGGGCCGGTGGGTGTGGCGGTGCTGGCGTGGGTGCTCGTGCAGTGCGGGTGGCGGGGGCGGCTGGTGCTGGGGCTGGGCGCCGGTTTGGGGCTGTACGGGCCGGGCCTGTGGTGGGCAGTGGAGTTCCACGCCGTGGGCTGGGTCCTGCTGGTGGTCGTGGAATCGTTGCTGTTCGCGGGGGCGGTGGCGCTTGTCTCTCGGCCGGTGGCGTTGCCAGCGGCGCTCGTCCTGATGGAGGCGGTGCGGGGGCATTGGCCGCTCGGGGGGCTGCCGTTGGCGGGGCTCGATCTGGGCCAGGTGAACGGGCCGTTCCTGGGTGCGGCCCGGGTCGGGACGTACCTGCTGGTCGTGGGCGCCATGGCGGCGGCCGGCGTGGGCC
>JBOGID010000236.1:0-30432 GCA_050742295.1 Acidimicrobiales bacterium | reverse complement strand
GCCCTCTTCCGGCGGCCGGCCGCCCAGTTGGGAGCCCTGCGGTGACGCAAAGGAGCTGGTCAGGGGCAGGTCGGCCGCCTCGGCGCGCAGCGCCGATCGCGAATGACGCCAGCCTCCTAGGTCTCGGCCGGCTGGCCTTCCACACGAACATCTGTTCGGCTAGGGTGGGACGGCGATGGGCACTCCCCCTCCCGACCTTCGCTGGCGCCTGGCCGACGGGCCCGAGGCGGCGGCCGACCCCCAGGGCGCCCTGTTCGACGAGGTCGTCGAGCGCCATGTGGGCAAGGGCGAGTACGGCGGCATGGAGTTCCTCCACGTCAATGCCCGCACGGTGATCAACGAGGTCCCGAAGGCGTCGCGCATGCCCTTCCGCCACACGATCAACGCCTACCGAGGCTGCTCCCATGCCTGTAATTACTGCCTAGCGCCCGAGACGCCCGTGCTCCTCGCCGAGGGCCGCACCCGGCCCATCGCCGACCTCCGCGTCGGCGACGAGGTCGTGGGCACGGAGCGGGTCGGGCAGTACCGGCGGTTCGTGCCCACACCGGTTGTGGCCCACTGGGCGACGGTCAAGCCCGCGTACCGCATCACCCTCGAGAACGGCACCGAGCTCGTCGCCAGCGCAGACCACCGGTTCCTGACCGAGCGGGGCTGGAAGCACGTCACCGGGACGGAGCAGGGCCGAGGGCGACGACCCCATCTGACGAGGGGCAACGCCTTGCTCGGGATCGGCACGTTCGCGGCCGGGCCGGTTGAGTCTGCGGACTACCAGCGTGGCTACGTCTGCGGCATGGTCCGCGGCGACGCCCACCTTGGTCATTACGCCTATCAGCGCCGCGGCCGGCCGAACGCGCGCCACACGTTCCGGCCTGCGCTGGCCGACCTGGAGCCGCTGACCCGGGCCCGGCGCTACCTCGAGAACGAGCGCATCTCGACGACGGAGTTCCTCTTCGCGGCCGGCGATGAACGCCGCCGGCCCATGGTCGCCATCCGCACGCAGGCCCGCGTGGCGGTGGAGGGCATCGAGACCCTGATCAGGTGGCCGGCCCAACCGTCGACGGACTGGTTCCGTGGCTTCCTGGCCGGCATCTACGACGCCGAGGGCCACCTGGGCGGGGCCGTCCGCATCTGCAACGGCGATCCCACCCTGCTCGGTTGGATCGAGCGCTCGTTCGGGGCGCTGGGTTTTCGCTGCCTGCGCGAGCCGGCGCGGGGCAACGGTGTCACCGACGTCCGGCTGCTGGGAGGCCTCGGCGAAGTCCTGCGGTTCATCCTCACGGTCGACCCTGCGACGACGCGGAAGCGGGTCATCACGGGACGGGCGCTGAAAGGGAGCGGCAGGCGGCGGGTGGTGGCAGTCGACCGGCTCGGGCTCGACCTGCCGATGTTCGACATCACCACGGGCACGGGCGACTTCATCGCCGACGGTGTCGTGAGCCACAACTGCTTCGCCCGGCCGACGCACGAGTACCTGGGGATGAACATCGGGGAGGACTTCGACCGGCGGATCGTCGTCAAGGTGAACGCCGTCGAGCGGGTGCGGGCCGAGCTGGCGCCGTCGCGGTGGCGCGGCGACCACATCGCTATGGGCACGAACACCGACCCCTACCAGCGGTGCGAGGGCAAGTACCGGCTCACGCAGGGCATCGTCGGGGAGCTGGCGGCGGCCCGCAATCCGTTCTCGATCCTGACCAAGTCGACGCTGATCCTGCGCGACTTGTCGCTGCTGGCCGAGGCGGCGGCGGTGACCGAGGTGCGGGCCAACTTCTCGATCGGGACGTTGGATGAGGAGGTCTGGCGGCTGACGGAGCCGGGGACGCCCCACCCCCGCCACCGGATCGAAGCGGTGGCCAAGCTGAACGCGGCGGGCGTGCCGTGCGGCGTGCTGGTGGCGCCCATCCTGCCCGGGCTGTCCGACCGTCCCGAGCAACTGGAGGCGGTGGTCAAGGCGTGCGTCGATGCCGGGGCGATGTCGATCACACCCCTGCTGCTGCACCTGCGGGCCGGGGTCAAGGAGCACTACCTGTCGTGGTTGGCCGAGGCCCGTCCCGACCTGACGGCGGAGTACGCCCGGCTGTACCCACGCGCCTACGCCTCGAAGGCCACGCAGCAGGCCGTGTCCCGGCAGGTGGCGGCGATGGTGGCCCGCCACGGGGGCCGGACCGTCCCGGCCTCGTTCACCCGGGCGGTGCGGCCGCGCCCAGCGGCGGATGCGGCAGCTGCGCCTCGTGTCGATGCGGCCGACGTTCGCCAGCTGGCCCTCGACATGTGATTGGCGGGAACCGAGCGGCGGGGCATGATCGTCAAACGGGCATGAGAACGAGAGTGGGTGCGGTGGCGCTGGTCGCAGTGGTGGCTGGCGCGCTCGCCGCGTGCGGAGACGACGGGACGGTCGTGGGATCGGCGCCGTCGCGGCCGCAGGGTAAGGACGAGGTCGTCGTGCAGGTGCTCATCGCCGGTGGGTTCGTGCCCGTCGACGTGGCCCTGGGGGCGGTGCCGTCCGTGACGGTGCTCGGTGACGGCACGGTGATCTCCCAGGCGCCGGTGACGGCCATCTATCCCGGCCCCGCCATGCCGCCCCTTCAGGCCGTCACCGTCCCGGCCTCGACGGTCGACGGGCTGATCCGTACCGCCCAGGAACAGGGCCTGCTGGGCGGCGACCTCGACTTCGGCCGCCCGCCAGTGGCCGACGCACCCGACACGACGGTCACCATCGTCGCCGGCGGGACGACCCACCGGCACTCGGCCAACGCCCTCGGCATCACCGACGACGTCGCCGGTCCGGGCCTGAGCGCCCAGCAGGTGAAGAACCGCCGGGCCCTGCAGGCGTTTGTCGAGGCCACCAGTGCCCTGCCGCCCGGTGAGCGGGCGTGGGAGCCGGCGGAGGTCGCGGTCTACGTGGTCGGGGCGTACACGCCCGACCCCCAGCTCCCGCAGCCGCCGCAGGCGTGGCCGCTGGCGGCGGCGCCGGCCGCGACGGGCATCCGGTCGTGCACCCTGGTCAGCGGGGGCGACGTGACGACACTGCTCGGCGCCCTGCGCAAGGCCAACGCCCGCACGCCGTGGGTCATCAACGGTGTGCAGCAGTCCCTGGCCTTCCGGCCCGTCGTTCCCGGCCAGCCCGGCTGCTCGACCTGACGCCCGGCGTCAGCCGGGCGGGGCGTTGGTCTGGTCGGCGTCGTCGCCGCCCTTGGACGTGTCATCGCCTGTGGTCTTCTCGTCCGCCGCCGTGTCCTCGCCTGCCGCCTTGTCGTCGTCGCCCTTGGACGTGTCGTCGTCGCCCTTGGACGTGTCGTCGCCGTCGCCTGCGGACGTGTTCTTCGAGGTCGTGTCGTCGGTCGTCCCCCGCCGCCTCGTCGTCGCCCGCGGACGTGTCGTCGTCGTCGCTCATGGAGCGCTCTTACCCGCCTGGGAGACGTTCACGAACCGTTCACCGCCCGGCCAGCCGGCTGCCCCCGGGCCGACGTCTGGCTCCCCTACGGTTCCCACTGCGGGGGCGACCGCCGCACCCAGGTAGCCGAACCCACGCACGGCTCACCTTCGTGTCGCCCCCCCCACCTGGGCGAACTGGTGGCCCCGAGGGGTCCCAGTTCGCCGAGGCGGGTCAGGCGATCATGGTTGTGCCAGGGCGAGGGTTCTTGGGCGGACGGCCTCGGGCCCGCTTGAACGCCAGCACCTTGCCCTTGAAGAAGAGGCGGCCGCCCCAGACGCCGTACGGCTCGTGCCGAGCCAGTGCGCCTTCGAAGCACGCTTCCCGCACGGGACACTCCGCACAGATGGCCTTGGCCCGGGCGATGTCGTCCAGCTGCTCGGAGAAGAACAGCGCGGTCAGCTCACCGGTGCCGTCCCGGCACCGGGCTGCGTCACGCACCGCCTCCCTGTCCTCCCACCTCTCGGCGAGCATCGGTCTGTTCCTCTTTCGTCTGGAGAAATGGAAAGGCCGCCGGTGGTTTCCGGCGGCCTTTGGGCACTCCCTCGAAGGATCGGAGATCATCCTGGTGGATGGACTCCAGTGCCCGTCAGCCACTCAATACCGTGGTCACTGCGGAACGACCGGGTGCCGGTAGTGCACGACCGCATCGACGTCATGGCGAGCGCGACGGCGCCTACAGCACCCCACGGCTTCACCTGATACGCCTGACCGATCACCGGTGGCACGCTCCCTTGTAAGTGCTGCTTGTGGACTTCTGAACGGGTTTGCAGAGCCGCTTCCCGTGGCTCCATGTACATGGTGGCGACCGCGGAGTTGTGAGTCAACTGAATTAATGCTGAGCGCCGTCCGAATCGGGCAACACCGCGCGAAAATTGCCTGCCATGCCCATGCGGACCGACTGCAAGCACTACGAGACCCGTACCTATCCCGGGGGCGAGACCGTCCGGAAGTGCAACATCGACCTCGCCCCCGAGGCGCCCTGGCGGTGCCCTGACGGGTGCGCGGCGTTCGAGTTGCGCCTGGCCGATGTCACGTGGAAGCACGGTTCGCTGATCACGCCGCCGACCCCCGAGGAGCCGCCCGGCCTCGGGAACGGGGCCGCCGAAGTCCTCGATGCGGCCGAGGACATCGTCAATGCCGCCGGCCGCGACATCGTCTCGGAGTACCGCCAGCGGGAGCGAAAGCCCCCGTTCTGGCGCCGCCTCCTCGGCCGCTGAACGCGTGGGCGGCCGTCACGCCCAGCGGAGGGCGTCGCTGGGGCTGAGGCGGGCGGCCCGCATGGCCGGCTAGGAGGCTGGTGTCAAAACCCTCGTCCGGCGGCCGACCGCCCGGTTGGAGGCCTTCGTGCGACGCAAAGGGGCTGGTCAAAGGCAGGTCGGCCGCCTCGGCGCGTAGCGCCGATCGCGAATGACACCAGCCTTCTAGGGGCCGGCTACGGCGCCGATGAGCAGGGCGGCCACGACGGCGCCGGCCAGGCTGAGCAGGGGGACACGGTCGTCCAGCCCCGGTTGGCGGCATAGGCAGCGGTGGCTGCGACGCCCGCCTCGACCCCGCCCCCCTCACCGGCAACCGCGTGCTCCTCGAACGGCTGGTCGGCAACCTCGTGCAGAACGCCGTCCGCCACAGCCACGACGGCGGCTGGCTGAGCGTGGGGACGGGCCACGAGGGCGGCACGGCCTGGATCCGGGTGCGCAACAGCGGCGACGCGATCGCCCCCGACGACGTCGAACCCTGTTCGAGCCGTTCCGCCGGGCCGGCGCCGACCGCAAGCAGTCGACACGGCGGGGGGTGGGCCTGGGCCTGTCGATCGCCCGGGCCGTGGCCGCCACCCACGGCGGCGCGACCCGGGCCACCGGCCTGGCCGGCCGCGGCCTGGAGGTCGCGGTCCGCACTCGGGGCTGCCTGAGCCCCGTACCGGGCTGACGCCGCCTACCGTGAAGGCCGTGGGCAACGGGCTGGCCTTCCGGATCCGAGGCATCCCGGTCCGCATCGAGCTGAGCTTCCTGCTCGTCGCCGTCCTGCTCGGCATCGCGGCCCGCAGCGGTGGCCTGCTGGTGGCCTGGGTGGTCATCGTCATCGCGTCGGTCCTGGTCCACGAGTTGGGGCACGCCGTCGCCTTCCGCCTGTTCGGCCAGCAGCCGACGATCGTCCTGCAGGGCATGGGCGGGGCCACGTCGGGCTCGGCCGACCTCACCGCCAGGCGGGACCTGGCCGTCAGCCTGGCCGGCCCCCTCACGGGCGTCGTGCTCCTGGGCCTGCCCGCCCTCTGGCTGGCCCGCACCTCGTTGGGCTTGTCGCCGACGGCGGAGACCATCGTCTCGGACGTCGTCTGGGTCAACGTGGCCTGGTCGGTAGTCAACCTGCTGCCCGTCCTGCCCCTCGACGGCGGGCGGGTCATGGCCGCCCTGTTCGCCCTGGCGACCAAGGGCGAGGGGCGGCGCCAGGCCCACCTGGTCTCGGCCGTCGTGGCCGGTGTGGGCGCCCTCTACGCCTTCTCCCAGGGGTACGTGTTCGGGGCCCTGTTCGCCGGCCTCTTCTGCAGCATGAACGTGTCGGCCCTCACGTCGGGGCGGGACCAGGAGCTGCGCCAGCGGCTGAACCAGGGGTGGGTCGGGATGAGCCAGGGGGACACCCCCGCGGGGGCCCGGGCCGCCGAGGAGGTGCTGGCCGACCGTCCGTCGGCGGCCGTCATCGCCCAGGCCACCGAGCTGCTGGCGTGGTCACGCCTGGTGGGCGGGGACGCCGCCGGTGCGGCCACGGCCCTGACCCGGTTCCCGCCCAGCTTCTCGCCCGACCCCTTCCTGCTCGGCGCCATCGAGATGGACGGCGGACGCAACGGCACCGCCCTCGACCACATCGTCGCCGGGTACGCCCGCGGCCGGTTCGGCCCCGCCAACCAGGCTCTCGCCGCCGCCCTCGTCGACGCCGGCCTCGACCAGCAGCTGGCAGAACGGCTGCTGGGCCCCGACGGCCCCGGCCCGGCGGCCGCCGGCCAGTTCGCCACCCACCTCCACGGCGCCGGCCGCTACGAGGAGGCCATGGCGGTGGGGCGCCGGGCCCTGGCCTCGGCCGGGCCCACGGGCGCCGATGACCAAACCGACGGCAAAGGCGACGGCAAAGGCGACGGCCGAGGCGACGGTCAAGGCGACGGCGGGCAGATCGCCTACAACCTGGCGTGCAGCCACGCCCGGTCCGGCCAGGCCGACGCCGCCCTGGACTGGCTGGAGAAGGCCGCTGACCTGGGCTTCGCCGACGCGTCCCTGCTCGACGGCGACCCCGACCTCGACTCCCTGCGCTCCCTCCCCCGCTTCGCCGCCCTCCAGAAGCGCCTGGCGGCCGGACCGTGACCCCGACGCAGTTGCCCGAAGGGGTCCGTCGCTGGAAGGCTGGCCGAGCTACCAGGCCGGACGGCACGTGCCCACCTTCTACGTTAGGACGGTGAAGTTCTCGGGTAACGGCCCCGCGTGGAAGGGAGGGGTACCGACGCGCCAACATGAGAGACATACCCGTCGAACCGCCCCTCGCGTCCAGGTGATCCGGTGCTGAGCCCTCCCCGTCCGCCGACCACCCAATGGCTACCTCCGGTCTCGCCCGACTGGAAGCAGCCACCGCGCCCCCACTGGCAGGGCAACGGTCCGCCGTGGGCCGACGAGGACGACGGCAACGCCTGGCTCCTCAAGATCGCCCTCGGCGCGGTCTTGGCCGCCATCGTCGTCCCGTTCCTGGTCGTGCTCATCCTCTACACCGACTACAAGGGCCTGCTCTCCAGCGACCTCCCCGCGGAGAAGCCGTCCGTCGAGTCGGGCCTGACCCGCATCTACGACGACGCCGGCGACCAGATCGCCCTCCTCCGGGAGTTCGACCTCAGCATCCCCGTGAGCCCGGCCGACATCCCCGACACGCTCAAGGCGGCGACGGTCGCGACCGAGGACCGGCGCTTCTACGAGCACACCGGCGTCGACGACCGGGCCATCCTGCGGGCCCTCTGGCGCGACTTCACCGGCGGCGGCTACGTGGAGGGGGCCTCGACCATCACCCAGCAGTACGTGCGGCTCCTGTACGTCGGCACCGAGAAGACCATCGACCGCAAGATCAAGGAAGCGTCCCTGGCCCGGCGCGTCGAGAAGGAGCTCACCAAGGACGCCATCCTGTCGGGCTACCTCGACCGCGTGTACCTCGGCGGCGGCGCCTACGGCGTCGGCGCGGCCGCCCAGTCCTACTTCCGCAAGTCGGTCAAAGACCTGACGCTGTCCGAATCCGCCCTCCTCGCCGGGCTCATCCAGCTGCCGAGCGTCAACGATCCCCGGACCAATCCGGCGGGAGCCGAAGAGGTGCGCGGGCGCGTCCTGGGCCAGATGCTCGCCCAGGGCAAGATCACCCAGGCCGCCTACAACGAGGCGGCGGCCGAAAAGCTCTTCCTGATCGACGAGGCCTACGAGCCGACGGGGCTGGCGACCGTCATTTACCCGCACCTCCAGCAGCAGGCCCAGTACCCCTACTTCGTCGACTACGTGCGCCGGTACCTGGTGGCCAAGTACGGCGACGAGAAGGTCTACCGGGGCGGGCTGAAGGTCTACACCTCGATCAACCCCGCCATGCAGGCCAAGGCCGAGGCCTCGGTGGCCCAGACGCTGCAGGGCACCAGTGCCCCGCTGGAGATGGCGATGGTGTCGGTCGACCCCCGCACCGGCCTGGTGCGGGCCATGGTCGGCGGCCGCGACTTCACAAGGTCAGAGGTCAACCTCGCCCTGGGCAAGTGCTACCTGCCGCCCCAGCCCAAGCCCGACGAGCCCTTCTGCATCGACGGCGGCGGCACGGGGCGCCAGCCGGGGTCGGCCTTCAAGCCCTTCACGCTGGCCCGAGCCCTGGAGGAGGGCATCAGCGTCAGCGCCGTCTACTCGGGGCCGTCGACCTACCGGTTCCCGGGCTGCACCGGCTCCCAGGGCTGCACCGTCAGCAACGTGGAGAGCTCGGGCTACGGGGCCCTGTCCCTCCGCCAGGCCACCGCCTACTCGGTCAACACCGTCTACGCCCAGCTCATCGGCGACGTGGGCGTGAAGGACACGGCGGCGGCGGCCAACCGCTTCGGCCTCACCATGGTCGGCGCCGACGGCAACCAGCCCAGCAACGGCCAGCCCTACGGGCCGTCCCTGACGCTGGGCGCGGCCGAGGTGTCGGTGCTCGACATGGCCTCGGCCTACGGGACGTTCGCCAACCGGGGCCTGCTCATGGCCCCGTCCCCCGTCATCAAGGTCGAGGAGCGCAACGGCACCGTCCTGGAGGACATCAAGTCCCGCAAGGCCAAGCGGGTGCTGGCCGAGGGCATAGCCGACGAGATGAACGACGTGCTGAAGGGGGTCGTGACCGGCGGGACTGGCACCGGCGCCGACATCGGCCGCCCCGAGGGGACGGCGGGCAAGACCGGCACCAGCGAGGACTACGGCGACGCCTGGTTCGTGGGCTACACGCCCGAGCTGTCCACCGCCATCTGGATGGGCTACTCGGACTCCCGCCGGCCCCTGACCGGCATCAAGGGCTCGGCCCGGGTCTACGGGGGGACGTTCGCGGCGCCCACCTGGAAGGCGTACATGACCGACGTCGGGCCCCTGCTCAACCTCACCGACTTTGCCAGGCCCGGCCCGCCGCCGACGGTGGCGCCCGGCCCCGGCTTCGGCTCCAACGGCCCCGACGGGTCGGCCTCGACCACCACGCCGCCCAACTCATCGCCTGCCACCACCCGCCGCACGGGCCCGACCGTCACCAACGCCCCGATCTCCACCGCCCCGCCGCGCCGGCCCCAGCCCCAGCCCACGTACTCGTTCCCGGTGCCGACGACGCTCGTGTTCCCCACGGTGCCCACCACCAGGCCACCCACGACCTCCCCCACGACCGCCCCACCGTGATCCTGGTCCTGATCCCCGTGGCGGCCATCTTCCTCGGCCTGGGACTGTGGGCCGCGCTGCGGGGGATGGGGGCCCTCAACGTGCTGGGCGCCGAAGGGACCGGGCCGCTGACCCGGAGCCGCGACTACTCCCAACGGCCGCGAGCCACGTCGGTGCGCGAGTGGTTCACCCTGATCCGGCCCGGGTGGCTGATCGCCGTCATCGCCGTCTGTGGCCTGTGGATCCTCGGGTGGCTCATCATCCTCCTCGTCGGGCTCAGCTTCCTCTCGTGACGGACCGCGCCGCGCTGGGACGCCACCTGGCGACCAGCGGCTTGGCGGGAACGGTCGCCACACCGGTCAGCTCCTGCATCGACAACGCCCGCCGCCTCGTGGCGGGACGCCCCGACCACACCTTCGGTCTCTCGGACTGGCGGGACGTGGACGTCGACGCCGTGATCGCAGCGTTGCGGGCGTGCGGGGTGACGCTCGGCGAGGCTGAGGACCTCGACGCCACGGCGTACGTCGACCCCGCGGTCGCGGCCGCGGCGGTTGAGCACCACGGCGCCGTGCTGGCCGAGTGGGCCCGGGGCGGGGCCCGCGTGCTGCTGGCCACCGGCCACGCCTTCGCCCTGCTCCCCCACTACGCGGGCCTGGCCCGGGCCCTGGAGGCGGCCGGGTGCCGGATCCTGGAGCCGCTGGGCGGCGAGCGGGAACGGCTGAAGACGCCCGAGGGCGAGCCCTGCTCGGTCCGCTACTTCGAGGGGGTGGGCTCGCTCATCGTCCACGGGAGCCTCCGCCACACCCACCGCCCCGACTACATGGAGGCGATGCTGGACGCGGCGGGCGGCCCGGCCGGGGTCGACGCGGTCATCGCCGACCACGGCTTCGCCGGCGCCGCCATCGAAGCGGGCGTCCCGACCGTGTCTATCGCCGACGTGAACGACCCCGCCCTCCCCCTGGCCCAGGCCTGCGGCCGCACGGACGGGGTCCTGGTCATCGATGACGGCCTCCCGCCTGCGACCTACGAACCGCTGACGGCCGTCATGATCGCCGGTTTCCTGCCAAGGACCGAGGGAAGACTTTCGCGATGAGCACCTTCCGTCCGGGCTACCTCGACGAGGACGAGTAGACCGGGGCCGGCAGTCCGGCCAAGATGGTGCCTCGGTGGTGAACCCAGCAACTGATCGCGCGCCCGACGGGCGGGCGGTCCCGGCGGATGCCGGCGATCGCCTCAATGTCCTTGTCGTCATGCCTGCGTACAACGCCGCCCGCACGCTGGCCGCCACCTACACAGGCATCTCGCGCGACGTGGTCGACGAGGTCCTGCTGGTCGACGACCGCAGCCACGACGACACGCTGGAGGAGGCGGCCCGGCTCCCCATCCGCACCATCGGCCTGCCCCACAACGTGGGCTACGGCGGCAACCAGAAGACGTGCTACCTGGAGGCCCTGCGCCTGGGGGCGGAGATCGTGGTGATGCTCCACCCCGACGGCCAGTACGACCCGGCCGTGCTGCCCGACCTCATCGCCCCTATCCAGCGGGGCGAGGCCGACATCGTGCTCGGCAGCCGCATGCTGATCCCGGGTGGGGCCAGGGCCGGGAAGATGCCGTTGTACCGCTACGTCTCCAACAAGGCCCTGACCGCCATCGAGAACGGCATGCTCGGCACCCGGTTCAGCGAGCTGCACACCGGCTACCGGGCCTACTCCCGGTCGTTCCTGGAGACGGTGCCGTTCCTGCGCAACTCCAACGACTTCGTGTTCGACAGCCAGATCATCGCCCAGGCGGTGGCGTTCGGGCAGCGGGTCGCCGAGGTCCCCATCCACACCCGCTACCACGCTGAGGCGTCCTCCACGTCGATGCGGGCCAACATCCGCTACGGCCTGGCCACCCTCTGGACCATGGCCCGCTACCGGCTCCACACCGGCGGCATCGTCAAGTCCCGCCTGTTCGAGCGCTGAGCACCGTGCCGCGCGAACGCGCTGCACGATGGCGCACGGACGGCCATGTTGCTGGCTGGACGACGAGAGTAGGTTTCCCGAGTGCCTCTCAACGCTCCGACCGGCCAGGCCATGGAGGGGGAGGATCTCCTCGAACAGTGGAGACAGCGCAACCGGTGCGCATCGGCGTCGGCGTGGATCTACCACGTCGGGCTCGACGCCTTTGCCGCCGGCGAGCATCTCCGCCGTGGCCCTCGGGCGGCGGCGCCCTTCGTCGCCCTCCTGGTGCGCGACGTCGGGATCTTCCAGGCGGTCCTGCGCAAGCGCGGTGGGACCGAGGCGACGACACGCGTGTTCATAGCGGTGGCGGCGCTCACCGACCTCCTTGCCGCGGGGGCGGCCCGCGTCCGGGTGCCAACCGCCGACTTCGAGACCGACCGGGCCATCAGCCAGTTCGGGCTGAGCGGGGGGTGGGCGCTGCAGCTCGGCTCGGGCAGCCGGCGTGGCGATGCTGTCGTCAGCTACGCCTTGCCGGTGGCGATGCAAGTGGCTCTCTCCGCCATCTGGCGCCTCCGGGGCGGGCGCCAGGTGCGCTACGTGGTGCGTGAAGCGGCCTGGTCGGCGATTGCCCTCACCTGCGTGTCCCAGCTCTCCAAGACGATGCGGGAGGCGGTCGACAGCGGCTATTCGTCCGCCGAAGGTCGGAAGGGGTTGTTCGAACTCAGGGCCAAGGTCCTGGCCAAAGCTCGCGCCCTTGACGATGCCCACCACTTCCTGAACTCGGCCCTGCCCGTTTTCGCCCACGCTGCGGAGGGGCTCGCTCGAAAGACAGGTGTTCCTCCCTTCGTTGCCACACTCGCGCGCGCTGAGGCTCAGTGCCGCCGGCGGGCTCCCGAGGAGCACTCGCTCACGATCGAAGCGCTGGCCCTCCGGATGCTCACCGCCCGGCCGCCATCGGACGGCGAGTCGGTGTGGCAGCACGAGCCCGGGTCCAACAAGAGGCTGGTGTGCACCCGCGGCGCCGACCGCTCCGCGGTGGCATGGCTAACGGAGGCGGCGGCGTCGGCAAAGGGCGGTCTGCTCCTGGGCACGCGGGTCGCCGACGGCCGCCTCGCGCTGACGATGACCGCGGAGGCACTGAAGCTGCCGCCTGCCGACCAGGCCCCGGCCGGCTGCTCGGCATCCCCCGGTGGCGGCACCGTGACCGCCGACCTGCAGGTGCTGGCGGCGCGGGAGTGAAGGAGTCCCGGCCGCGGCTGTCGCTGGGCGTGTACCACAAGGCGGTTGAGAGCCCCCTGCTGATGATGGCGCTCGAGCCCTGGGTCTGGACCGTGTTCGGCCTGGCCGGGCGGCCTCCCCATCGGCGGCCGCACCTCGTACGGACCGCCACTGTCCACTCGGCGCACTCGGCCTGGATGTGGTGGAGGGTCCGCCGGCGACCCGCCCTCGTCCGCAGCCGCCGGTGGATGGTGACCCATGGCCTGCTGACGCTGGTCCGGTGCGGGATCTACCCCGCCATCGCGCCGCGGCACTCGTACTGGCAGGGCAAGGCCGACGACGCCGCCTTCTTCATGCAGGCCTGGACCCCCATGGTGCTCCTCGGCGCGGCCGGCAGCGCCTCGATTGCCACTCCCGCCGCCGCCGCCGGCGCGGGCTTCTCCGTCGGCCTCGGCGTCTATGTGGTCAGTGCCGTCCTCAACGGTGAGCGGCCCGCGACCCTCAACTGGACGACCGCCCGCCGGGTCCTCAACTACTCGGTCTCCTCGGCCACCGTCGGCTATGTCGTGCACATCATCGTCAGCCTGCTCAACGACGCATCCGACGAGCTGGCTAGCGAGCAGGGGGAGTACCGCAAGCACTTCGAGAAGGGCTCCTGGGAGCGGAACGCCCTTGACGAGGCGGCTCGCGAGTCGGATTCCACCCTGGGCATGCTCGAGCGCCTCCAGTCAGCCGCGAGCCGCCACTTTCCCGACGAGGCCGAGTTGGAGGAGCTGGTCAGGGGCATCGAGGCGGTGAAGGACAAGTTTCGGGAGGCGTCGATCCCCGAGTGGCGGCCGATGGACTTCACCGAGCTGGCCAGGGAGGCGAGCGCCGAACTGCCGCTCACGCTCAAGGTCGAACCAGCGTCGCTCGGCATGGAGCTGAGGGCCGAGGAGGTGCTCGTGGTGCGGATGTTCCTCAAGAACGCATTCGGCAACGCCGTCGACCACGGCGGGGCAACCGAGGCCGGCTGCGCCTGCGAGCTCCGCGCGGACGGCACCGCCTCGGTCACGGTGGCGGACAACGGAAGGGGGCCTGGTCCTCGGGCTCGTATCCGGCCCGGTCACGGCCTGGCCCGCGTCCAGGGCATCCTCCAGAACCTCAACGGCGATATCACCATCCGGAACCGAGACGGCGGAGGAGCGGAGGTCGTTGCATGCTGGTCGAGGCCAGAAGGGTGAGCACGGAACAGGCCCGCATCATCGTCATCGAGGACAATGAGGCACTGCGCTCCGTCGTCACGACCGAGATCACGTCCCACCGGGATGCGGCGGGAAGCAACCCCTACGCCGTCGTCGGGCAGGCAGCCAACGTCGAGGACGCGCGAGTACTCATTCGCACCGCCGACTACTCGGTGGTGGTGCTCGACCTCTCCCTGATCCCGTGGCCGGAGTTCCATCCCCACGGGTTCGAGCTAGCCCCGCTGGTCCACGAGATCAGGCCCGAAGCCCGCATCGTGCTGTGGAGCCAGTACACGACCGTGGAGGGAGATCTCCTCCGGCGCGCCGCCCAGCCCTGGGGCGACCGGTTCCTGGTCGACGCCATTGTTGCCAAGGAGCAGCCTTTGCCGGAGCTGCTCGAGGCCATCCATGTCGTCCGCACCATGCCAAGCGTCTACTTCTGGGTGGACCGCGGGCTGCGCCCCCCGCGGTCGTACTCGGCCATCCTCGCCTTCACCCACGCCGAGGACGAGTGGATCCGCGACTTCGCCCAGAATCCCGGCAGCAACCCGAGGGACGTCATGGCCCGCCTCGGCATCAACCGCAGCAACTACGCCGACCGGCGGGGCAAGGTGGTGGCCAAGATCGTGCGTGAGCTGAGGGACCGCAACGACAAGCTGCTCGACAAGATCAACGGCGCCGACGCCTTGGACGACGTCGAGCTGGCGAGGGGCGTGACCGACACCGTGATCCTCGACTGGGCTCGCAAGCGGCACCTCGACTGGCCCATGACCGAGGGCGAGCGCCAGGCGCGACCCACCCTACGAACCCCGAATGCCCCTTCCGCGGCCTTCTGACGACTACGGGTTCGGGCTCAAGGAGGGATGGGAGGCGGGGACGGCGGTCCTCAGGCGCGGCCGGGTAGCGGTCGGCGGCGGGCGCCACGTGGCCTATGTCGAGGCCGGCGCGGGAGGCGAGACGTGCCTGCTCCTCCACGGGATCGCCAACACATGGCGGTTCTGGACAGCCGTCGCGGCCGGGCTGTCCGAGGGCAGGCGGGTCATCGCCTTCGACCTGCCCGGATTCGGCGACTCCGACCTCCCCGCCGGCCGCCTCACGGCGCGAACCCTGGGAGATGTCCTCGTTGCGGCGAGCGACGCCCTGGGCGTGGGGCGGGCCGCGGTGTGCGGTCATTCCATGGGCGGACTCGTGGCGCTGTCGATGGCGACGACCCACCCCGACCGGATCGAACGGGCCGTCGTCGTCGGCGGCGCACTCCTGGGCGTCCTCGCGCTCTACGACGGTGCTGCCACCTGTGCACGCCACCCCGTTCGCGCCGCGCGCTTCGCGTCGGTGGTCCTTCAGGGGGCGCTGCCGACGCCAGACTGGTTCCTGGACCGGATCGCGACCTCGCGAGCGTTGCGCCGGCTGTTCCTCGGGACCTACCTGCGGTGGCCGGCGCGGCTCCCCCCCGGGCCGCTCCGCGACTGCATGGTCGGGCTCGGCCGGCCCGGGGTCCTGCGCGCTGCGGCCAACGCCGGACGGTTCGACCTGCCGGCGACAGTGGCGGCGACCCACTGCCCGGTCCTCCTGGTGAACGGCGACCATGACCGCCTCTCGCCCCTTGAGGACGCCGAGAGGCTCGCGACGCTCCTGCCCGCGGGCCGGCTCGCGATCCTCGAGAACACGGGGCACTGGCCGATGATTGAGCGGCCGGCGGAACTCATCCACCTCGTCGGCGACTTCCTGGCATCGGGCCAGCCGCAGGAGTGGCCCCGGTAAACGCCGGGCAGCTGCCGCGCGAATCGCGGCGAGCGGGGCCGTCGAACGTTCACCCGGCTTTCGTCAAGAACGCCGGCCGCACCCGGCTGTTCGGGGCGGTCAGAACCGGGCGATCGCCCGATACGGACACCTGCAGAGCTCCCTTCACCGGTCCCGGGCCGGACCGTAGTTTCAACCCGCCGGAGCGAGCCTGGCGCGAACGACCCATGTGATCAATGGGCCGTGCGCCACGTGCCGGTGAACCGAACGTGAGGAAGACCCACAGCGTGCGTGGACTCCCGGCTTTGCACCCCAGAGCCTAACGCGCTGCGGGCCCCTTCCTCCTAAAGCGAAGGGAGACCGACATGCGCGAAGGCGCACTGGAAGAGCCGCGCCCGGCGACGGCGAACGACCCCGGCGTCAACGCCACCCGGCGCCGGAGCCGGAAGTTCGTGGTGGGCGCCGTCATCGCCGCCATCGCCCCGATCGCCGTCACCGGCACGGCCTGGGCGAACGGCTGCGTCTGCGGGTAGGGAGCCGAGGACCTCTACCTGGTATCCACCGATGAGGCGGCAGGGACAACGTCCCTGCCGCCTCCCGCGTTCTGGCGGGCGAACTCGATCGCATCACTTGCGGTCATCGAACGGCCGGCCCCCAGGGCACGGCTGAACTCGCCGTCACCGAGCCGCCGGCGGCAGCGATCGACGACCTCAGCCCGCCGTTCGGCATCCTCAGAATGAGGTGGCGCACCCATCGCATCCCACAGGGCATCGGCGCAGCCGATGAGCCGGAGGGCCTGGCGCTCCCGGCCCGGGCCGCTGAGGATCGAAGCCAGCAACACGAGGGTCGCAGCCACCCACGGCCGGTCGCCCAGGTGGTGGTAGGCGGTCAAGGCCTCGAACGCCAGCCGTTCCGCGTCCGCCAGCGCGCCCCGCTTCTGAGCCACTCGTGCCAGCCCGCTGGTCGTAGTGGCCAGCCCCCGAGCGTCGCCCAACGCGATCTGGATGCACCGGGACTCGATCAGCCACTCCTGGGCCTCCTCGTACTGGGCCTCGTGCTCGGCGGCCCAGGCCAGGTTGCCCAGAGCCATTGTCTGGTTGAACCTGTCGCCGACCGAACGGAACAGGCGGGCCGCCTCGACCCAGTGGCCACTCGCCGAGGCCAGGTCCGCGCGTCGCCGGCAGACCATGCCCCGACCAACAATGGCTCCGGCCCGCCCGCGATCATCGGCGATTCGGTCGTACAGATCGAACGCCTCCACGAAGCATGCGTCGGCCTCGTCGAGGTCGGACAGTTGCTCGGCCAGCGCTCCCCTGTTCAGGAGCACGAGAGCCCGGAGGTCTGGAAGATCCAGCGCCTCGGCGACCGCGTGTGCCCCGTCGAGATGCTCCCGGGACTGCGAGAAGTGCCCGGTCACCCAGGCCAGTGCCCCGGCCGCCGCCAGGGCGTCACCCCGCGCCCGGACCGGTGCGGGCGCCGCCGCCAGTGCCCGTTCCAGCCACCGCCGGCCCGTTGGGATGTCCCGGACGAGGAAAAACCGCCAGCAGCTGGCTGCCAACGCGAGCGCCCGTTCGGGATCGTCCACGAGTGCGAACTCGAAGGCGACCGCCAGATTGTCCAGCTCCAGCGCGAGCAGCCGAAGGCATTCCGGCTGCTCCTCCCGGATGAGCCCGGCGCCGCAGCGAACCGCCACGCCAGCGAAGTGGCGGAGGTGGTCGCGCCGCACCTCGTCCTTGCCCCCCGACTCCGCCAGACGGTAGGCGGCGAACGACCGGACACTGGCCAGCAGGTGGAACCGGGGCACGTCGCGGACGTCGGGAACGACCTCGAGCAGGCTCTTGCTGGTCAGCGCCGAAAGGAGGCGCATAGTCCCCCGGCGGTCGCTGCCACGTTCGCTGATGGGCCCGGCGACAGCCGCGGCCGCCTCGGCGTCGCAGCCTCCCGCGAACACGGCCAGGCGATTGAGGAACGACGCCTCGTCGGCGGGTAGCAGGGCCCAGCTGCCGGCGATCGCAGAACTGAGGGTCCGGTGGTGGGGGGAGCGGTCGTCGAGGCCCCCTTCCGGTAGTTCGAGCGGGTCGGCCGCCAGGCGCTCGAGCCCTTGTGGGCCCTCGGTCGTCAAAGCGCCGGCAGCGAGGATGATCGCGAGCGGAATGCCGTCGAGGGACGTGCACGTCCGGGCAATCGCCACGCAGTTCATGGACGTCAGCTGGAACTTCGGGTCGGCCATGCGGGCCCGCACGGCGAACAGCTCGACAGCTGTGCCTGAGCCCTCCTCACCGGCAGCGGGCGTGGCTACCGTGCACAGGGTCGGCAGCGGGAGCGCCGGCACCCGGTAGAGGTGCTCCCCATTGACGCCCAGCTCCTCGCGGCTGGTGACGAGGATCGACACACCCGGCACCGACGTGGCGAGCCGGCCCACAAGCGAACGAGCCTCGATCACGTGCTCGAAGTTGTCCAGGACCAGGAGCGCTTGGTGGCCGCGGAGCCGGTCTACGAGCCGTTGGACGGGGTCCTCGCCCGCCCGATTCGCCACGCCCAGCTCCCGGTTCACCCGGTGGACGACGCCGCCTGCGTCGGGGACGTCGAGGAGGGAGACCCACCAGGCCCCATTGAGGTCCACGCGGTCGAGCCGGACCGCGACCTCCATCGCGAGCCGAGTTTTGCCGATCCCGGGTGGGCCCAGCAGCGTGACGATCCGCGCCCGGCCCGACAGCAGCGCCACCAGCTCGTCGATCTCCCGCCGCCGCCCGACGAGCGCGTCGGCGGCGCAGGGCAGCGGCGTGCGCACCAGGTCGCTGGTCACGGCGTGCACCAGCGCCTCCTCGGGCGCGTCCGCCACCTGGGCGAGCCGGGCGAGGAACTGGCGCGATGGCGGCCGGGTGCCACCCTCGATCTTGGCGACGTAGGTGACGTCGTAGCCCAGTGCCTCGGCCAGAGCGGCCTGGGACATCCGCCGCTGATGGCGCCACGACTTCAGCCAGTGCCGCAGCTCGCCACCAGTCCTGACGACCGGTCCCATCGCCTCCCCCTGCCCGTCCCCACCCGAACTGACTGTCCATCTTTGTCTATTTCCCGCCGCGTCGTCTGCCGCTTTGCTCAGGGGGACCCTGAGACTCGGGCTCAGATCGGCGTTCAGCGGAAAGGGGTTCCGGGTGACGACGGGCTCAGGGTCCACCCACGGTGACGTGGGCGAACGTCCAGCGCGGCCCCGTCGGGCCGCCGGCCAGGGGAGATCCTTGGGACCATCCAGGGTTTGGTCGGCGACAGCGTTGGGAGCGGCGCTAACTAACACTAACGGTCGCTTCGTTGAGTCGCGCTGGCGCAGGCCGGTGGGACCGGCACGCAGCCGCCGACTGGGCTGCCCGAGCCCGTCCCCGCGACGGCGATGGCCTGTAACGCCGGCCAGACCGACGTGAACAGCGCCCCTGTCGAGGTGCTGATGTCCGCGCTCGGGGTCAACCGGCCTGTCGCCGTACGGGTCGTCGCCGCCCGGCAGCCGTACTTCCTCACGTTGGATCACCTACGGTCGTTGCCGGACGGCGGCCGGCATGCTTCCCTTCCCCGACCTCGGCCACCACGCCGACAAGATCTTCGAGACTCTGGCCGAGTGCCCTACCGCGTTCACGGCATGGGGCCAGGACGTCGAAGCGGGCGTCGTCGCGGCCAGCGGTGTCGTCGAGTTCTTCGTCGCCCTGGTCGAGTGCTTCAACACGACGCTCGACGGCGGCGCGCAGGACACGCTCCGGTCCCTCGGGCTAACGTCGGTGGAGAGTTCGTTCTTCAAGGCACTCGGCCGCCTCTCCACGGCGGTCAGGATCGCGGCCGCGGCGATTGCCGTTATCGACACGGGCCGCGCCGCCTCCGCCGCCGGCCCGGTGACGATGGTGTTCCGGGCCCCGCCGCCTCCGGTCCCGCCGACGCAGCCGACGGACGGCCGCATCGGCGGGACCTCCCCGACCTCGGGCCACCTCATCAAGCAGCCGGGCACGCCGGCCTCCCACCTCGTCGACCGGGTGGCTCGCCACGTGCCGTTCGGCAACACCTATATCTGTCTCGCCGAGCGGGTGCCCACCCGCTACGAGGTGGATGACACCCTCCGGGCAGAGCTGGTCGACGGACTGGGGCCGGACGCCACCTGCCCGGAGGGCGTCGAGGGCCTCGAGCTACGTAGCCTTCCGCCGGGGACCGCAGAGGGCTTCCTGCTCCGGAGCGGGGACGGCACGAAGAACCACCTCGTGGTCGACGGCTTCCGGGTGTCGCCCTTCTCCGCCGCCTCACACTTCTCGTGTCTGGCCCGAAGCCACCTGGTGTGGGACTGGGTGACCGACGCCGAGCTCGACTGGTTCCGCCCCACCCGTTCCTGGCCGCGACCGGCTGTCTGTAGATTGCTCGGTCCCCCGCATTTTGGTCCATCCATCCGAGATGCGGAACCGGCCCGCCGTTCTGTGGTCACGAGATGGCTGAGTGCAGTCAGCCGCCGATGGCGGACATCGTGCGCACCGGCTGGACGAAGTCGGGGTGGTTGATGCGGTGGCCCGCCCACTTGGGCCACACCGCTCGTGAGACCAGGTCGGCCAGTTCGTTGTCGGTGGCGCCGGCCCGCATGGGGCCCCGCACGTCGGTCTCGTCGAGGGAGAACAGGCACACGCGCAGCTGGCCCTCGGCGGTGATCCGCACCCGGTTGCAGGTGTCACAGAACGGCTCCGTCACCGACGAGATGAACCCCACCGAGCCGGGCGCGCCGTCGGCGAAGGCGAACGTCGACGCCGGCTCCGGGCCCCGCGAGTGCGGGACCAGGGGGAACACGGCCCCGATGGCGGCCCGGATCTCGGCCGACGGAACGACCTTGGCCCGCTCCCAGGAGTGGTCGGCGTCGAGGGGCATGTACTCGATGAAGCGCACGTCGTAGCCGGTCGAACGGGCCAGGCGGGCGAAGTCGACCACCTCGTCGTCGTTGGTCCCGCCGATCACGACGCAGTTGAGCTTGATCGGGTCGAACCCGGCCGCCCTGGCCGCAGCCAACCCGGCCTGGACCTGGTCGAGGGCGTCGCGCCTGGTCAGCTCGGCGAACCGGTGGCGCAGCAGGGAATCGCAGGACACGTTGACCCGGTCGAGGCCGGCGTCGTGCAGCGGCACTGCCAGCCGTCCGAGCAGGAAGCCGTTGGTCGAGAGTGACAGATCGAGGCCGGCGCCGACAGCCCGGATCCGGCGAACGATCTCCACCAGTTCCGGCCGCACGGTCGGGTCGCCGCCGGTCAGCTTGACCTCGGTGACGCCGAGGCCGGCGAACACGCGCACCACCCGTTCGATCTCGTCCACCGACAGAAGCTCGTCCTTGGCCAGCCACGGGAGCCCGTCCGCGGGCATGCAGTAGGTGCAGCGGAAGTTGCAGCGGTCGGTCAGCGAGACCCGCAGGTCGGTGACCACGCGCCCCCGGGCGTCGACAAGGGCGGTGGCGGACACAGCGCCGAGTCTACGGACGGTCGGGCCCTACTCCGTGAAAACCGGCCCCGTCATCCGGCGCGGGCGAACGTCAGCTTGAGATACCCGGTGCCCTCGCGGAAGTGGAAGCGGTAGGCGTCGGCGCCGAAAACCACGCGCAGGTCGTCGTTGTAGCCGAGGGTGCCCTTCCCAAGAGCCGGACGCGTGACGTTCTCGTACTGACCGATCGGTGCGCAAGCAGCGTCGACGACAGATTCCATCCTGAACGCGTCGCTGGCGGGCGAGTACTGGAAGCGCATCGCCCCGAGGTGCCTGCCGCCTGACGTGAAGTGGAGCCCGGCGGGCTGGTCGAGGGGCGCACCCTGGGTGAGGAACGCCACCTCGAAGGCACCTTCCTCGAGGACTCTCACCCGCTCCCCTGCGATGCCGGCGAAGTAGGTCGCATAGCAAGCCGGCGTCGTGGTGGCTCCGCCGGCGACACGGGTGTCGGGGAGGGCCGATGCGTTCTGCTGCACGCCGCCGCCGCCGCCGTCCCCACCGAAGACCCGCAGGGGGCCGACGGTCAAGAGCGTGATCACCAGGCCGATCACCGCCGTGACGGCCATGATGACCTGGGACCGGACCTCCCACCTGGACCCAGACACGAGCTAGAAGTCCGCGTTCTTGGGCGTGCGGGGGAACGGGATGACGTCGCGGACGTTGGCCATGCCCGTTGCATACAGCAGGGTGCGCTCGAAGCCGAGGCCGAAGCCGGCGTGGGGGACGGTCCCGTAGCGGCGCAGGTCGCGGTACCACCAGTAGGCCTGCGGGTCGAGACCCACCTCGGCGATGCGGGCGTCGAGGCGGTCGAGCCGCTCCTCCCGCTGGCTCCCGCCCACGATCTCGCCGATGCCGGGGGCGAGCACGTCCATGGCCGCCACCGTGCGGCCGTCGTCGTTGAGGCGCATGTAGAACGCCTTGATGTCCTTCGGGTAGTTCATGACCACCACTGGACGGCCGACCAGGTCCTCGGTGAGGTAGCGCTCGTGCTCGGACTGCAGGTCCATGCCCCAGGCCACGGGGAACTCGAACTGCTGGCCCTTGTCGACCGCAGCCTCCAGCGCCGCAACCGCCTCGCCGTAGTCCATGCGTTCGAAGCTGGACTCGACCAACCGCTCAAGCCGCTGGGCGGCGTCGGGGTCGATGCGCTCGACGAAGAACTTCATGTCGTCCTCGCGCTCGTCGAGCACGGCCCGGAACAGGTACTTCAGGAACTCCTCGGCCAGGTCGGCGTTGGCCGACAGGTCGGCGAACGCCACCTCCGGCTCGATCATCCAGAACTCGGCCAGGTGGCGGGCCGTGTTCGAGTTCTCGGCCCGGAACGTCGGCCCGAACGTGTACACCCGGCTCATGGCCAGGGCGTAGCTCTCGACGTTGAGCTGTCCCGACACGGTCAGGTGGGTCTCGCGGCCGAAGAAGTCCTCGGAGAAGTCGGGGGCGCCGTTGGCGGCGAGGTTCACCGAGTCGAGGGTCGAGACCCGGAACATGGCTCCCGCCCCCTCGGCGTCGTTGGCCGTGATGATCGGGGTGTGGACCCAGTAGAAGCCCCGTTCGTCGAAGAAGCGGTGCACGGCCATGGACAGGGCGTGGCGCACCCGGGTGACGGCCCCGAACGTGTTGGTGCGGGGCCGCAGGTGGGCCACCTCCCGCAGGTACTCGAACGAGTGCTGCTTGGGCGTGATCGGGTACGTCTCGGGATCGTCGACCCAGCCGACCACCTCCACCCCGGACGCCTGGATCTCGACCGACTGGCCCTTGCCCTGGGACGCCACCAACCGGCCCGTGACCACGACGGCGCAGCCGGGCGAGAGGTGGAGGATGTCCTCGTCGTAGTTGGGCAGCGCCGCGGCCCGGGCCACGACCTGGATGGGATCGAAGCACGACCCGTCGTGCACGGTCAGGAACGAGAGCCCGCCGCCCGACTTGGAGTCGCGCCGCGTGCGGATCCACCCCTTGACCGTGACCTCGGAGCCGACCGGTAGGGAGCCGGCGAGGGCATCCGTGACGCGCGTCAAAGGCCGAAGCGGCGTTCGCGGCGGGCGTAGTCGCGCAGGGCCCGGAGGAAGTCGACGCGGCGGAAGGCGGGCCAGAACGGGTCGACGAACACGTACTCGGCGTAGGCCGCCTGCCACAGCAGGAACCCCGACAGGCGGGCCTCGCCGCTGGTGCGGATGACGAGGTCGGGGTCGGGCAGGTCGGCCGTGTACAGGTGGGCCGACACCGACCCCTCGTCGATGCGGCTGGCGATCTCGTCGGGGGGCGTGCCCTTGGCCACCAGGTCGGCCACCAGCGAACGGCACGCGTCGACCACCTCCTGGCGGCCGCCGTAGCCCAGGGCGATGGTGAGCTGCCAGGCGCCCTCGGGTGCGGCCGCCTGGGCCTCCTTGGCCGCCGTCGCCAGCGGTCCGGGGAGGATGTCGAGGCTGCCGATCACCCGCACCGAGAAGCCGAGCCGTTCGGCGTGGGCCGGCAACCGCTGGAACAGGTCGATGAGGACGTCCAGGTACGGGTCGAGCTCCTCGGCGGGCCGGTCGAGGTTCTCGGTGGACAGGACCCAGGCCGTGACGGCGGGGATGTGCAGGTCGTGGCACCACCCCAGGAACTCGCGGAACTTGTCCATCCCCGTGCGGTAGCTCTCGGCATAGCCGCTCAGTCCCGCGGAACGGGCGAACCGGCGGTGGCCGTCGAGGATGATCCCGATGTGGCCCGGACGCCGCTCGGGATCGAGGTCGGCGAGGAGGCGCCGTTCGTAGAGGGAGTAGAGCGGGCGCGACCAGGTCTGGTCCATGAGCCACCCACGATATTGCCCGCACGGTCAGTACAGGGTGCAAACCTTCCACTTGCGAAAGCAACTACTTTCAGATAGGGTGCGGGCATGAGCGAGTACAAGACCTTCGACCGGGCCGTCACCACCGCCGCGGGCGCCATCAAGGGCGTGCGGGCCGACCAGATGGACCTGCCCACGCCGTGTTCGGAGTGGACGGTGCGGGACCTGCTCAACCACCTGGCGGGCTCGCTCTGGTTCCATCACCAGCTGCTGTCGGGGACGCCTGTCCCCCACCCGGCGACGGCCGGCGGGCTGCCCGACGTCGACCTGGTGGGCGACGACCCCACCGCCGCCTTCGCCGAAGCGGCTGCCGCGTCGCTGGCGTCGGCCGCCGCCGACGGGGCGATGGCCCGAGCCATCCAGACGCCGCTGGGCGAGATGCCCGGTGGCGCGCTCACGAAGTTCATCGCCCTCGACATGGTCGTGCACGGGTGGGACCTCGCCACCGCGACCGGCCAGGACTACGAGGTCCCAGCCGAGTTGGCCACCCAGATCCTCGGGTTCGCGCGCATGGCCATCAACGACGGGACGAGAGGGCCCTACATCGCCCCCGCCGTGGGCGTCGACCCCTCCGCCTCCGACCTGGAGCAGCTCGTCGGCCACATGGGCCGAGCCCCTGGCGCGTGAACCCCGACGCCGCGCTCAAGGCGCTGGCCGAGCCCAACCGGAGGGCCATCCTCACGCTCGTCTCCGACCGGCCGCGCTCGGTGGGCGACATCGCGGCCCACTTCGAGATCACGTCGCAGGCCGTGTCCCAGCACCTGCGCGTCCTGCGCGACGCGGGCCTCCTAGACGAGCAACGGGAGGGGACGCGCCACCTTTTCGCCGTCCGACCCGAGGGGTTCGCAGCCGTGCAGGAGTTCCTAGCCGACTTCTGGAACACCCACCTGGGCCAGCTCAAGGACGCAGCCGAGCAACCGTGACGATGCCCGTTGAACCAGCCGTGTTCGAGACCGAGGTCACGATCGCGGCGCCACCGGAGCACGTCTTCCGCCACCTCGTCGACCCCACCTTCATGGTCCGGTGGATGGGCCAGCACGCCGTGCTCGAGGCGGAGCCGGGCGGACGGTTCGAGATCGACGTCAACGGCGTGCCCGTGCGCGGTCAGTACCTCGAGGTCGATCCCCCGCGTCGGGTGCTCGTCACCTGGGGCATGGCCGGCAACGACAGCCTGCCGCCGGGCGCCACCGAGGTCGAGTTCACCCTTTCCCCGGCCGAGGACGGCGGGTCAACCACCCTGCACCTCGTGCACCGCAACCTGCCCGAGGCGCAACGGCCGATGCACAAGACGGGCTGGGACCACTTCCTGGCCCGCCTCGGCGTGGCGGCGACCGAGGGGGACGCCGGACCCGACCCGTGGGGTACCCGGCCCCCGTAGGTACAGCCGAAGGCCGGGCCGGTTCGGGCAGGGCCGGTTCGGCTCAGGCCAGGCGGGTGAGGGTGACGCTCACGGCCAGGGCCTCGGCCGGGCCGCCGTGGTAGACGCCCTTGAGCGGGGAGACGTCGGCGTAGTCGCGGGCCCTGCCCACGATGACGTGGCGTTCGCCGACGGGGCGGCCGTTGGTGGGGTCGAACGGGGTCCAGTCCCCCAGCCACGCCTCGACCCACGCGTGGCTCTGGCCCTCGATGGGCGCCCCGACAGGGGCATCGGCCTTCGGGTGGAGGTACCCCGACACGTAGCGGGAGGGGATGCCCATCGTCCGCAGGAGGGCGAGGGTGAGGTGGGCGAAGTCCTGGCAGACGCCGCTCCCCTGCTTCAGGGCGTCGACGGCCCTGGTCGAGACGTTGGTCGTCCCCTTCTCGTACCGCAGCCGGCCCCGGACCCACTCGCCGGCGGCGGCGCACGCCTCGGCCGGCGAACGCCCATTCACCAGCTCCCCGGCGGTGGCGACCAGTTCGGGGTCCTCCAGAGGCACGTAGTCGGTGGGGGCCAGGTACTCGGCCAGGCCGTTGCGGGTCTCCCACGATCCGAGCACGTCCCACGGCGGGACGTCGGAGACCGGTACGGGCGGTGACGTCTCCACCAGCGACTTCCCGGTGACCAGCAGCTCGGTGTGCTCGGCGTGGAGGTCGAAGGCGTGCACGATCGTGCCCCAGTAGTCCCAGTACCGGAACACGCTGGCCACCGGCGCGATGGTGACGGCTGCGTCGATGACCAGCTGGGTGGGCGTCGACAGGGGCATGATGCGTGCCTCGTTGTAGGATGACACCACCTCGGCCTGGTAGTGGAACCCGGTGTGGTGCTCGATGCGCAGCCGCCACGTCACGGCGACGCCCCCGCCCCTTCCAGCGACCATTCGAGCGGCGCCGTGAGCCGGAAGTACCGGCGGGTGACGGCGTCGGACGCCTGGGCGCACACGGCCTGGAGGGCGTGCAGGCGCACCGGCAGGTCGGCGATGAGCTCCTCCACCCTCCGGAACTCGAGTTCGACCCGGGCCTGGCCGAGGATCCGGCGGGCCTCGTCCTCCAGGCCGGCCCGGCCCGTGGCCGGTTCCAACTCGGTCAGGCACTGCTCAGCCATGGACAGGGCGTGGAACGCAGAGCGCGGGAACAGCCGGTCGAGCAGCAGGAACTCGGCCACCAGCGACGGCTCCACGCCCCGCCGGTACGTGCGCAGGTAGGCCTCGTAGGCCGAGCAGCACGCCAGCGTCGTCATCCACTCGGCCAGCCCCGCGGGCTCGCTGAACTGGGCCAGCAGGAGCCGGGTGGTCATATCGAGCCGTTCGAGGCTGCGTCCCAGGACCAGGAACCGCCACCCGTCGTCCCTGCTCAGGGTGGAGTCGGTCAGGCCCGCCAGCACGGCGGACTTCTCCCGGACGTACTGGAAGAAGGCGTGGGGGCCGACGCGGGCGGCCCGTTCGGAGAGGGACGGGAGGGTGTTGTAGGTGGCGTTCAGGCACTCCCACATCTCCGACGAGAGGACCTCACGGATGCCGCGGGCGCACTGGCGGGCGGCGACCCACGAGCCCGCGATGGAGCTGGCGTCGACGGGGTCGAAGGCCAGGATCTCCGTGACCCGGGTGGCGTCGAGCGTGCCCTCGGGCTCGGGGACGCCCATGACGCCCAGCAGCGTGCGGCACGCCGCCTCCTCGCTGACCGACGGATCTTCCAGGAGGTGCACGACGTGGACTTCGAGGATGCGGGCCGTGTCCTCGGCCCGCTCCACGTAGCGGCCCACCCAGTACAGCGACTCGGCGATCCGGCTCAGCACGGCGGGGGGCCCTGCTGCTGCTGCTGCTGGCCGGACTGGGCCACGCCGGGACCGGGATCGGGCCGCTTCACGAGCGGGGCCTCCATGGTCGCCGAGATCATCGCGGCCCGGGCCTGGCCCCGGGCCCGGGAGCGGGCCGCGCCGGTGGCCAGCACCCACGTGTCCTTCGAGCCGCCGCCCTGGCTGGAGTTCACGACCAGGCTGCCCTCGGGCAGCGCCACCCTGGTCAGCCCGCCCGGCACGACCCAGACGTCCTCACCGTCGTTGATGGCGAACGGCCGCAGGTCGATGTGGCGGGGGCGCAGGCGCTCGCCGATGTGCGTCGGCGACGTCGAGAGGTGGACGAGCTCCTGGGCGATCCACCCGCGGGGGTTGTCGAGCAGGTCGTTGCGCACGGTGTCCAGCTGCTCGTCACTGGCCTGCGTCCCGATGACGATGCCGTGCCCGCCCGAGCCGTCCACCGGCTTCACGACCAGCTGGTCGAGCCGGGCCAGGACGTGCTCCAGCTGGTCGGGCTCGTCGAGGCGGTAGGTGGTGACGTTGGGCAGGACCGGTTGCTCGTGCAGGTAGAAGTCGATGATGGCGGGGACGTAGGTGTAGACGAGCTTGTCGTCGGCCACGCCGTTGCCCACGGCGTTGGCGATGGTCACGTTGCCGGCCCTTGCCGCATTGAGGATGCCGGGGCACCCGACCACCGACTCGGGCCGGAAGTGCAGGGGGTCGAGAAAGTCGTCGTCGACACGGCGGTACACGACGTCCACCCGCTGCTCGCCGTCGGTGCTCCGCATGTAGACGACGTTGTTGCGGCAGAACAGGTCGCGGCCCTCGACCAGCTCGACGCCCATGTGCCGGGCCAGGAACGTGTGCTCGAAGTAGGCCGAGTTGTATACGCCGGGCGTGAGCACGACGACGGTCGGGTCGGGCACGCCCTCGGGGCCGGCGGACCGCAGGGCGGCCAGCAACTGGGCCGGGTAGGAGTCCACGGGCCGCACCCGGTGGCTGGCGAACAGCTCGGGGAAGACCTTGGCCATCGTCCGGCGGTTCTCGATCACGTAGGAGATGCCCGACGGGGTGCGGAGGTTGTCTTCCAGGACGTAGAACCGCCCGCTGTCGTCGCGCGCCAGGTCGATCCCGGCCACGTGGACCCGCACGTCGTTGGTCGGGTCGAACCCGTAGGCGGCCCGGTGGTAGTGCTTGGACGTGGTGATGAGGGCCCGGGGGACGATCCCCGCCTCCAGGATCTCCCCATCGCCGTAGACGTCGGCCAGGAACAGCTCCAGGGCCCGCACCCGCTGGCGGACTCCCGCCTCGATCACCGACCACTCCTCGGCGCTCAGGACGCGGGGCACGAGGTCGAGCGGGAACGGCCGCTCCTCGCCACCGGAGAACGAGAACGTGATGCCCTGGTCGCGGAAGGCCCGGTCGCGGCTCACGCACCGGCTGGCAAAGTCCTCCGCCGACAAGGTGCGCAGGGCGTCGTACAGCGCGGTGTACGGCTTGCGGGCCGTGCCCGCCCTTTCCAGCATCTCGTCCCAGTTCGGCGTCGCGACGTAGTCGTCGAGGAGGTCCCCCACGTGCCCATCATCGCTGGGAATCGTTTCCGGCCGGTTTCGCGTCGCCACGGTTCACGAAATCGTGACACGGCCGGCCTGCGTGGCTCCAACGCCGCGGCAGCCCGTCGGGTGTCGCAAGCCCCGCCACGGCGCCGAAGCGGCCCGGTTAGCCTGATGGCGTGGCGAGGGGGAGTCTGAAGTCGTGGGTCGAGCGCGCGACGAGCCTCGGCTCCGATCCACGGGATACTCGGGACGAGCGGGAACCGGAACGAAAGGCTTACTCGTCGGCCTCACGCTCATGGTGGTCTGCGTTCCCCTGGCGCGCGTGGTCCGTCCCGATGCGGCGGATTTCTCCGAAGGCGCAGTGCACCTTCTCGGCGCCCTCAACATCGTGGGGGTTCCCTCATCGCGTTCGTCGCGCTCCTGGTGTTCGCTCGCCAGCGCGAGGCGGCGCAGCGACGCGTCGAAGCCTCCTCGTGAACATCCTTCCCGCGAATATCGCGGAGCGGTTGCAGGCGGCCCCGCAGTCCATCGCGGATCACTTCGAAGAGGCGAGCATCCTCTTCGCCGACGTCGTCGACTTCACGCCGATGAGTAGCCGTCTCAACGCGCGTGAGGTCGTCGAGATGCTCGACCGCCTGTTCACGTCCTTCGATGCCGTCGCCGATCGACAACGAGCTCGGCGTGCCGGGGCTGGTGGTTGACCGAGCAGGCCATCGGCTACTTGCCGGGTCGGGAGAACCACGGTGAAGGAGTGCCACGCCGCGACGATGTGGGTTCACCGTTCGAACCCCCTGCCCGGTCGACGGCTGCGATCAGGACCCCGAGCCTGACCCAGGCCGCCGCCACGAGAACCAGGGGCACCTCGAGCAGTCGCTCGTCGATTGCGGCCAGCGCGCCGCCCACCACGGTGAGCAGGATGGGGATCGAGAGCCCGATGAGCAGCGGCAGCCGGTGCCACGGCGGTCGGAAGATCTCGGCCCGGCGGGCAACCAGACCGAGCAGCACCAGCCCGGCCACCGTCCCCAGGGCCGAGCCGGCGATGGCCACGCCCGGCACCACGCCGTCGGCGTCCGGGTCGATCGTCAACATCACCACCGCGGCGGCGCCGGCGACGAGGGCGATGGCCGACACCACCCCGCCCGCGGCCAGGAGCCGCCCAGTCTGGCCTCGCAGCCGGGCGTGGAGCCCCAGCAGGCCGACCGGGAAGAGCAACAGGGGGACCTCGAACAGCAGCGGTGGCTGCGAGCCCGTGACGAGGATGGCGAGGCCTTTGGCCGCCCACATGGCGCCGCCCACGGCTGCCGCCCAACCGCACCACCTGATCATCGATGACGACATTGCGCTCCCCTATCCGGCGGTGGTGACTTGGAGGGCGCCCGCGACCGCGCCCAGGCCCCCGACCGCCAGGCACGGGAGGCGGCGGAGGGGACGATGGCGGCGCATGGCCACCAGGGCCACGGCGGCCACGAGGGCGACCACGTAGAGCACGTGCCACGCCATCGAGGTGGCGTCGGCGCCGTGGACGACCAGCACCGAGCGCTGCGGGCCGACCGGGACGTACCCGCCCGTGACGAGGCCGTCGGCCATGGGGACGAGCATGCGCCGCCGGTCCCACGACCAGTACAGCATCGGGATGGACAGGAAGTAGAACCCACCGACGAGTGCGGTCGCCCACACCGCGGCGCTGCGCACCCACAGCCCCAGGGCCACACCCACGACCCCCGCGAGGGCGACGAGGGCCGGTCCCTGGGCGAGCGCAACCACGGTAGGCGTCAGCCGCCCGGGATCGGTCGTGCCGGGGACCCTGGGCAGCGCCAGCCCGTCCCAGGCCTGCATCCGGAGGGCCAAGACCACGAGCACGCCGACGCTGACGGCGACGGAGGCGCCTGCCGCCACCAGCTGGGCGGTGGTGCGG
>JBOGID010000235.1:0-2736 GCA_050742295.1 Acidimicrobiales bacterium | reverse complement strand
ATCTCCGCCTCGGCCGCCCGCCGGGCCCGCTCGGCCACCTCGGTGCCGGCGGCCTGGGCCGTCGCGTCGCGAGCGAGCCCTTGGCGCAGCTCCTCCACGGCGGCCCGTTCGTCCTCGGCCGCCTGCCGCAGCTCGGCCGCGGCTCGTTCGGCGTCGCCCACGATGCGAACGGCGTCCCGCTCCGCGGCGTGGCGAGCCTCCTGAGCCTGGTCCCGGTCGTCCTCGGCGGCGTGGCGCAGGTCGGCCGTTGCCCGGCGCTCCTCCTCGGCGAACCCGGCGATGTCGCGCTGGGCCGCCGCCGGCGCGTCCGAAACGTCGGCCTCCGCCACCTCGTGCGGTAACGCGGCCTGAGCCCCGAGCTCGGCGGCCTGTGCTTCCAGCTCGGCGACCCGGGCCGCCAGGCCGCGCATCATGGCCGCCGTCTCGCCCACGAACTTGTCGACCTCGTCCTTGTCGTAGCCGCGCCGCGAGGCCGGGAAGCGCATCTGCTCGATCTCTTCCGGTGTCGTCACGCCATGACGAGCCTACGTGTACGTTCCTGCGCCATCGCGGACCAGATCGACGTACGGCAGGTCCCGGCCGAGACCACCCGTCCCCTCCGGATGGCCGTCCTCCGGCCCGGCCAGCCTCCCGACACCGCCCTCTACGCGGGCGACGACGCCGTGGCGTCCGCCCACTTCGGCGCCTTCGACGGGGACGAGGTCGTGGGCGTCGCCTCCCTCTACGCCGAGGACCGCGACGGCGGGCCTGCGCCCGGCTGGCGCCTGCGGGGCATGGCGACCGCCCCGTCGCACCGGGGACTGGGCGTGGGCAGGCGGATCCTCAACGCGTGCGTGGACTTTGCCGCCACCGAGGGCGGAGCCGAGCTGTGGTGCAACGCCCGGCTCGTCGCCGAGCGGTTCTACCAGCGCGCTGGTTTCGAGATCGTCAGCGACGAGTTCGACATCGCCGGCCTCGGTCCCCACCACGTCATGCGGCTCCTCCTCGCCAGCCGCTAACCCCCCGGGCAGCGGTAGCCTGCGGGTCATGGAGGACATCCAGCTCATCGACGCGTTCGTGAACAGCACGTCGCAAGGTGGCTTCGCCGAGACGGTCCACGTGGAGGGCGACGTCCTGATCCTCGACGGGTACTGGCATTTCTGCATGCGGGTGGGCCGCGACACGTTCATCGTCCGCAACGAGGAGCCGCCGATCGGGACGAAAGTCCTCGAACAGACGGCTCGCGTGCTCCACGACCGCGGTTTGCAGCACGTGGCGTCCGACCTGCCCGGCCTCACCGTGCTGACCATGAACAAGGCCAGTCTCGGCTATGTCGACTGGCACGTGTGGTCATCCGACCTGCCCACGGGCGAAGCCGACGTGGCCCGCGCCGTCACCGACGACACCGTGTTCACCCAGTCGGAGTGGGCCGAGACCGACTACACGGCCGAGCTGCACGGGGCGCGCCGGCTCGCCCACCTGCCCACGTCGGTGATCCTCAGCGTGGGCGTGGGAACCGAACCCCTCGATGCGCTCGGTGCCGTGCTCGGGGACTGCGTGTTCGTGCAGAAGAAGTTCGGGGAGATCGACGCCGACCAGTGCGGCTCGCTGGTCCCGACCCTGATCCTCGTGGAGGCGTCCGAACAGGTCGGCCGGGAGTTCGTGATGCAGCTGCGGGCGGCGTCGTGCTCCCGCGTCCTCCCCCTCGTGGCCGTCACCCCCGGTGCCGAGACGCCGCTGGGCGCGGACGCCGCCGTCGACGCGGGCGAGGATCCCAAGAGCTGGGCCCTGCCCATCCGCAGCCTCCTGCCGTAAGATCACCGCCATGCGGGTGGGGATCTCGGGCAAGGGCGGCGTGGGCAAGACGACGATCTCGGCGGTGCTGTCGCGCACGCTGGGCCGGCGCGGCCACCGGGTCGTGGCCATCGACTGCGACTCCGACCCCAACCTGGCCGCCAACGTCGGCTTGGGCGAGGAGATGGTGGGCATGCTCCGGCCCTTCCTCGACCAGTCGGGCGAGGTGCGGTTCGTGCCCCGCAACCTGTCCCCGGCGACGCTGCTGAGCCAGTACGGCTACCACGGGCCCGACAACGTCACCCTCATGCTGGCGGCCCGGGCCGAGAAGGCGGGCTCGGGCTGAACGTGGAGCTCCCATGTCACCGTGCGTGACTTCATCGACCAGGTCCACGAGGACATCCCCGGCATCTGCGTGATCGCCGACATGGAGGCGGGCCTTGAGCACCTCTCCATTGGTTCGCTCCGCCACATCGACCTTCTCCTGGTCGTCGTGCAGCCCACGTTCAAGACGATGATGACGGCCGACCGGGCCTACAAGCTGGCCCTGGAGCTGGGGATCCCCGAGGTGCAGTTCATCGCCAACCGCATCAAGCGGCCGAGCGACGTCGACCAGCTCGAGGCCTTCGCCCGCGACCACGACAGCCGCATCATCGTGACCATCCCCGACGACGACTGGGTGAAGATCGCCGACGCCCGCAACGAGTGCCTCCTCGACACCGCCCCCGACTCGCCCACGGTGGAAGCCGTCGGCCGGCTGGCCGACGCGTTAGAGGACCGCTTCTTCCCGGCGCGGGTCGGGTAGATGGCTGCTGTTCAAGCCCTCACTTTCTGACTTGGGTGTGGCTACTTCGCGACGACGGTGAAAGCCTTGTGAGCCGGGGGTTTCGGGACTCGCCGGCTTCTGGTTGGGCGCAGTAAACCCGGGGGTATGGCGGGGGCCGGGGGATAGCCCGGGGTTTA
>JBOGID010000234.1:0-8589 GCA_050742295.1 Acidimicrobiales bacterium | reverse complement strand
GCTGCGCGCCGTCCACGTGCGCCACGGACGCAGAAAAGGCCTGCGTATCGAGGTTCCCCATCCCCAAAACGGGCTGTTCTAGGCCCTACAATCAGCAAAGGAGCAGTGTGATGAGACATCCAAGAAGTCGCGGATGTCCGCGTCGAGCACCCAGTTCACCTTCCTCCGCTTGATCCCGGCCGCGAGCGCGTCCAGCGCGTCGTGCGGGCTGCGCCCTGGCCGGAACCCGTAGGAGAAGCCGCAGAAGCCCGCCTCGTAGACGGCGTTCAGCACCTCGACGACCGCCCGCTGGAGGACCTTGTCCTCCAGGGCGGCGATGCCGAGCGTCCGCAGCCGCCCGTCCGCCTTGGGGATGTACGCCCTGCGGGAGGGCTTCGCCCGGTAGCGCCCGCTGTTGACCCTGGCGTGCAGGTCCGAGAGGTTGGCCTCAAGGTCCTGCCCGTAGGCCCGCCACGTCACCCCGTCCACCCCCGTTGCGGCCTTGGGGTTGATCGCCCAGTAGGCCGCACGGAGGCGGTTGACGTCGACGTGGTGCAGCAGTGCCGTGAACCGCGCTTCCTTGTCCTTCCGTGCTACTTCGCGCACACGGTCCAGCCCGCTTGGCACGCCTGGCCCGGCGCTGCGTCCGGGGCGTGTCGTGCCGGCCGTGTTCCCCTTGGCCAGCCCCCTTTCCTCCACCGCCTCCGCCCCCGGCGGACCGGCGTTGTTCGGCGGCTTCGCAGGTACTATGGGGCTGTCCGACTTCCCACCCTCGTACATCTCAGGCTTGCGGCCTCGGCCTTCCCTGAGCGGCCCGTCCCGTGATCTGCGGGACGGGCGAGAGCGGGGCCTCCCGGTTCTCGCGCATGGAGATTCCCCGCATGCACAGGTTCTCTGACCGCGCGGGGCCCGCCGGCAGCTCGCGAAAGCGCTGGCAGCGGTGTGGCCTTCCGCCTCTGGTGACGGCGTCGGCACCCCGAATGTGGGTATTTCGCGGCTCAATGGCCCTGCCTGCGGGTGCCCCTGTCAACGCTTCGCCCCCGTCCTCGCGAACGACGACGCATGACTCGGGGTCACCGTGGGTCGCTACTCCTTCGATGTAGAGCTCTCTCATCTCCTTCTCCATGCCGGTTTATCCCGGCGCACCACCAGCCTCCTACGGGAAGCCGAGCGGCCGAGTCGATGCGGGCGAGGAGCCGGGCCCGAGCCTGCTGCCGGTCCGGCCCGGTTGCCTCCTCCAGGTAGGCGGCCGCCGGTTTCAGAATGGCCATCGGCTCGGCGCGTCCCTTGAACTGAAGTCCGGCCAGCCGGGCGACGAGCGGTTCGCCGTCGGCACGGGGCAGCGACGCCAGCATCCAGATGAAGTGCTTGAGGATCTGGGCGCCGCCATCCTGCAGGTTGACCTCGCCTCCGTCGCCTCCCTCGCCGCCGGCGTCCGGCCACCAGCCCCGGAGCCGCCGGGCGACAGCCTCGGCGCCAAGCGCGGCCACGGCCGCTTCGGCGGGGGCTCGCCACGTGTTGGGCATCACCATCCGCTCGCTGACGGACATAGCCAGGATCAGGCTCTCCCACACCGTCAGCTCCGGTGGCGCGAGCGTCGCCAGGCTGGCCTGCAGCCCGCGGATCCACGTGTCGTTGCGGCCCGCCGGTGTGGGGCCGAGCACGGCGATCAGGGCGGCGCTGCGGCGAAGTTCCTTGACCTGAATGGCCGACGACTTGGGGAGATTGTCGACGAACGCGGCGATGGCGGCACCCAGGGCCGGCGAGTAGCCGTGTTTGCGGAGGTACGTGCGCGCCAGGTCGAAGGGCGGCCGGGTGTCGAGGCCGTGACCGCAGTCGTGCCGGGCCCCAAGCAGCAGCTGGCACAGATCGCCCTCCGTCAGCGGGAGGCGGGCGCGGTACAGCGCCCACCGTGGCGTAGAGCAACGCGCCGTCGCGGCCGGCGCCGTTCGCCGCCGACGCGCGCAGACGGGGGAGTTGCTCGACGGCCGCCTTCAACAGCGCGACCCGCTCGGCCGGACTCAGGGTGGCGACGAGCGTGCGGAGCGCGGTGTGCCCACCGCGACCGAGGCCCCACGGCTCAACAGCGACGCGTCCCGCCGCCAGGGAGAGGAACTCCTCGAGGACCGGCCCCACCCGGTCATTGTCCCGCGACACAAATCGCTGCGTGGGACCGGTCAGGGGTGGGGGGCGCGCAGAGCGTGTGGCCCGGAGCGCCGAGGTGGCCCGCGCCGAGGTGGTGACCCGCACGATGCGGCGGCTCAGGCGGCCGGCGATGGGCACGGGCTGGCGCGCCTCGCGCACGTTGGCCGCCGTCGCCTGCTCGCCCTGCGACCCGGGGCGGAACCGGATGACGGCCGCCTCGGTGTCGCGCATCGCCAGCTCGTCGAGGACGGGCCGCACGGCTCGCACGACCGGCGGGCTCGGCGCGCCCTCCTGCCCGTCGCTGGTTGGCGGGATTTGCGGGTGCTCGGCCACGCCGGGTGCCTGGGACGGAGGGCCGGGCGCGGGCTCGGACGCGACGGGCGCGATGGGTGCCTCGGGCTCGGACACGGGCGGCGGCGCGGGCTGGGGCTCGACGGGGCCCCGTGGCACGGGCTCCGGCTCAGGCTCGGCCGGGAGCACCTCGGGCTCGGCTGGGAGCGCCTGCGGGGAGACGGGGGCGGCGAGGAGCACGAGCTCGGTGTCGCCCATCCGTAGGACGTCTCCCGATGTGAGGGTTGCCTCGGCCCGGAGGGCGGCGCCGTTGAGCCAGGTGCCGTTCGTGCTGCCGAGGTCGGCCACGACGAGGCCGCCGTCGGTGGCCGTCAGGAGGAGGTGGCGGCGAGACACCTTCGGGTCGGCGACGACGATGCCGTCACACTCCCGGCCCACCTCGACGGGGACATCGCCCACGACGTGCTCCGCCGGGACCTTGCCGGGCTGGCGGATCTCGATCCGGTACTGCCGCATGCTCACGCCTTTCTCGGCGGGCGCCGCCTCCTGGCACTTCGCCCCGCTGCCACGGTTGCAACCACCCCCGCACCCGCTCCCACGACGGCACAGGCCACGACCGTGGCCACCGTGGGCTCGTCCGCCCCGAGAACCCAGGCCAGGACAGCCAGCGCCACGCCCCCGAGGGCGCCGATGACCGCCATCGAGACCGGCGCCGTGACGACCTTCTTCCCGCGGCGCCGGGACCGCAGGAGGGACTCGGCGTACGCGAACACGAACAGCACCAGTGCGACACCGGCGACTCCCGGCACGGTGAGGAAGCCGGGCTGTTCGGAGGTGACGGGGAACGTCCGGCGGTCGATCACGGTGTCGCCGTCGCGCAGCTCGATGCGGGCCGTGACCTGGCCGGGAACGAGATAGCGGGCGCCGGACGCGTCCACCGTCGCAGCAAACGAGCCGCCATCGCCCGGCTGCGAGGGCGCCGAACCCGAACCGAGCGGTATCCCGTGGGCGGAGAACTCGACCCTGACGGTCGGCGCCGGCGTCGGCGTCGATCCTGCCGGTGCGGTGCCGGTGACGGTGAGGGGCTCGGACAGGTCCAGCTCGACCGACGTGTCACCGACCGAGGCGCCGTTGACGCTCAGGGCCGACCCGGAACCGGCCTCGCGCTCCGGCGTACCGAGGCCGGCGGTGCCCAGCCCGAAGGCGATCAGGAGAAGGGCGAGGGCACACAGGACAAGCGGCAGGGGGCTCGGCGGGCGCTTGAGAACCTCGTTGACCGGAACCAGGTCGGCGACGTCGATCTCGTCGAGGCTCGCGGCCAGTGGGCGCGCCGCCACCGATGGGCGGCCCCGGGGCCTCTCAGTGGGAACGGCACGCGGCCCGCTCGCGGCGGCGGCCTCGGTCGGCGGTGCGGGGACAGCCGGCGCGGCCGCCTCGGTCGGCGGTGCGCCACCGACAGGGCCCGACGCCCGTTCGGTCGCGGCGACAATCTTGCCGGCGCCCATGACCGGGGTGTCGCCCCGGCCGAGCCAGCCCGGTCCCCACGCCGCCGTGGCCGCCTCCGCCAGCGCCACGCCGAACGCCTCCGCCGACGGGAAACGGTCGGCGGCGTCGGTGGCGATGGCCCGCATGACGACGGCCGCGATCTCGGGCGGGACCTGGGGCGCCACGTCGAGGATCGGCGCGGGCGGTTCGAAGGCGTGGCGGTACAGCGTGGTGAGCGCGTCGGCGTCCTCCGGGAAGGGAAGGACACCCGACAGCAGTTCGTACAGCATCACGCCCGCCGCGTAGACATCGGTCGACGGGGTCAGCTCCTTCGCCTGAGCCTGCTCGGGAGCCATGTAGGCGGGCGTGCCCAGCACCTCCCCCGCCCGCGTGGCCAGGGTCTGGCCGCCACCGACGACCTTGGCAATCCCGAAGTCGGCGACCTTGAGCACCTCGGAGTCGGTGAACAGGAGGTTCTCCGGCTTGATGTCCCGGTGGAGGATCCCCCGAAGGTGCGCGCACTCCATGGCCGAGCAGGTGGCGAGGACGACGGCGCACGCCGTGTCCATCGACAGTCCGGCGCCCGTGAAGCGGCTCCAGACCGTCCCGCCCGTGAGCTTCTCCATGACGAGCAGGCACACGCCGTCGAGCTCCACGAAGTCGTACACGGGCACGATGTGGGGGTGGTCAAGGGACGCCAGCAGGCGCGCCTCGGCGACGAAGCGCGCCCGCACCGCCGGATCGGCCGCGAACGCCCGAGGGAGCTGCTTGATGGCGACCTCACGCTCCAGCTGGCGGTGGCGCCCCCCGATGACGATGCCCCACCCGCCGCGGCCGATCTCCCCACCCAGGTCGTATGCCGTCAGCGCCGCGGCGACCAGGTCACGATCGAGGCTCATCTGTGGGTGTCCGCTTCCAGGTTCTCCCCGGACTCGGCTCCAGTCTCGTCGTCCTCGTCGTCGTCTGGTGCGGGCGTGAGGTAGCCGACGACGAACAGCCCGCCGCCGCAGGCGAGCAGGATCGGGATCCACACCCCGGGCCTGACCAGGAGCACCCGCAGCGCCGACAGCGTGAACACGACGAGCAGGCCGATCCCCAGGCCGGGCGTGAGGAAGCGCAGGCCGCGCCGCCACCGGTTGGCAGGCAGGTCGTGACGGGCGAGGGCGATCAGGGCCCCGGCCAGGCTCACGGCCGTGAGCACCGCGATGGCCAGACCGAACAGGCCGTAGACCGACCACAAGGACCCCCGCACATCCATGACCACTCCGTCGGATGCGAGCGCCCGCCGCTCGCCGTCGAGGATCGAGACCGACCCTCTGATCAGCCCTGTCGCCTGGCCGCCCAGGCCCACGAGGTCGAGGCTGAAGCTACGGCTTGTCGTCTCGCCGGGCGCAACCGAGAAGAACACGCTGGTGTCGTAGGCGAAGAACGTGAGGGCGAGGACTTCCCCTTCGAGGCGGACCATGCGCACGTCGATCGCCTGGCTCCCGGCGTTGGTGACCTCGACCTCGACCGATGCCACCTCCTTCGGTCGCAGCTTGATCGGGTCCCGCTCCGACGCGTCGCGTGCCGGGCGACCGTCGATCGTTGCCTGCACGGTCACGCCGTCGGCGCCCGAGGCCGGCGTGGATCCGAACAGAACCACGGCAGCCAGCAGCGTCGCCATTGTGACCGCCCGCAACCGTGTGGATGAGGTCATGTTCGCCCGGTTCGTTGGCGGCGAATGACGGCGAGCGAGAGCAAGACGAAGAACACGAGCACCGCCAGCGTCGTCGTCCCCGGATCAACCCGAGTGCTGAGGACCACATCGACGAACGTTGTCAGGACCGGTCCGCACCGCGCCGTCACGTCATGGCGGCCGACCGCCAAACTCGGGACGTCCACCCCGACCGAGACGGCGCCGTTGGCGTCGGCCAGCCCGGCGGGGATCGGTTGGGCCCCGATCTCAAGGGTGACCGGCGCGCCGGGGTCGCAGCCGTTGACGGTCACCTCGACCGGTCCGCCGGGCGGGCTCGTCGTCCGGTTCAGGCCGATGCGCTGCGGGAGGACCGGCCTGGCGGGCGGCGGGGGTGGAGCAGGCGGGACGGCGACGAGGTCGGGCGCCGGCGCCGGCTGGTCGTCGGGCTGGGCATCGGGCTGTGCATCGGGGGCGGGCGGTGGTGTGTCGGGAGCCGGGGTCTGGAGGGGGGGCGGCGGCACCTCAAAAACGACGGGGTCGGATGTCACGACGTCAACCGCCTCAGGCTCGTCGGGGACGGTCGTCGGCGGCACCGACGTCGTGGTCGGCACCGAGGTGGTAGTGGTGGGGGGCACCGTCGTGCTGGTGGTGCTGGTCGACGTGCTGGTGGACGTGGTGCTGGTGCTCGACGTCGTCGTGACGAGCGTCAGGGTGGAGGTGTTCCCGCCCGTCGAGGTGGTTCCCGTCGTGGGCATTGTCGTGGACGTCGACGAGGTCGACGAGGTCGTCGTCGGGCGTGGGATCGACGTCGACGTCGACGAGGTCGAGGTCCTCGTTGGCCCCGGGCCCATCGTGGTCGTGGTCGTGGTCGGCCGGGTCGGGATGGGAACGAAGACGGTCGTGGTCGTGGTGGGCGCCGTCGTGGTGGTCCTGGGCGCCGTCGTGGTCGTCGTGGTCGTCGTCGGACCGGTCACCTGGGCCAACGTCACGACTGGTGTCGCCATGACGGCGAGCCACAACGCTCCGGCCGCGGCCAAGCCGAGGGGTCGTCTGGCGACCCGACGGCCAGCGGCGGCGGCGTGCCGTCGGAGCTTCACGGCCGCCGCCTCTCCCTCATCCCGGCGCAGGCCGATCACCTCCAGTCGCCCTGAACGATGCAAGGGTTACATGACGGAGCGTCCGCTGCCAGCCCTATCCAAGAAGGCGGCCATATCGCCGGACTTCGCAAGGCCCCTTCCTTTGTCGGGTCGCGGGACTAGAAATGACCCGATTCCGCGTCGGCATCACCCAACGCGTTGGCTCCACAGCTTCTCCTTGGTAGGACTGGCATCGAGGCGGCGCGGGGGTAACCTCTGTAGGTGGGTGGTACTTCGAGTTGGGTGGTAGCCAGTTTTTCGGCTTATCAGGAGACGTTCCGGTCGCTGGCGACTACGACGCTGATGGGAGGGCAGACGTTGCGATCTTCCGACTGTCGTCGGGGAGCTGGCACTTTCCGGCGCTCAGTCCTGCGACAGTCTAGTCTTCTGGGGCACCGCCTCCGATCTCCCGTTGCCGATACCGAACGCCATCCAAGCCTTCTTCGCCGCCAATTGACATTCGGTCAGGGATTCGTCCGTGTGTGTGGCGTGACATGCGGACCCTCATTGGCGGCGGCTGCTCTGCATGACTCCGGGCGATATTGCAAACCCGTCAGACGCCTGGGATCGACGATCCATAGTTGTGGTCGTTGCGTGGGAGTGCCTGGGGATAGTCGGAGCGGTGGTCCTGTTCTTCTTTGCTGCGGCGATCACATCTCCTCTAGCCGGCACTCGTGCCGACGACTTTGACACTCGAGTTGCGGCTGCGGTTCTCTTGAGCGCGGCAGTAACGGCCCTCGCCGCTGGGCCATTTGTCGCTTGGCGCAATCGCGGCACCGGATTGTGGTTGGTTGTGGTTGGTTGTTTTGTAGCGCTTGCTGTGCTTGCTGGGTGCTATGCGATTGCCGGCGGCCTCGATCAGTTGTAATGTCTAGGTCGTCGTTCGCGCAGGAACATTAAACGCGCGCGCGGCCGCGCGAACTCCCGGACGTATATCACGGTGAAATCGCCCTGCTCGAAGGACGCCGGGCTTCCCCCGGTCCGCATGCCGTAGATCGCCACCAGATCGCCGATCTCGACGGACTTGAGGGCTGGGTGGCAAGGCGCGGGGGTCACGTCGCGAACGGAGGTCGGGTGTTCTCGAACGTGAGTGACTCTGCGCTGGTAGAGGCCGTCCTCCAAGGCGACATGGACGCGTTTGCCGCGCTCTATCGGGCCAACGTCCGGTCCGTTGCGGCGGCCGTGCGTGACAATGTGCCACGACCCCGAGAGCGTCGCCGAGGTGGTGCAGGCGAGCGGCCGTGCCATCGACTCGGCCCGCTGATGTGAGCCTTGCCATGTTTGGTGCCATGCGTGCGGGCATCGCCCATCATTTCGGGTGGGTGCGGCGCTCCAGGAGTGACGGCTATGCGGCGAGCGGGACGACGCCTTGGTCGTAGCGCGATTGGTGGACTCGTTGGCGTTCGTGGTCGAGGTGGAAGCGCCAGTAGTCGCCGAAGTCGTCGTTCGCCCGGACCGCTCGTAGCTTTAGGACTGCTTCTGCACCTTCGGCGCTCCAGCGTGCCCCGGTGATGTCCATGCGGTCGGCCACGAGGTAGCGGCAGGCGCCTTCGATGACCCCGGTAGCGATCGGCCACCCGGCGGCTAGGGCGCTCGGGTAGTCGAGGTAGGGCGCCTTGTTCACGAGGTACCTGGCCGCCTCGTCGGCTTTCTTGCGCGTGGCCTTTGGCAGGCTGCGGGCTGTCGCGCGTCTGCGGATGCCGGCCGCGACCTCGCGGGCGTTTCCTTCGAGCACAGCGTGGCCGCGGTCGCGGGCCCAGTCCTCTGCGGCGGCGTCGCCTTCGGGGAAGAAGCACCATGCCGCGCCCCACAGGTACTCGATCACGTGGACGAGGTCGACCACGGTGGTCACCTCGACCCCTCGGGCGGTCGCCT
>JBOGID010000233.1:0-4218 GCA_050742295.1 Acidimicrobiales bacterium | reverse complement strand
TGGCTGTGGGTCGCGGCCACCGACGACGCCACCGTCTACGACGTGGCCCACGACCGTGACTTCGACGCGGCGGCCAACCTCGTGGCCGCCGACTACGCCGGGACGGTCGTCCGGGACGGATGGGTCGTGTAGGCCTGGTGCTCGGGTCGGTGTCACCAGGGGCAAGGTAGGTAGAGGGTCTCTGCGTTCGGTCCGGCGCCGCACGGCTGCTGGCGGGCTCGTCGTACACGCGCTTCCGGGTCGAATAGCCTCGTCGAGCCCGGCGACCGGGCGCTCATGCGTCCGCCGTGCTGGCGCCCGTCGCCGAGGTCGCCGTAGCGCGCTGGGAGACGATCCCCTGAGAGTCGGCCCGGTCCCAAGGGGCGCGCCCAGAAGCCTCTCAAGTCCTCCTTCCGGGCCGCCGATGTATTGAGCCAAGAAAAGCGGCGGTTGCTCGTCTTCGGTGTTGACCGGGGCTTGTGGCGGCTACGGGGTTTGCCCGCAGAGGGAGGACGGTCATGAAGACGATCGGCGGCATCGGCGTGGGCGGCCAGCATCGGCCCTCACGCAATTCAAGGCGGTCGTGGGTCATGATGGTGCTGGTGGTGGCCACCATCGCTGGATCACTGGAATTGGGCCTCCGGCCCTCTTCGGCCCAGACGCCGCCGAGTTCCCCTGCCTCGTTCCCGTCCGTCGACGCCACCGCCGCCAACGCCGGCAAGGAGCCACCGTCGTCCGACGTACCGACCCCCGACGAGGCAGTCGCCGGCCAGCCCCCGGTTCTGGCGCAGGCCAAGCCCGGCGAGGAGCTCGTCGACCGCCGCACCGCCAGCTCCAAGACCTTCGCGGGCGACCAGCCCGGCCAGCTACGCACGGAGCTCTACGACGGACCCGTGCACTTCAAGGACGCCCAGGGCCGGTGGGCCGACATCGACGAGACCCTGGTGGCCGCCAAGGACGGCCGCCGCCATGCCGCCGCCAACGCCTTCGACCTGTCGCTGGCCAGCTCCTCGACGGACGCCGCCGTGGCCCGCCTCGCCATCGACGACAAGCACTCCGTCGGCTTCTCCCTCGACGGTGCGGCCAAGGTCACCGCCAAGGCCGACGCCAAGAGCGTGACGTACCCCAGGGTGCGGAAGGACACCGACGTGCGCCTGAGCTCCCAGACGAGTGGCCTCAAGGAGGAGCTGATCCTGGCGTCGAGGGCGGCGCCGGACCGCTTCGTGTTCCCCCTGGTGCTCACGGGCCTCACCGCCTCGATCAACGAAACCGGCGACGTGATCTACCGGGACGAATCAGGCGTGGAGCGGGCCCGCACCCCCCATGGGTTCATGACCGACTCCAACGTCGACCCCCGCTCGGGCGAGGCGCCCCTGTCCCTGGGCGTCACCTACGCCCTGATCCCCTGGGGCAACAGCACGGCCCTGGAGGTCCGCCTCGACCGGGCCTGGCTCGACGACCCCGCCCGCAGATGGCCAGTGGTCGTGGATCCGGAGATCCACAACGCCGCCTGGGGCGACGACACCTACGTGATGAGCAACTTCAGCCGGGACAACTCGTGGGACGCCGAACTCAAGGTCGGCACCTACGACGGCGGCTTGCCCAACGGCCACGTCGGCCGCTCCTACATGCACTTCGACACCGGCGCCCTAGCCGGTGCCTCCGTCCAGCGTGCCGAGCTGCACGCCGCCGAGCGCCACTCCTGGAACTGCGGCTACTGGCCCGAGCCCGTCTACCGGGTCACCCAGGGCTGGGACGGCCGCACCATGCGGGACTTCCCTGGCGCCGCCGTCGACCCCAACTGGGTCGGCGGAACCTGGGAGGGGACGACCTGCGGTGCCCGCACGGCCAAGTGGGACGTCACCGGCATGGCCGGCTACTGGGCCAGCGTGGGCGAACAGCAAGGATCGCTGTCGCTGCGGGCGACGAACGAGTCGGACAACAACATGTACAAGAAATACGCCTCCACCGAGGCCGGGGCCCCGCCGGCGCTGCACGTCTGGTACACCCCGCCCAACCGCCCCCCCGCCGTCCCCTACGGCATCACGCCGGCCCACGGCACCATCCTGGGGACGCCCACCACCTCGGTGTCGGCGATCTATGCCGATCCCGACGGCGGCTCGGGCCAGCTCGCCTTCGGCGTGTGGAACTACCAGAACCAGCTGGTGTGGTCACAGTGGAGCGGGGCGCTGTGCTCGGGGTGCCGGGCCACCCTCAACGTCCCCGCCCTGCCCGACAACTGGTACTACGTCATGGTCATCGGCCACGACGGCGCCCAGTACTCCTCGGCCTGGTCTTCGCCGCAGTGGTTCTTCATCGACACGCTGGCGCCATCGGCCAGCGAGCTCACGCCCGCCAATGGGGCGAGCGGGGCGGCCCCGGCTCACGTCAGCGCCCGCTACTCCGAGCCTTATGGCTTCTCGGGCTACATGTACTTCTGGCTCTACACCACCAGTGGCACCAAGATCGTCGAGAACTGGAGCGGCCTCACGGCCTCGGGCTCCGTGGCCACCCTAGCCATCCCGAGCCTGGCGGCGGGCACCTACAACCTGTGGGCAGCCCCGTGGGACACACGACAGCTGGGAGCGCAGATCGGGCCCAACACCTTCACCGTTGGGAGTACGAGCACGACGACCAGTTCGTCGACGACCACGACAACGGTGGCCCCCACGACCTCCACCACGGTGGCGCCTACGACCACGACGACGTCCAGCACCACGACGACGACGCCGGCGCCAACCACGACGACCTCAACCACAACTTCGACAACCACGACGTCGACAACCGTTCCGCCGCCGCCGCCCCAGCCGATCTACTTCGCCCTCGGTGACTCGTACTCAGCGGGGGACGGAGTGCCTCCCTACTACCAGGAGCCCTGTCGTCGCTCGGAACGAGTGTATGGCTCCCTCTATGCGACGACCCATGCATCGCCCGAGCCGCTCTTAGCGCACTTTGCTTGCAGTGGGAAGATCATCGAAGAGATGGTCGCCGACCAGTACCCATTCGTGGTTTCGAACACAGACCTTGTAACCCTGACGATCGGTGGAAACAACCTCGGGTTCTCGTCTGTACTTACGGAGTGCATCGCTTCGCCCTTCGACTGCCGCGACGATCAGAAAGAGGACGACGCCCGAGCGCTCTACACCCCCTTGAAGGACGCGTACTCGAGTCTCAAGCAGCTTGCGCCCGTTGCCAGGATCGTAGTCCTCACGTACCCACTGATCTTCACCAACGAGAACAGAGTCTCAGGCTTGGAGTGTATTGGCGACCTCGGGATGTCACCGGAGGAGCGGACTTGGGTGAACTCCGTTACGACCGCGCTGAATGACACCATCCGGAGCGCAGGCCAGGATGCAGGCGTCGAAGTGCTCAGCATCGAGGATGCCTTCCGAGGCCACGAGGTATGCACGCAGTCTCCCTTCTTCCATGGGTACGAGGGTGTCGGCGATGCAAGGTCCTTCCACCCCAACCTGACCGGAAATGAGGTCATGGCCACTCGGCTTGCCGCACACCTCCAACCGCCAACGCCCTAATGAATTGGAGAGTCAGGAAGTGAGAGACACAAACGAGTCAAGGCTTGTAGCAAAGATCGTAGTTGTGGTCGGGCTAGTTGTCCTGATCGCCTTCATCTTGGCGTTCGTATGGCTATTCCTTCTCGGTAACGGATTCGAATTTCCTTACTGAGCCGACAGTTTGGCGCCTGCCTACCCCTACGCGGGGCGAGGCCGCGGAGGGAGAGGTGTGATCTCGGGCGCCGGCAGATCACTCGGCACGGTTGGGTGGGTCGATGTACGCCCCGCCTGTTGTGCGGTGCGAGCACCACGTCTACTGAACCTTTCCGGCTTATCTTGGCTGTACCCCAACCAGGGCCTGTCGGCCCGGGTGGTGGCCGTGGACACCACCTCGACGGTGGTGAGCAACGTCGTCACCTACGGCGTGACCCTGGACAACGTGGTCGAGGGGGTCAAGCCGGGGATGACCGCCCCCGTCAGCGTCCTGGTCGCCTCGAAGGACGGGGCGCTCAACGTGCCGACCGCCGCGGTGCGGGGATCGGGGGCCAACGCCACCGTGAGGGTGCTGGCCGACGCGGCCCAGACTTCGGTGCCCGTGGTCGTGGGCCTGCGCGGCGACACCACGGTGGAGATCGTGAGCGGACTGAAGGCCGGCGACCAGGTCGTCGTCTCCTCCGGGGCCACGGCCGCGGGCGGCGGCGCGGTGCGGTTGCCGACCGGTGTGGGC
>JBOGID010000232.1:0-17034 GCA_050742295.1 Acidimicrobiales bacterium | reverse complement strand
CCTACGTCTTCTACGAGTGCGAGGAGATCGACTCCCGCTACAACGGCGTCGAGCGCCTTTTCCGGGAGGCGCCCGAGTTGCTGGCCACCGACGCCGCCGTCCTGGCCGAGCCCACCGGGGCCCGGGTCGAGGCCGGGTGCCAGGGGACCATGCGGGCCAGGCTGACCTACGCAGGCGTGCGGGCCCACTCGGCCCGGCCCTGGCTGGGACGCAACGCCATCCACGCCATGGGCGCCGACCTGGCCGCGCTGTCCGCCTACGAGGGCCGTCAGGTCGAGATCGACGGCTGCTTGTTCCGGGAGGGGCTGCAGGCGGTGGGGGTCGACGGGGGAGTGGCCGGCAACGTGGTCCCCGACCGGGCCGTGCTGACGGTGAACCACCGGTTCGCCCCGGACCGCAGCCCGGAGGAGGCCGCCGGCCATGTCCGGTCGGTGCTGGCGGCGGCGGACGCGTTCGAGGTCGTGGACTCGGCACCCGCGGCCCAGCCGTCCCTCGGCCACCCGCTGCTGACCGGGTTGCTGGTGGCGACGGGCCGCCCTGCCGAGGCCAAGCTGGGGTGGACCGATGTCGCCCGCTTCGCCGCCCGGGGCGTGCCGGCCACCAACTTCGGCCCGGGCGACCCCAACCTGGCTCACCACGCCGACGAGAACGTGCCCCGGGACCACCTCGACACGGTGTTCGGCATACTGAAAGACCTGCTCGAACGGGGCTGATCGGCCTCTCTCGGGAAGGCGAATCCCGTAACGGTGCCGAATCGGTCACCATGTTCACCATGACTGCCGCGCTACGCCGTTTCGGCGCGGCAGTCGTGGCTCTCGGGGCGGTCGTGGTGGTGGCCGTGGCGGTGGGGGCGGGGCCGGCGGCGGCCAGCAACGACACCTACTTCGACGTGCAGTGGAACCTGACCCAGATCCGGGCCGAAGAGGCGTGGGCCAGTTCCACCGGGTCGGGCGTGACCATCGGGATCGTGGACACCGGCGTCCAGCCCGACCACCCCGATCTGCGAAGCAAGATCGACGCCACCGCCAACTGCGTCGGCGCCCCGTGCTCGGAGGGGGGCGCGTTCGACGGCCACGGCCACGGGACGGTGGTGGCCGGCGTCGCCGCCGCCATCACCGGGAACGGCCGGGGGGTGGCGGGCGTGGCCCCCGACGCCCGCCTGGTGGTCGCCAAGGCCGTGGACGACCGGGGCCGGGCATCGGTGGAGGACATCAACAACGCCATCCGCTGGGTGGTCGACCAGGGCGCCCGGGTCGTCAACCTCAGCCTGGGCGATCCCAACTTCCTGCTCGTCTCGCTGCTGGGCACGCCCCTGCGACCGGGGATCGAGTACGCCTGGTCGCACAATGCGATCCCCGTACTTGCATCGGGGAACGAGAACCTCGGCCTGCTCGACCTCGGCAGTTCCAACTACGGGAGCCTCAACGCCGTCGTGGTGGGGGCGACGGACAAGAACGGGGGAGTGGCGTCGTACTCCAGCCCCATCGGCAGCGCCAAGTGGGGCGTGGTGGCGCCCGGTGGCAGCGGCGCGGGGCCGGGCTCCGACGTGCTCTCGACCTATCCCAACGGCTACGCCTGGGCGGCAGGGACGTCGATGGCGGCGCCGCACGTGTCGGGGGCGTTGGCGCTGCTGCTGGCCCAGGGCATGACGCCGCTCAACGCCGTCCAGCGAATCCTCGGCACGGCCAATGCGTCGGTGCGCTGCGGCGCCGGGTGCGCCGGGCGGCTGGACCTCGGTGCGGCGGTGACCCGGTCGGCCACCGCCGCCCCACCGGCGCCGACGACGCCACCGGTCACGGTCGCGCCGGTGCGGACGACCACGTCGACCTCGGTGGCGGCGACCACGACCACCACGGTGGCGGTGTCGCGTTCGACCGACACGACGGTGCCCGAGCTCGACGGCCGCCCGGTGGCCGCCGGCCGGCTGATCGAGTACGACGCCGACGGCAGCGGCCGCAACCCCGCCTTCATCGTCGTGGCCGTCGCCCTGCTGGCCGGCGTCGGCGCGTCAGCCGGCACCGTGGGGTGGCAGCGGTTCAGAGACGGCGAAGGATGGTGACGACCTTGCCGAAGACCTGCACGTCGCCGGGGTCGAGCTCGATCGGCTCGTAGGCGGCATTGGCGGGCAGGAGCACGACCTTGCCGCCCTTGCGCGTGAACGTCTTCACCGTCGCCTCCTCGCCCGGAATGCCGGCCACGACGATCTCGCCCTTGCGGGGCTCGCTCTCGTCGACCCGGACGACGGCGTAGTCGCCGTCGAGGATGCCGGCCTCGATCATCGACTCCCCGCGGACCCGGACCATGAACAGCTGGCCGTCGCCGGTGAAGTCGGCCGGGAGGGGCAGCAGCTCCTCGATGTTTTCCTGGGCCAGGACGTCGGTGCCGGCGGCCACGTCGCCCACCAGCGGGATGTGGCGGGCCGGCCGCCGCTCGGCCACCGTGCCCGAGGACGAGTCGTAGCGGACCTCGATGGCGCGCGGCTTGGTCGGGTCACGGCGCAGGTAGCCCAGCTTCTGCAGGGTGTTGAGGTGGGCGTGGACGGTCGACGTGGACGTGAGGCCCACCGCCTCGCCGATCTCGCGGACCGACGGTGGGTAGCCGCGGTCCCTCATCTGCGTGTCGATGAAGTCGAGGATCCCCCGCTGACGGGGCGTGAGGCTGCTCTCTGGCACCGGCCACTCCTCTCGACGGAGGCTGTTCTTGTTGAACGGGTGTGTCGAACGCCTGTTCGATCTCGGAACCGTACCAGGTCACGCCGGTGGAGGCAAACATCCGTTCGAGATTGGGGTTGACCTCGAACGTGCGTTCGTGGTTGACTGCTCCCGAACAGGCGTTCGGCGAAGGAGGCCTTGCGTGGTTGCCGTAGCGAGTCCGAGCGAGGATGTGGCTGGTAAGCCGTGGGGCTTGGCAGCCCGCGGCAACCTCCGCAGGGTCGTCGTTTCGTCGAGGCCGGCCGCGGTGGTCGCGGTGGGGCCGGGCGCCACCCGGCCAGCTCCGGCGCCGCTTCCCGTCGGGCGGGCCTTCGCAGGTCCGCGCGTGCGGCTCCCTGCCAGCACCTATCGCCGCCGCCGGGCCGTTGCTGCCGGCCTGGTGGTCGGGGTCGTGCTGGTTCTCTGGGCCGCGTTGGGTGTGTTCGGGGGCGGTCCTCTCCTCGTCCCCGAGCGCCCCGATCCGTCCGGTGGTCGCCTGACACCCGGTGTGACCTACGTGGTTCAGCCGGGAGACACCTTCTGGTCGATCGCGGCGCGGCTCAAGCCCGGCGGCGATCCCCGCCCGCTCGTCGACCGCCTGGTCGCCACCCACGGGGGCTCGACACTCCATGTGGGCGAGCACCTCCGGCTGCCTGCCTAGCCAGCCGGCTCGCGGCGGTCGCGCACCGGCGGGCGACGGCTAACCCGGGAAGGGCCGGTACTCAGGACCTTCGCCCACGAGGAACAGCAGGAAGGTCACGCGAGCTCGTCGTCGCGGGCCTTGGCCTGCGAGCCGAGGAATTCGTCTTCGAAGAACTGCTTCTTCTTGGCCGTGACGGCGCCGCCCAACTGTCGCTCGCGGCGGTTCTTCACCTGGCGACGGCGCTGTTCGGTGCGGGTGGGCGGCGCGCCCACTTCGAGTGACTCTTGGCGGATACGGGACATGGCGCCCTGGTAGCGCGGGTCGTCGGCCTGCTCCCGATCGAGGATCTGCCCGGGCGTGCCCACCTCTTCCGACGCGTCCTGTTCGGTCTGCCCGGTGGCGCGGCCCCGCTGCTTGCTGAGTCCGTGCAGGAGGTGCGAGCGCAGCCGTTCCCCGTGCCGCCTGTCGAGCTCCGCTCCGGGCGTGCCGGGCTCCTCCGCTGCCTCCTCCGGCGTCTGCCCCGTGACTTGCCCACGCCGGCGGCTCAGGCCCTCGAGCAGGTCATCGGATAGCTGCCGTTGGACGACCGGCCCCATGAGGAATTCACCCACGGCCCGGTTCCCGATCGCTCGCTGGAGGCGGAGTGCATCAGAGGGTGTGAGCGATCCCGGCGCGACTCTCGCCCGCTGGTGAAGTGCGGCAAGGGACTGACTGGGACTGGCAGCCGTGGGCGACTGGCGCTCCTCACTACGGTCCTACGCCCGCCCGCCTTGTCCTGACTTCGCGATCGTGAGCTGCTCGGCATCTGTTCGCCTCCCAGAGCTGTGGCCACAGGGCTGACGGCCCGCGGGAGACGGTACCGCTCGCGGCGGCTCGCAGCAGGCCGCCAGTGACTGCGACACAGACTCCCCCGTTCACTGCGAAGGCCTTCGCCTGTCGATGACAGGGCGGAGGGGGAGGGTACGGTCGGGGTGTGCGCTGCCCGTGGTGCGCGAGCCTCGACGACAAGGTCATCGATTCCCGGACGGCCGACGACGGCGCCGCCATCCGGCGCCGGCGCGAGTGCCTGGCGTGCAGCCGCCGGTTCACAACATCGGAGCGGATCGTCGAGGTGCCCACCGTCGTCGTCAAGCGGTCGGGGGGCCGCGAGGCGTTCAGCCGGGCCAAGCTGCTGGCCGGCATGGTGGCGGCGGTCAAGAACCGGCCGGTGACCGTCGAGCAGCTCACCGCCGTGGCCGCCGACATCGAGGAGTCCCTCCGGCTGGAGGGCGCCGAGCTGACGACGGCCCGCATCGGCCAGGAGGTCCTGGCCCGCCTGCGCCAGCTCGACGAAGTCGCCTACCTGCGGTTCGCCAGCGTCTACAAGGGGTTCGAGGGCGCCGGCGACTTCCAGCGCGAAGCCGACCTGCTGACCGACGGCCCGGACTGACCGAGAGCCCCCGCTCGACTCCTCCCGGCGGCGCGTCACCAACCCGGCCCCCGGCTTTCCCCAGGCTGCGGGCCTGGCGATCCCCAGGCCGCAGTTCCTACGGTTTCCGGGCGATTTCCGGACGCCCGCTGCAAACCTTCGCGAACGGGCTCTGACCAGCGTTGTTGCACCCGTCCGAACGTTGACACGGATGGAATTACGCTGTTGTATTGTATGCTCATCTCGTAGGTCGTTCCTGCTCCCACCACAACATCTTGTGGTCGCGTTGTGTTGTGGTTGTGTTGTGGTTGTGTTGTGGTCGCGTTGTGGTAGCGGAGACGAACCACCAGCAAAGCCTCAGGAGGCGCCGCCATGGCCATGGCCCCGGAACGGGCAGGGATCGGACTCCGTCGCCACTTCACTGCGGAGGGCACCGATGCCTACGACGAGGTGGCCTGGGAGGTCCGTGACGCCCGCATCACCAACTACCGGGACGGCACGGTCGCCTTCGAGCAGCGCGACGTCGAGTTCCCGGTGTCGTGGTCGCAGAACGCCACCAACATCGTGGCTCAGAAGTACTTCCGGGGCGCGCTGGGCTCGCCCGAGCGGGAGCGGTCGCTGCGCCAGGTGATCGACCGGGTCGCCGACACCATCACCAACTGGGGCCGCAAGGACGGCTACTTCGTCGACGCCGACGAGGCCGCGGCGTTCCGGGCCGAGTTGAAGCACCTCGTGGTGACCCAGAAGGCGGCGTTCAACTCGCCCGTGTGGTTCAACATCGGCGTGGCCGGCGAGCCCCAGCAGGCGTCGGCGTGCCAGCCGTGGCACGCCCTGGTGAGCACTCCCGAGGGCCTGGTGCCCATCGGCGCCCTGGTCGAGGAGAACGCCATCGGGACCAAGGTGTGCGACGCCCACGGCCTCACCAGCGTGGTGGCGGTCAAGGCCAACGGCCGCAAGACCGTGCTGCGGGTGCGCACGTCGGCGGGCTACGTCCTCGACGTGACCGCCGACCACCTGGTGTGGCGGGCGCGAACCGGCCTGCGTGGCCCGAACGCAGTGGAGGCCGGCGAGTTCGTGCCCGCTGGGTCGCTGGCCCGGGGCGACCAGCTGGAGTGGCACCAGACCGAGTCGTGGGGCAACGGCCAGATCACCCGCGGGGGCGTGGCCGAGGCCGCGGTGGCAGGCTGGATCCAGGCCGGCGGGTTCGTGGTCGACGTCCGGGGCAAGGGCGTGGCCGGCGGCGAGGTCACCGTCGCCGGGGAGGCCGAGGAGCAGTGGCTGCGCCAGTCCCTGGCCACGGCCCTGCCGCAGCTGCGGGCTGTGTCCCGGCGGAGCCCGCAGCCGGGCGTGCCCGGCGTACGCCTGCGCCTCGAGGGCACGGGCCTGGCCGCCTTCGTGCAGAAGTGGGGCCTGGCCCGCACGGGCGCCGCCGCATCGGTCCCCGCCGGCCTGTTCACCGCGCCCCTGCCCGTGGCCGCCGCCTACCTCCGGAGCATGTTCCAGGCCGAGGGCTGGCTGTCCGAGACGGGGTCGGCGATCGGCCTGGCCATGGCCTCGGAGGAGGTCGTGCGGGGCGTGCAGTCACTGCTCCTGCGGTTCGACGTCTTCTCCAAGGTGCGCCGGGTCGCCGAGCGCCGGGCCGGTGGCAACAACTTCTGGGTCCTCAACGTGACCGTGTCGACCGACGGCCACCGGTTCGCCGACGAGATCGGCTTCATCGATCCCGACCGCAGCCGTGACCTCGAGGCGGCGCTGGCCAAGTCGGCGGCCAAGGGAGGCGGGTCCGGGAGCGAGCCGGGCCAGCCGGTGCGCCTTGTCGAGGTCGAGTCCATCGACGTGCTTGGCGAGATGGCCGTCTACGACATCCAGACCGAGAGCGGCGAGTACCTGAGCGGCAACCTCCGGGTCCACAACTGCTTCATCCTCGCCGTCGACGACACCATGAAGTCGATCCTCAACTGGTACGTCGAGGAGGGAACGATCTTCAAGGGCGGCTCGGGCGCCGGCATCAACCTCTCCAACATCCGCTCGTCGCAGGAGACGCTCAAGGGCGGTGGCCTGGCGTCCGGCCCCGTCAGTTTCATGCGCGGCGCCGACGCCTCGGCCGGAACAATTAAGTGTCTTCACGCCGACACGCTCATCCCCACCGACCAGGGCGTTGTCCCGATCAAGGAGGTCCAGGCCGGCTGGCGGGTGCCGACCCGCCTCGGTGAGCGTCCGGTGGAGGCCGTCCACGACAACGGGGTGCGGCCCTTGGTGCGGGTCCGCACCGAGCTGGGCGACGAGATCTTGTGCACGCCCGAGCACCGGTTCTGGGTGCGGGGCCAATATGGCGAAGGGTGGCGAGAGGCAGGCCAACTCCGCCCGGACGACTATCTCGTCGTCGACTTGTCGGCGCCGTTCGCCGGCGCCGTGCAGCCCCTAGATGGCTGGTGTTATTCGCGATCGGCGCTTCGCGCCGAGGCGGTCGACCTGCCCCTGACCAGCCCTTTTGCGTTACAGCCGAAGCTCCAACTGGGCGGTCGGCCGCCGAAAGAGGGCTTTGACACCAGCCACCTAGTGCAGCCCGAGCCCAGGCCCACGCGGGAGACCCGCCACTCCCTGCCCGGCCAGCTCGACGAGCCGTTCGCCCTGTGGCTCGGCTGGGTGTTCGGTGACGGCTCGATCACCGAGCGTCCGGGCACGAACTTTGTCGCCGTCCAGATCGGGGACAAGGACGAAGAGCTCGCGGGCCGCTCTGCCGAGCTGACCAAGGGGGACTGCGGCGATCGAGTTCACCTCGTCATCGACCGCCATGCCGACCGCGCCGACGCGTCGCTCTCGGCCCGGTTCTGCTCGACCCAACTGCTTCGCTTCCTCAAGCTGAACGGGCTCGGCAAGGGCAAAGCCGGCGACGTTCGCATTCCTGCTCTCGTGCAGTCGTCGCCCGCGCCGGTGCGGGCTGCCTTCCTGTCCGGCCTCTTCGAGGCGGACGGGCACATCGGTAACGGCTACCCGACGTTGTCGACGGTGAGCCACGGGCTGGCCCTCGACGTGCACCGGCTGCTCCTCACGCTCGGCATCCCCTCGGTCATCGGGCGGATTGACGACCGCGTGGCCGCGTACGGCACCCGTTCGATGCACACCGTCAGGGTCGTCGGCGGTGAGGGCGTGCGCCGATTCGCGAAGCTCATCGGATTCGTGTCCGAGCGGAAGTCGAAGGCTCTCGATGCGGCGGTCGAACGGAAGGACGCCAGCCCGTTCGAGACGAAGTGGTACCTGCCTCATGTCGACAGCGAGTTCAGCTCGATGTGGGAGGTCGCCACCGGCGAGTTGTCGAGGGCGCTTGCGCCTTATTGCCGGTACGCCAACGTCCGCCGCCTCAGCCTGCTCCGTGCCAGAGCGCTGCTCGAGCGGTTCCCCGACCAGCTCCATGGCGCTCCGTTTGCCCGCTTCGCGGCGGGGGACGAGATCTACGTCAAGGCGACGGTGGAGCCCGCAGGCGAAGGTCCGACGTTCGACCTCACGGTGCAGGAAGCGCACGAATACCTTGTGGACAACCTATGGACACATAACAGCGGAGGCAAGACCCGTCGCGCCGCGAAAATGGTGATCCTCAACGCCGACCATCCCGACGTCGAGGACTTCATCTGGTGCAAGGCGGTCGAGGAGCGCAAGGCACGCGTGCTGCGCGACGCCGGGTTCGACATGGACCTCGACGGCAAGGACAGCCACTCCACCCAGTACCAGAACGCCAATAATTCGGTCCGGGTCACCGACGACTTCATGCGGGCTGTCGTCGAGGACCGTGACTGGCCCCTCCGCGCCGTCACCACCGGCGACACGGTGAAGTCGATGCGGGCCCGTGACCTGTTCCGCCAGATCGCCGAGGCGGCGTGGGAGTGCGCCGACCCCGGCATGCAGTTCGACACCACGATCAACCGCTGGCACACCGCCTCGAACACGGGCCGCATCAACGGCTCGAACCCGTGCTTCCCCGGTGACCAGCTGGTTCACACCGACAAGGGCCTCATCCGGTTCGACGAGCTGTTCGACCGGGCCCGCACCGGCGAGGCGTTCGGCGTCTACACCCACGACGCCACCAACCCCGACGCTCCTGCGGATCGGCTCGAGATCACCCGCCCCGAGGCGTTCATGATCACGGGCTGGAACGAGATCGTCCGCCTCCGCTTCGACACTGGCATGGAGCTGCGCTGCACCCCCAACCACGCCCTGTTCACGGTGAACCGGGGCTGGGTCGCGGCCGCCGACCTGACCTCCGACGACGAGGTCAAGGTCCTGGACCTGCCCGCGCCGGCCGTCAACGCCGACCTGCGCCTCCCGGTGTCGGTCGACACCGCCGACTACGCGGTCAAGCGCGACAGGTCGCGGTCGCTCGCGCTACCCGAGAAGTGGACGCCCGAGTTCGCCCACTACCTCGGCTGGCTCGTCGGCGACGGCTGCATCGCCGGCAACGTCGTGACGACCGTCTACGGCGGCGGGGACGGCCAGGAGCACATCCTGCCCCGCCACCTCGACATCCTGGCCGATATGAACGGGGGGCGGGCGCCCAAGCCGTCGGTCCAGCAGAACGGCACCGTGCAACTGCGCCAGAGCCGGCGGGTCATCGCTCGCTTCCTGGAGGCGCTCGGCATCGGCCACCGCAAGGCGCCCGACAAGGGTGTTCCTTGGTCAATCGAACAGGCCCCGCCCGAGGCCGTGGCCGCCTTCCTGCAAGGACTCTTCGATGCTGACGGCTGTGTCTACGACGGATCGACGAATCGCTACGTGGGGTTGGGTTCCGCGTCACCCCTGCTTCTTCAGGGCACTCAGCGGCTCCTGGCAACGTTCGGCATCAGTAGCCGCATCTATGCGACGCGAAAGGGTCCGAGAGCGAAGTTCAGCCACACCGACAAGAGCGGGCGAACTCGTGCCTATGTCTCCAAGCCGATGTTCGCCCTCCGCATTGCGAACAGCTCGATACGTGAATACGCCGATCGGATCGGTTTCAGCGTCCCCGCCAAGGGGGCGAAGCTGGAGACGCTGCTCGCAGGCCGGCCTCTCCGCGATGTCCCCATCCGGGCTCGTCTCGTTGAGCGCATCGAGAACGGGGTCGAGCTCACCTACAACCTGAGCGAGCCACGGAACCACTCCTACGTCGTCCAAGCACTTGCTATTCGTAACTGCTCGGAGTATATGCATCTTGACAATAGTGCCTGCAACCTGGCCAGCCTGAACTTGCTGAAGTTCCTGGAACCCGACGGGCAGTTCGACGTCGAGGGGTTCAAGCAGGCGGTGGAGGTCGTGTTCACGGCCCAGGAGATCCTCGTGGGCAACGCCGATTACCCGACGGAGAAGATCGCCGAGAACTCGCGCCGGTTCCGTCAGTTGGGCCTCGGCTACGCCAACCTCGGTGCCCTGCTCATGGCCCTCGGCATGCCCTATGACTCCGACGAGGGACGGGCGTGGGCCGGCTCGATCACCGCCCTCATGACCGGCCACGCCTACGCCACGTCGGCCCGGATCGCGTCGCGGATGGGCCCCTTCGCGGGCTACACCGACAACGCCGAGCCCATGAACCGGGTCCTGGCCCAGCACCGGGACGCCTCCATGGAGATCGAGGAGTCCCTCGTCCCCGTGGAACTGCTGTCCGCCGCCCAGGAGTCGTGGGAGGCGGCCGTCGAGCTGTGCGAGTGGTTCGGCGTGCGCAACTCCCAGGCCACGGTGCTGGCGCCCACGGGTTGCCTGGTCGGCGGCTCGCTCGTCGCGACCGATCGGGGCCTCGTGCGGCTGCGGTCGCTCGGCGAACCCTACGGTGAACAGTGGCAGGAGCTGGATGTCGAGGTTGCCACCGACCAGGGTCCTCGGACGGCGACCAACTTCTACGTCAACGGCCTCGAGCCGGTCGTCACCGTCGGCACCGGTCACGGCTACCGCATCCAGGGCACGCCGACCCACCGGGTCAAGGTCGTCCACAGGGCCACCGGCGAGTGGGGGTGGCGGCGCTTCGCCGATATCCGGCCCGGGAACCTCGTGCCCCTCGCCCTCGGCCAGATGGTCGGCGGCCCCCAGCCCGTCGTCCTGGCGCCCATCGAGACGGACGGCACCGGCGACGAGCATCTGTCGGCTCCGTCTCACCTGACCATCGACCTGGCCGAGCTCGTCGGCTACTTCATGGGCGACGGTCTCCTCCACAACGGTGGCCTGCGCTTCTCGGTCGACGAGGTCGACTTCGACGTCGTGGAACGGCTCTGCCTGCTCGGCAAGGAGACGTTCGGCATCGCGGCATCGGTGAGCCGGGGGCTGGGCTCGACCGAGGTCGCATTCAACAGCCGTGCCGTCGCGGCGTGGTGGAAGGTATGTGGGTTCGCCAAGCGGGTGCCGGGCGGCGGCTTCTCGATCACCGGCAGCGAGCCCCACCTTCCTGACGCGATCCTGCACACCAACGACCCCGAGGTCTACCGCTCCTTCCTCCGGGGCCTGTTCGAGGCGGACGGGGCGGTGTGGGCGGGCGTGCCGTCGTGGTCCACGACGGCGGTTGACCTTGCCCACGACGTTCACTCGGTGCTGCTGGCCCTCGGCTTCCCGACCACGCTGCGCACCGCCACCCGCACCGAGGCGGGCATTGACCCCTTGACCGTCCTCCGGCTGGTGAACACCACCTATGCCGATCGGTGGCTGCACGAAATCGGGTTCATCGGGGACCGAAAGAACGGCAGCGTGAACACGGCCGACACCGGACCTGCCGTCCGCCACGACCACATCCCGCTCAGCACGGCCCTGATCGACCGTCTGGCGCCGGGCCACGATGCCCTGCGGCGGGTCCTGCTGGTGCAGTCGCGTCGGGGGACGGTCACTCGCCGCGTCGCCACCGAGCTGTTCGACCGCACCGGCGACGCCGAGCTGGGCCACCTGCTGGGCTTCTTCTACGACCGTGTGACGTCGGCCGAGCTGGGCGGGGAACAGTTCACCTACGACCTGTCGGTTCCCGACAACGTGACCTACGTGGCGAACGGGTTCGTCAGCCACAACACCATCGGCCTGATGATGGACTGTGACACGACCGGCATCGAGCCCGACCTCGGGCTGTGCAAGACCAAGAAGCTGGTCGGTGGCGGGACGATGTCGATCGTCAACCAGACGGTGCCCCGGGCCTTGCGGCGACTGGGTTACACCGAGACCCAGGTAGTCGAGATCATCGCCTACATCGACGAGCACAAGTCGATCGTCGGCGCCCCCCACCTGTCGGCCGAGCACCTACCGGTGTTCGCCTGCTCGATGGGCGACAACGTCATCCACTACTCGGGCCACGTGCGGATGATGGGGGCGGCCCAGCCGTTCATCAGTGGTGCGATCAGCAAGTGCGTCACCGGCGAGACGCTGGTGACGAGCGCCGAGGGGCTCATGCGGATCGGCAGCCTCCATGACGGCGAGGCCGCCGACACGTTCCGCGACGAGGTCGTCGAGGTTGCCTCACTGAACGGCGCCCAGAAGACCCAGGCCTTCTATTACGGCGGCGTCCGTCCGGTCTGGCAGGCCGTGCTCGGTTCAGGCCATCGGGTCGTCGGCACGCCCAACCACCGCCTGCTCGTTGCCGGCCGCTCCGGTGTCGAGTGGCGGCGGCTGGACGAGATCGAGCGGGGCGACCACGTTGCTGTGCAGTACGGCGCCGACCTGTGGTCGGTGCTCCCGGCCCGGTTCGATGACTTCGTCCCGTCGCCACCGTCGGGGCCGCAGAAGCGGGCCCGCATTCCGGCCGAGATGAACGTGGAACTGGCGCTGTTGCTCGGGGCGTACGCGGCCGAAGGGCACACCACCCGTGCGAACTGGACGGTCACGATCACCAACGCGTGCCCGGAGGTCCTCGAACGGGTGGCGTCGGCGTGGCAGAACCAGTTCGGGCTGACCGCCCGGGTCGTGTCCCAGCCCGACCGCTGCCCGTCGGTCGCGGTGTCGTCCAAGACGGTTGTCGAGTTCCTCGAACACCTCGGTTGTGGCGGCCGGGCCTCGTCCAAGCGGATCCCCGACGCTGTGCTGCGATCGCCTCGGGAGATGGTCGTCGCCTTCCTGCGGGGGCTCGCCCTCGACGCCTGCACGACAGTTGCGACCGCGCCGACGTGGGGGATCTGCCTCGACGCGCCCCTGCTCCTCGACGACCTGCAGGCGATCCTCACCAACCTCGGGTTCGTTCACGGGCGCGTCACCAGGCGCAACCGCGACAACGGCAAGACCTACGACGAGGTGTACCTCACCGGCAGCCAGGCGCAGGCGTTCGTGCGGCTCGTGCCGTTCCTCGAACGTGACAAGGCGGCGCGGGCCGAGGCGCTGCTCGACCTCGCGCTCGACGACCGGCGCAACGGGGCCGATGTCGTGCCGGGCATCGCGCCGGCCGACCTCTACCGCCTGCTCCCGGCCGGCCGGCGGTCCGAGTTCACCTTCCTGTGCGACCTGCGGACGATCAGCGCCAGCCGCGACAGCGTCGAGCGGGTTGCGGCCGTCCCCGGCGTGAAGCTTCCCCCGTGGCTCCAGATGGTGCTCGCTGACGGCCTGCACTTCAGCCCGGTCAGCTCGATCGGGTACGCCGGCGAGCGTGAGGTTTTCGACCTCTCCGTGCCGGCAACCCAGGCATTCGTGGGCAATGGGATCGTCAACCACAACACCATCAACACGCCCGAGGACACCTCGGTCGAGGAGATCGAGCAGTTGCACGTCGATGCGTGGAGGCTCGGGCTCAAGGCCGTCGCCATCTACCGGGACAACTGCAAGGTGGCCCAGCCGCTGTCGACGACGAAGAAGGAGCCGGCTGCGGCCGCCGCCCTGTTGGCGCCGGCCGAGAAGCTGGTTTCCACCGTCGTCGTCCGGGAGCCGGTGCGGGAGAAGCTGCCGCGGACGCGGAACTCCAAGACCTTCTCGTTCCGGGTGGCCGACTGCCACGGCTATGTGACCGTCGGGCAGTACGCCGACGGGAGGCCGGGCGAGATCTTCCTGAAGGTGGCCAAGCAGGGCTCGACCCTGGCCGGGATCATGGACGCCTTCGCCATCTCGGTCAGCCACGGCCTGCAGTACGGCGTGCCGCTGAAGGCGTTCGTCGAGATGTACACCAACATGCGGTTCGAGCCGGCGGGCATGACCGACGACCCCGACATCCGCTTCGCCAGCTCGTTGGTGGACTACATCTTCCGCCGCCTGGCCGTCGAGTACCTCGACGTCGAGGAACGGGCTGAGCTGGGCATCCTCACCATCGGCGAACGGATGCAGCCGACCCTGCCCGGCGTCGAGGAGTCGGTCACGCCCACCTCGACCGGCTCCGACGTGGTGCCCGACCCCGCCCGGCCCGCCGCCATCGCCGTGCCGCCGGCACCGACGCCAGCGCCTGCGGCTGCCGCGCCCCAGCCCGCCGCCTCCGACGCCCCGTACTGCTACCAGTGCGGCATGGTCATGCAGCGGGCCGGCGCCTGCTTTGTCTGCTCCAGTTGCGGCACGACGAGCGGCTGTTCGTAGTGTTTGATTGGGGTCGTCTTGAAAGTTGAACCCAGTATCAGTATTGGAGCCCGGATGAACCCACTGAATGGAGTGTCATGAGCCCAGTCAGTGGAGTCCGGATGAACCCAGCGGCAACGGCGTCGGCCAAGTCGAGGCGCCTCGAGAGTGACACCCAGCCGTCCGTTCCAGATCTTGGCCCTCGACGGCGGCGGCTACGCGGCTTGTCCTCAGCCGCTGTGCTCGCCGCATTCGATGAGGATCTCGAACGGCCTGTCGTCGAGCACTTCGACCTCGTGACGGGCACGTCGACAGGCGGCATCCGAGAGAAGCTCTAGAGAGCTGGGGCTGTCCCCGGTGGCGCTCAAGGGCGTCCTCGCCAGCCGCGAGCCCTGCCCCATCGAGTACATCGCCGCCCTGGCCGAGCGACTCGGGATCACGAAGGTCTTTCCCACGCCCGACGAGGCCAAGGACGCCCTCGACGGGCTCGACGTACCGCGGCCCGCCCGACGCGGCCGTGCGTACGAGCGGCGAAATCTCGGGGGCCCTCGATTTCCCTGAGGATCTTCGGCCCAGATGAGGACGATCCGACCGACGATACGCGAGAGGGGGATCCGAGCGGGAGCGGGATGCGGCCGAGCACTTGGCAGCCTAGCCTCGGCGGGCGTCCCCGCCATGTGGTTCCTCTCTGCTATGGCGAGGAGGTGGAGGCGAGCGCAAGAGCCCAAATCGCCGACCGACGGGTGGACCAGGGAGAGGCATCCGGGTCGAGGTCGAGCCCGTCGACGGGCGCTTCGAGGTCGCTGCTTCCGGCGCTCTCGATCTCACTGGCCGGAGGCGGCCGCATCGGGCCACGTCCCACCAGGGCCTCGTCGAAAGCCTTCCCTTTCGTCGATGTAATCGGCGCTGGACGCGTGCACGACGCCCGTGGCCCCCACGGCCAGTATCGTCGCCGTCGCCAGCGGGTGGACCTCAGGGCTACGCCATCGAGGGGTTCCGACCCTGCCCACCCGGGATCTACCGCGACGCGAAGCTCGGCGTCACTGTCACAGGGCCCAAGCGGCAGCCGCTCGATCGCCCGTTCCGCAAGCCGATCCCTTCCCGGACCGTGTTGAGGCGCGTACGCCGAGGGTCAGGCAGGCCGGACATCGCCGGCCGAGCTGAGATCCAACCGAAGCGGCCGCTCATCCACGACCAGCTCAATGGTGTGCATGGCGGTACGGACAGCGTCCGCAACGAAGTCGTGGAGTTCGAAGGTCACGGCGGCGACGGTCGATAGCCCTGGCAGGTCTATCAGGAGGTACAGGCAAGCGCCTCCCAAGCGGTAATCCGCAAGTTTGCGACCGCGGTCGACGGCGCGGGTTGAAGGGGACGCGACCTCGATCACGAGGAGCGGCGGCGGGTCGAGGTGGGAGACGCCGACGCGAACGCACCCGGGACTCACCACCGCCAGATCGGGGACGTTGACGTAGCCGCTTCCCCCGGGGATCTTCCAAGCCAGGCTGTTTACCCTGACACAGCCTGGGAGCTGCAATTGAGTGACGATCTGGTCGACAAGCAATGCCAGGGCCTGCTCGTGCTCGGCGGTAGCGGGCGACACAATGAGGCTCCCCCATGGGTCTAGCTCAAGGTGGGCAATGCCGATCTCAGCCCGAAGCCAGTCCAAGTCGTCGACCGTGTAACCCAAGGGTGTGGCGAATGCCATGAGATCAGCGTACGCCTGCGCTGCCACCCCGTCACCCACGCCGCGCCCGTTCGTTGACCCGACTCTGCGGCTCCGTCCCCGTTGGGGATCGGCTACCGGGTATCGCTCCCGGTGGCCTCAACACAGGCGAAGTGGTCTGGGTCCACGCTCGCGGCGCGCGCCCGAACGAGCCCCGGTCCGTCGATGACTGTCCGAGGACGCGACACCGGGCGAGCGCAGCGGGCCACCCCTTCATGCGGCTGGCTCGCTGCCTCATTCGCCGGAACGTTGCGCAAGGATCTGAATCCAGACCTCCTGCCACAGCGGAGCATCGCCGCAGGTCAGCGCAAAATGGCTGGTCATGGACCTACCAAAATTGATGCAAGGCTCTGGCCCGTCTCGCGGGCAGGCGGAAGGTCGTGACCAGCGTGCTCACGGTTGCCATGCCGGCTCCCGGTAGGAACGAGGTTGCAGGGTTTCTGCGTGTGGGTGTGAGGTAGGCCGCTGGCTGTTCGTCCGTCTCCTGGCGTCAGGCGCAGGGCTTTCGCTTCATCGCCCATCTCGGCCAGGCCCGGTCCCGCTTCGCCAGCGGCCCCCTGTCAAACCGGGCGTGCGGATCTCCCGCACCCGGCTTCCCGACACCGTTCACCGTCAGGCATGCACATTCACCAAGCGCAGCGACGGCCCGAGCCGGTACACGCCGAGCTGTCGGTACCAGGCCGGGGTGAAACGGCTCCCCCAGTTGCGGCCCGACAACCCGTACTTGTTGCTGGCGAAGATGGCCAGCCGCTCGTGGACGTAGCTGTCGACCACCCGGAACTTGTCGCCCGAGTTGCCGTGGCGGAAATAGCCGGCCCAGCCCCGAAGGATCTGGTTGAGCCGCTCCACCACCGCCTGTATCGACAGCCCCACGTAGCGGCGCTGGGTCGCGTCCCGGACCTTGGCTCGGATCGAGTTCATGGCCCGAGGCGACGGCCAGCGCTGCAAGTAGTAGCGACCCCGCCACTTCCTCGACTCCACCTTGTGATGGTGGAGTAGGGTCGAGCGCTGGCGCGGTAGCGACTGATCGGTCGGCTGGGTCCCGACCAGGCCATCGTGGTGGCATCTCTCAGCACACCGGCCCGAGACCCGCAGATGGCCGACCGGGGTC
>JBOGID010000231.1:0-11218 GCA_050742295.1 Acidimicrobiales bacterium | reverse complement strand
GGTGAGGGCAACCGTCTCCGCCGCGCCCGGCGTGATCCGGGCCGGCGTGGGACGGATGCCCGCCCGGCGGATCATCGACGCCACGTCGCCCGCCTGCTCGGGCAGGACCACGGTGACAACTGCGCCGCGGGCGCCGGCTCGGGCCGTACGGCCGGAGCGGTGCAGGTAGGCCTTGTACTCGGTCGGCGGGTCGACGTGGACCACGAGGCTGATGTCGTCGACGTGGATGCCCCGCGCCGCGATGTCGGTGGCGACCAGCACGCGGGCCGACCCGGCCACAAAGGCGGCCAGGTTCCGTTCCCGTCGGGACTGGGACAGGTTGCCGTGGAGGTCGACGGCGGGGATGCCCTGGCGGCTGAGATCGTCCGCCAGCTTGCGGGCGGCGTGCTTGGTGCGGGTGAACAGCAGGCTGCGTTCCCGCCCCGACGCCAGTTCCCGGACGACGGCGGCCTTGTCGCGGGGAGCGACCGAGAACGAGTAGTGCTCGAGCTCGGGGGGAGTGGACGCGGCAGCGTCCACCGAATGCACGACGGGGTCGGTGAGGTAGCGCGCCACCAGGGCGTCGACGGCGTTGTCGAGGGTGGCCGAGAACAGGAGGCGCTGGGTGCGAGCCGGCGTCTGGGCGAGCAGCCGCCGGACCGCGGGCAGGAAGCCGAGATCGGCGAGGTGGTCGGCCTCGTCGAGCACCGTCACCTCGATGGCGGCCAGGCTGCATTTCCGCTGGGCGATCAGGTCCTCGAGCCGTCCCGGGGTGGCGACGAGCACGTCGACGCCTTGGCGCAGGGCTGCGACCTGCGGGCCCTGGCCGACCCCGCCGAACACGGTGGCGACGCGCAGCCGCATGGCCCGGGCGAGGGGCGTGATCGTTGCGGCCACCTGACTGGCAAGTTCCCGTGTCGGCACGAGGACGAGGGCCCGGGGCGCGCCCGGTCGCCGGGCTTGGCCCGAGGAGGCGACCGCCATAACCGTGGGCACGGCGAAGGCGACCGTCTTGCCACTGCCCGTGCGGCCGCGGCCCAGGACGTCACGGCCGCCGAGGGCCGTCGGGATGGTCGCGGCCTGAATGGGCAGCGGTACGTGGCACCCGGCGGCCGCCAGCGCGACCACGAGGGGCGACGGGACACCCAGTTCGCCGAAGGTGGCCGGCAGCGGCAAAGGCACGGGCGCCGCCGCAGCGATGCCGGGGAGGCGGCGCCCATCGGCCGGGGGCACGGTCTTGAGGACAGTGGTCTCGAGGACCCGGGGACGACGGCGCTCGGCGGGGCGGGACGGACCCCCGGCGCGGGAGGAGGCTGGCATTCGGTTCCTTTCGATGCGGCGATGGCCGTCAATGCGGTGGCCACACGCTTCGAAAAGCGGAAACCGGCGATTTGCGCCTTGCACTCGACCTCTGCGACCCAGCGTGGATCGGGTTCGCACCACGATAGCCGAGCCTGGCCCCGAAGGGGTGCCAAATCCCCTGATCACAGCCTCCCCGGCCGTCAACGGCCGAGCGTTCGGTTGCTCATCTCGACCCCGGCCGAGACGTTGCGGAGATGGACGAGCAGGCCCAGATAACCGAACAGAAAGACATCGGCGAGAATCTGGATGCCCCACATCGCAGGTCGTGAGGCGACGAGGGCGGCTGCGAACGTGAGGAACGCGGCAGCGATCAGGACCACCAGTGCCCGTCGCCGCCGCCGGAGCGACCGCTGCATGGCGGTGGGGCCGCGACCTGATGGCCAACGAATGAACTCCACGCCGTCAGCCGAGATCGACGGCCGCGGCTTCGATCCTGGCGGCACGGTTCGGCAGCAGCACGCGCTGGCAGTTGGGGCAGAGCCACCAATCGGCCGGTTGGCTGGGGTTCCCCTCCCGATCGCCGGCGAACGTGCCGCGGCAGCGGCCGCACGTACGGTCGGCCAGGACGGGGTCGACCGAGACTGTAGGGTCCGAAGGCGGGGGCGCGACGGCGGGGACCTGCGGCATGTGACGCTCCTCAGTACGGACTCAGAAGAGGCGTCAGGCTCGTCCGATCGGATCCGAAATGAACCGGATCTTCCTACGAGACGAAGCGTCTCCACCAAGCGGCGGCGAGGCCCAGCCTACCAGCAGGCGCTCTCTTCGGACGGGGCGCCCGAGCCCGTCAGACCGCCTTCACGGCGCCCGTCGCGCCAAGGGAAGCAAAGCGGTCTACGCTGGCCGTCGCTCCTCAAGTGAGGGGCATGCAAACGAAAAGAGATTCTGTGGCAACTGGTACGGTCAAATTCTTCAACGCCGAGAAGGGCTTCGGCTTCATCTCGCGGGAGCAGGGGGACGACCTCTTCGTTCACTACTCCAACATCCAAGGCGGCGGTTACCGCTCCCTCGATGAGGGCCAGCGCGTCGAGTTCGATGTTGCGCCCGGGCGCAAGGGCGAGGAGGCGCAGAACGTCCGCCCGATCTAACCGCTCCGAGCTCAGAGCCGCCGGGTCCCGGCGGCTCTTTCGCGTCTACGCCCAGACCGGCGAGGAGCGGTCGACCGTCCAGGCCCAGATGGAGGACGGGGCGTCGTCGTTTACCGACGGGTCGCTGACCGACCTGGCCAGGCTGCTCCTCCGGCTGGAGTCGGAGGGACAGTTCCATCGCGATCGGGGGCTGGGCCGGATCTACCACGCCGGCGGTGTGTCGGTCCGTGAGAACCAGCCCACCGACAGCCTCCACCTCTCAGTGTACGGCAACCGGCTCACGGCTCACGTCGACCACGTGTCGCCGGTCGGGAGCCACGACGACTGGCCCCGCGGCTACTCCGTCCGCCGGATGGTGGCGCACAACGTCAAAGGCATGTCGCACGATCTCGGCCGGTTGCTGCGCGGCCGCCAGGGCGATCACCGGTGCCAGCTGGACTGCGAATGGCTCGAGGACCAGTCCGAGAGCGAGCCCAACGAGGACGACCTGCTCGACCCCCGGGCGTCGGCGTGGAGCGTGCAGCTGGAGGCACGGGTGGCCGGGTCCTTGGATGACGATCGGGTGCGCGGCGCGCTGCAGGTTGTCCTCGGGAGCCATGCCCTGCCGGACGATCTGCTGGAGGTCGTGACGGGCCCGGACGACGACGGGTTGGACGAGGCCCGACACCGCCTCCACACCGCCGTTGTGTGGCCGCACCGGTGGCCGCCGGTGCGCGCCTGTCTCGCTCATCATCGGGACGGGGACCTCCTCATGCTCAACCTCAACCACGCGGCGGCGGATGGCTTTGCCGCATTACGGGTGCTGGACTGCCTGGCCCGCGCCTACGCCGACGGGACGGCGCCCGTCCCGCCCCTCGACTTCCTGGCCACCCGCGAGCTACCGGTCCGGCCGGCGTCGGCTCCCGTCTCGTGGGCGATGGGCTGGTACCAGAAGGCGGTCGAGCGGGTGCGCAACCAGATGGCGCGCCCGGCTAGGTTGGTCCCGGACGGACCGGCGGAGGACGAGGGCTACGGCTTCCACCTCGTCAGGCTGGCGGCCGACGACACGGCCCGGTTGATCAACGTCGAGCGGGCCGGCACGAGTAGGAACACGCTGATGGCCGCGCTCCACCTCGCCATCGGGCAGTGGAACCTCGAGCACGGGTCGCCCGGCCGCCAGATCGGCGCGCTGGCGCCCGTCAACCTGCGCCCGGTTGGGTGGCGCGAGGAGGCGATCGGCAACTTCTCGGTGACGGCGCGCGTGACGACGAGCAGGCGGCACCGGTCGGGACCGCCCGCGGCGCTCAAGGCCGTGACGTTCCAGACGACCCGGAACAAGCGATCGCGCACCGGCGTCGCCCTCGTGGCCGCCCTCGACCGGACCGGCCTGCTCGAGCTGTGGGCCAAGCAGTCGCAGGTCGTGCTGCAACCGTTGACCCGGAACCGCCTCGTGGACACGGCCATGCTGGCCCAGATGGGACGGGTCGACGAACCGCCCACGTTCGGCCCCGATGCCGGCGAGACGGTCGAACTGTGGTTCTCGATCCCGGCGCGTGCACCCCTCGCCCTGTCCATCGGGGCCGTGACGGTGGGCGACTGCCTGCACCTGACGTTCCGCTATCCGCGCCGGCTCTTCAGCGCCGATGCCGCCCGCCGGTTCGCCGACTGCTACCTCGCCAGTGTGCGTGAGATCGCCGACGAACCGGCCCCTGGCCCGGAGGAGAGCGAGCCCGACCGCGTCGTGACCCGCCGCCTTGGCCGCCTTCGTCGCCTTCGTCGCCTTGGAAGGGCCTTGGCTTCAGCCCATGCAGAACCCGTCCCCCTCGGAGGTCGAGTGAGGACGTGACGGCGTCGCCTTCGCGCAGCCGACGGTGAAGTCGACCTCGACGGCGCGGCCGCCGCCCCGGAGCCCTCCCGTCACGCCGTCGATGACCATCATCAACCCGTAGACGGCGTCGTCGATGGCACGCGTGGCGGCGGCACGCGCCTCGTCGTCGAGAGCGGGATCGAGGCGCTCGACTGCGTAGGCCCGCACGTCCTCGAACAGGATGAACCCGGCCCCGTGCTGGAGCGACAGGTCCCGTGCCCGCGGCTCAGCGGGGGGCTCGGCCAGGTTCGAACCGATCGGTGGCCATGCCGGGTCAGGTCCTCCGGGCGGCGAGGGCGGCGAGCACGCCGAAGGCGCAGACGGCGGTGTTGGCCCCGAACAGGGCGATCCCGCCGGGGTCGGCGCCCGACTCGTCGGCGATGGCCGCCGCGAGGAACAAGGCCGAAACCGCGGCGAACAGCCCGAAGAGGGCCGTCGTGAGGCCCGGTCGCGGCTGGCCCCCGAACAGCTTGACGCCCAGCTACAGACCGGACAAAGCAGCGGCCAGCACCATGGCGCCGACGATGGCGAACCCTCCCCCGACGACCTCGACCCAGTCCTCGAGGGCCAGCGCCGACTCCTCCCGCTCCCAAACCAGGACGAACACACCGATTCCGGTGAGGATCACGCCCGCCACGGTCCAGAGCGCACTCAGCGTGATCGCGAGGAAGCCCCCTGTCCGACCCCTCCCCATGGGCCCGAGCGTACGGGCCGTTCAGGCCGCCCTGCCGGAGGGGCCGGCCGCCGCCTTGGGAGGGCTTAGACACCAGCCTCCGAGGCGGGGGTCGATCGGGCGCCACATCGCGCGGATCGTACGATGAGGGTTGTGCCGCCGGCCCGGTCGGAACCGACGCAGTCCGTCGCCGCCCTGTCGGCCGGACTCACCGCGCTGGCCGAGAAGCTGTACCAGCTGGACACCCTGCCGGAGCTGGCGCTGGCCAAGGAACCGGACCGGCTGAGGGGGAAGTCGGCGGCGGTGGCGAACGCGGCGGCGACCACGACGGCGTCGCTGTGGGAGCGCTACCCGGTGCTCCAGGAGGCGGTGGAAGCTCTGCAGACGGCCTCGGTCGCGGGGGACCGGCCCGAGGTCGACCGGCTGCTCGGGCCGAAGGCACTCGTGCTCCCGGGCGGCTCCAAGACGGGCGCCAGCGCCCTTCTGAAAGCCCTCGAAGCCGACCTGAAGAATGCACGTGCTGCGGCCGACAAGCTGGCCGCCGCGTGGCGGGCGGTCGTGCCCAGGCTCGACGCGGCCTCCGCCACGCTGCGCACCACCGCCGCCCAGGCCTCCGACCTGGGGCTGGACGAGCCCGAGATCGAGGCGGCCCAGGGACTGGTGCAGGAGCTGTCGGCCCTGGCCGCCGTCGATCCGCTCACCGTGGACCCGGAGCCGGCCGAGCGGGCTGTGGCCCGGGCCCGCGAACGGGTCGACGCCCTGGCGGCCCGGCGCTCCACGCTCACCGCCGACCTGCGGGCGGCCGCCGCCACGCTGGCCCAGCTCGAACGGCTGATCCGGGACGGGCACGACGCCCACGCCCTGGCCGCGGCCCGCATCGCCGCCCCCGCCGGGCTGGCGGCGCCGCTCGCGGCCGGCGTGCTCGAAGAGGGTGGGCAGGCGCTCCGGCCGTGGCTGGACCGGGTCGAGGCCCAGGCTGGCGCGGGGTCGTGGGTGGCGGCCGTGACGGGTCTGGGCCAGTGGCAGGATGCGGCCTCCCGGCTGCAGCGGCAGGCGGAGGCGGTGGTGGCGGCCAACCGGGCGCCAGTCATGCGACGGAACGACTTGCGCGGGCTGCTGGAGGCGTACCGGGCCAAGGCCGCCGTCAGCGGGCACGCCGAGGAGCCGTCCCTCACCCGCCTGTACGGCCTGGCACGCGACACCCTCTACGTGGGGCCGTGCGACGTCGATGCCGCCGAGGACCGCGTCCAGGAGTACCTTGCCGCCGTCAACCGAACAGGGAGCGTGCGATGAGACAGCCGTGCGCGGAGCCGGGCTGCGGGGGCTCGGTTCTCGACGACGGGTACTGCGACACATGCGGTACCAAGTTCGTGCCGCCGCAGGCCAAGCCGCAGTCGAAACCGGCGCCGGCCGCGGCCAGGGGGTCGCGGGCGGCCACCGGCCCCGCCCCCGCACCACCAGGCGCGTCCAGGGCGCTTGGGTCGACCCGCAGTGCCGCGTCCCGGCGCACATCGAGCACACGGTCGGGCGCCACGAGCCGGCGGTCGGGGATCGGGGCGGGGATCGTGGACGTCCCGCCCGCGCCGGCCGTCGACCCCTCCTCGGTCGTCCTCAAGACCCCGGAGGTGTCGGAGGACAAGCGGTTCTGCGCCAACTGCGGCTCGCCCGTCGGCCGTTCCAAGGACGGGCGGCCGGGCCGGGCCAGCGGGTTCTGCGGGAAGTGCCGCAACCCCTACGACTTCCGGCCCAAGCTGGCGCCCGGCGATCTGGTGGCGGGCCAGTACCAGGTGGTCGGCGCCCTGGCCCACGGCGGCCTGGGCTGGATCTACCTGGTGCAGGACAAGGCCGTGAACGACCGGTGGTCGGTCCTGAAGGGCCTGCTCGACTCGGGGGACGAGGCGGCCATGGCCGTGGCGGTGGCCGAGCGGGCGTTCCTGGCCGAGATCCAACACCCCACCATCGTCGAGATCTACAACTTCGTGTCCCACAAGGGCGCCGGCTACATCGTCATGGAGTACGTGGGCGGGCCGTCGCTGAAGCAGATCCTCAAGCGGCGCCGGGAGGCCAACGGTGGCGAGGTCGACCCATTGCCCCTCGACCAGGCAATTGCCTACGTGCTCGCCATCCTGCCCGCGCTGTCCTACCTGCACGGCCGGGGCCTCGTCTACAACGACTTCAAGCCCGACAACATGATCCAGGTCGGGGACTCGGTGAAGCTCATCGACGTGGGTGGCGTCCGCCGGCTGGACGACCCCCACGGCGACATCTACGGCACCGTCGGCTTCCAGGCCCCAGAGATCGCCGAGATGGGGCCCTCCATCGCGTCGGACGTGCACACCGTCGGTCGGACCCTGGCGGTCATGGCCCTCGACTTCAAGGGCTACCAGTCGACCTACGTGGCCTCCCTGCCCGACCCCTCCGACCACCCGGTGCTGGCCCGGTGGGGGTCGTTCCACCGGCTGCTGCTCAAGGCCACCGCCACCCATCCCGACGACCGGTTCCAGTCGATGGCCGAGCTGGGCGACCAGCTGCTGGGCGTGCTGCGGGAGGTCGTGGCGGGGTCGACGGGACGGCCCCAGCCCGGGCCCAGCGCGGTGTTCGCGGGTGTGCCCGCCGACGGCGAGCTGCCGAGCCTCACCATCGACCCGTCGGACCCCGCAGCCGGGCTCCTGACCAACCTGGCCGCCGACCCCGCCGAGGCGCTGCGCTCGCTGCGGGAGGCGGTGGCGGCCCAGCAGGTGCCCGAGACGGTCGAGCTGCGTCTGCGGCGGGCAAGGGCGCTGATCGAGGCCGGGCAGCGGGAGGCGGCCGTCAAAGAGCTGTCGAGCATCGAGTCGGACGACCCCTGGGAATGGCGGGCGGTGTGGGTCCGGGGCGTGGCCGAACTGGACGCCGGCAACCTGGCAGGCGCGGCCGCCGCCTTCGACCGGTGCCGCTCCGAGGTGCCGGGCGAGCTGGCGCCCAAGCTGGCGGCGGCCATGACCGCGGAGCGGGCGGGCGACATGGCGGCCGCCGCCGACCTGTACGCCGCCGTGTCGGCCGTCGACCCTGCCTACGTGGGGGCGGCGACCGGACTGGCCCGCTGCCGGTTGGCCCAGGGCGACGTGCCCGGTGCGCTGGCCGCCTACAACCGCATCCCCAAGACCCACCGGGCCCATGGCGAGGCCCAGGTGGCGGCGGTGCGGGCCCTGCTCGGCCGAGGGCGGTACGTGGAGTCGTCGGAGCTGCTCGGGCAGTTGGAGGTCGAGCGGCGGCTGGCGGCGACACTCGACGTGGAGCTGTTCGAGGCGGCGCTGGCGGGCGTGCTGTCCGGGTCGGTGAAGGCCAACCCCGGGGTCAAGGTCCGCAGTTACTCGCTGGAGGAGGAGGGCCTGCGGCGTGGCCTGGAACGGGCGTGCCGGTGGCTGGCCCAGCTCACACCCGATCCCGACGAACGGCGCCGGCTGGTCGACCGCGCCAACCAGGTGCGCCCCTTCTCCCTTGTCTGACGTCGACGTTGCGGCCGCGGCCTGCCCCAACTGCGGCGAGGCGGTCGTCACCGGGGACGCCTTCTGCGAGGCCTGCGGCCACTCCCTGACCGACGCCGCACCGGCGGCTGCGCCTCCGGTGGCGCCAGTCGCGACGCTCGGCGACGGCGAGGCCGACGCCAACATGATGGCCAAGGGCCTAGCGGCGGCCGCCGTGGCTCGAGCGACGGCTCGCTCCGCCGCGGCCGCCGGGCGGGACGACAAACCGACGCCGGTCGCCGAACCGGCCCCGACCCTGGCGGCCGGAATGGGCGCACCCGATCCGGGCAGCGAGGGCGTGGCGTGCCAGTCCTGCGGCGCCACCGGGCAGTGGTTCGACGGGTTCTGCGGGATGTGCGGCACCAAGCGCCCCGATCCCCGGGACCACACCGAACGGGAAGGTCCCGGCCTCGCGGCAGTGTCCGACAAGGGACTGCGTCACGCCAAGAACGAGGACTCCTACGGAGTGGCCGCCGGCGACGGGTTCGTGGTCGCCGTGGTCTGCGACGGCGTCTCCACAACGGTGGTGCCGGAGGTCGCCTCCCAGGCGGCGGCCGATGCGGCGGTGGCGGTCCTGGCCGCGGGCGGCCCGTCTAAGCCCGACTTCGACGGGGCCTTCGACGCAGCCCGGGCTGCGGTCGCGGCCGTGGCGGTCCAGCCCCACCCCGACCTCGGACCGCCCGCCTGCACCTACCTGGCCGCAGTCATCACCGACGCGTCCTACCGGCTGAGCGCGTTCGGCGACTGCCGGGGGTACTGGGTCCAGCCCGACGGAACCGTCCAGCAGCTGACGGTCGACGACTCGTGGGCCACGGACCAGATCGCGTTGGGGATGCCGGCCGCCGAGGTGTACGCCGACAACCGGGCCCACGCCATCACCCGCTGGCTCGGACAGGACGCCGACCCGTCGTGGCGGCCGGTGGCCATCGAGTTCCCGCCGCCGGGGCCGGGCCGGGCCCTGCTCGTGTCGGACGGCGTCTGGAACTACGCGGCCGAGCCCGACCAGCTCAGCGACGTGATCCGGGCCGCCCCCCCGCCCCCCCTCGAGCTGGCGCGCCACCTCGTGACGTTCGCCAACGGGCAGGGCGGCGCCGACAACATCACCGCCGTCGTCGTAGATTTGCCCCTTCTGCCCCGGGCCCCGGAGGCGCCATGACCTTCTCTGCCACCGCTTACCAGAACGAGTACCTGCCCGCCGGCACCGGCGAGGTGCACGGTGTGGTCACCGTCACGGCCGAGGGCGAGGCGGCCCGAGGCTCGGCCGTGGACAAGGCGGTCGTGCTCATCGTCGACACCAGCGGCTCGATGGGCAACCCCCAGACCAAGATCCGGGCGGCGCGCCAGGCGGCAGCGGCCGCCATCGTGGAGCTGCCCGACGGCACGTGGTTCGCGGTGGTGTCGGGGTCCCACCAGGCCGAGTGCGCCTACCCGGGCCGCGAGGCCGAGCTGGCCCGGGCCGACGAGCGGACCCGTTCGGAGGCGGCGGCCAAGATGAAACGGCTGCAGCCCGAGGGCGGCACCGCCATCTCCACGTGGCTCGACCTGGCCCGCAAGATGTTCGAGGAGCACCCCGAGGCCATCCGCCTCGCCTACCTGCTCACCGACGGGCGCAACGAGAGCGAGGAACGCCGCGACCTGGACCGGGTCCTCGAACGGTGCACCGGCGTGTTCCAGTGCGACGCCCGGGGCGTGGGGTCGGACTGGGAGGTGGCCGAGCTGCGGCTGGTCACGTCCACCCTGCTGGGCGAGGTGGACATCATCAGCGACCCCGACGAGATGGACGACGACTTCCGGGCCTTCCTGGAGCGGGCCCTTGGCAAGACCGTGGGCGACGTCCGCCTCCGGATCTGGACACCGCAGGGGTCCAAGGTGCGGTTCGTCCGCCAGGTGGCCCCGGCCATCGAGGACCTCACCGCCAAGGGGGAGCCCGTCAATCCCCTGACCAACGACTTCGCCACCGGCGCGTGGGCGGGCGACGAGAGCCGGGACTACCACGTGTGCGTCGACATCACGCCCGGCGCCGTCGGGGACGAGAAGCTGGCCGCCCGGGTGAGCCTGGTGGTGGACGGGTCGCCCGTGTCCCAGGCCCTGGTGAGGGCCATCTGGACCGACGACGAGGCCCTCTCCACCCGCATCAACGCCCAGGTCGCCCACTACACGGGCCAGGCCGAGCTGGCCGTCGCCATCCAGGAGGGCCTGGACGCCCGCAAGCGGGGCGACGACGGCACGGCCACGGTCAAGCTGGGACGGGCCGTGCAGCTTGCCCACCAGTCGGGGAACGAGAACACGGTGCGCCTGCTGCAGAAGGTGGTGGACGTCGAGGACCCCGACACGGGGACGGTCCGTCTCAAGCGGGACGTCGAGGCCCTCGACGAGATGGCCTTGGACACCCGCTCGACCCGTACGGTGAGGGTCGAGGCCAAGCCGCCCACGGCGAGCACCTGAGCCGGGAGGCCGCCCATGCCTGTCACCTGTCCCGCGGGGCACGTATCCGAGAGCAGCGACTACTGCGACACGTGCGGCGCGGCCATCGAGTCGGTGCCGGCCGCGCCGGTGCTGACGGCGGCCGAGCCGCCCGAGCCCGGGCTGGGCCCCGAGTCGGGCTCCATCTCGCCCTGCCCGAACTGCGCCGCCCCGGCCGGTGTCGACGACGCCTTCTGCGAGGTGTGCGGCATCGACTTCGCCACCGGTGAGATGCCGACCCAGCCCCACCGGGTGGTGGAGGCGGGCGGGGCGCCGCCGGCGACGACGGTGGCCGGCGCAGCAG
>JBOGID010000230.1:0-4539 GCA_050742295.1 Acidimicrobiales bacterium | reverse complement strand
CAGTCGACACGACGGCGCCACAGACGTCGATGGACAGCGGCCCGTCCGGGACGACGAACGACAGCACTCCGACGTTCGGGTTCACCTCGAACGAGGCGGGGTCGACCTTCGAGTGCCGCCTCGGCGGCGCGGCCTTCACGCCGTGCACGTCCCCGCTCACCACGTCGACTCTCACCGACGGCGCCTACACCTTCGAGGTGCGGGCCACCGACCTGGTGGGCAGCACCGACCAGACGCCGGCGGCCCGGTCGTTCACGGTCGACACGACGGCGCCGCAGACCACGATCGACGCTGGACCGTCGGGGACGACCAACGTCAGCACGCCGACGTTCGGGTTCTCCTCCAGTGAAACTGGGTCGAGCTTCGAGTGCCGGGTCGACAACGCGGTCTTCACGACATGCACGACGCCGCTCACCACGGCGGCGCTGGGAGACGGTCTCCACACCTTCGAGGTCCGGGCCACCGACGCCGTCGGCAACACCGACCAGACGCCGGCGTCCCGGTCCTTCACGGTCGCCACCGTCCCGGTCGACACCTCTGCGCCGTCGGTGACCTGCTCGGCCACTCCGTCAATTTTGAAGGGGACGGGGCTGAAGTCCAACAACCACAAGCTCATCCAGATCAACACCACCGTGACCGTCACCGACGAGACCGGCGGGTCGGGTGCCGCCGGGTTCACGCTGGTGTCGGCGACCAGCAGCCAGGCCGACAGCGGCCTGGCCCGCGACGACGTGGCCGGCGACATCCAGGGCTGGACGGTGGGCACGGCCGACACCGGCGGCCTGGTGCGCCAGGAGCGCTACGGCACCGACCGGGTGTACACCCTGACCTACCAGGGCCGCGACAACGCCGGCAACACCGCGACCTGCAAGACGACCGTCACGGTCAACAAGTAGCCTGCGCCTGGGGGCGTAGGGGGGCGGGCCGCCACCACGGTCCGCCACCACGCGCCGTCCGGCGTTGCAGGAATTCTGTGGGCTCATTCAACGCACGCGAAAGGAAAGTCAATGACCGTCACCGATTCCGAGACGACCACCAATGCCCGCCTGCAGGTGATCTTCACCGACGTCCTGCAGTCCCTCCTCGACATCATCCGGAAGCACCAGGTGACCTGGGACGAGTACCGGGCCGCCACCGTTTGGCTGACCGAGGCCGGCGCCCAGGGCTATGAGATCCCCCTGATGCTGGACGTCTTCCTGTCCCAGACGGTCGACGACGTCAACTTCGGCGGCCAGGGCGGGACCGAGAGCAACGTCGAGGGCCCCTTCTACGTGCCCGACGCCCAGCTGCTGGAGCGCCCCTACGTGCTGCCTCAGCGTGAGGGCGAGGGGGGCGAACGCCTCATGTTCTCCGGCACCGTTTCCTCCACCGACGGCTCGCCCCTGGCCGGGGCCATGGTCGACGTGTGGCAGGCCAGCGCCGCCGGCGAGTACTCGAACTTCCACCCGACCTGTCCCGAGGGCAACCTCCGGGGCCGCTTCATGACCGACGACCTCGGGCGGTTCGAGCTCGAGACGATTGTGCCCCCGTCCTACGGGATCCCCGACACCGGCGCCACCGCCAAGCTCCTGGAGGGCCTCGGCCGGCACCTGATCCGGCCCGGCCACATCCACGTCAAGCTGAGCCACCCCACCTGCCGGTCGCTGACGACCCAGATCTACTTCGAGGGCGACCCCTACATCGACTCCGACGTCGTCGGCGCGGTCAAGGACTCCCTCATCGTCGGGCTCGTGCGCAGCGGCGATGCCACGACCCGTTGCTCCTACGACTTCGTGCTCGCTTCACGCGACGACGCCTGAAAGGAAGAGAGATGCCACAGCACCAAGGATTCGGCCACGTGACCCTCACCGTCACCGACCTCGAGCGCAGCGCCGACTTTTACAACCGGGTCTTTTCGGCCCAGACCGCCATGGCTGCGGAGGACGAGCACGGACCGTTCATCCTCTGCATGGGCGAGAGCTTCATGGTCGGCCTGCGCCAGCACGCCGAGACCCCGAACGGCGACGCCTTCCACTTCGCCCGCGTGGGGATGGACCACATGGGCGTCCACGTCGAGAACAGGGCCGAACTCGAGAAGTGGGTTGCCCACCTCGACGAGCACGGCGTCGGCCACGACGGCATCGTCGAGAGCCCCCATGGCGCCCACCTGAACGTCAAGGACCCGGACGGGATCGCGATCGAGCTCGTGGTCTTCGGATCGCAGGACTGAGAGCGCGGCTCCAGCAGGTTCGGTCGATGATCACCGGCCGGCCGACGCGCCCCAGGATCCGATGTTGTACATGGCCCGGACCGCGCTCAGCGGGTTGTCGCGGACGTTGACGAAGGTGTCGCGGACGAACACGTAGCTCGGGTTGTCCCAGAGGGGGAGCATGGACGCGTTGGCGATGATCCGAGTGGCGACCTCGTTGGCGTGCGTTGCCGCCGCCGCGAGGTCGGTCTCGGTGAGGACGGCGTCGGCTGCCCGATCGAGCGCCGGGTCCGACAGGCGGGCGAAGTTCACCGGGCTCCCGGTGCGGTAGAAGCCGGAGGCGGCCTGGGTGAACAGCGCGCCGCTGTCGGTGGTGAAGATCGTGAGGTCGAACGCTCCGCCCCGCAGGGTGGTGGCGTACTCGGAGCCGGGCACCGCCACCGGCGTGGCGGTGATCCCGATCTCGCCCAGCCGTTGCTGGGCCACCTCGACGAACGGGCCGCGCGTCGGGTGCCCGGAAAGGTAGGCGAAACGCAGATCGGGGACGGTGACCCCGCCTTTGGCCAGGCGTTGCCCGGCCGCGGCCCCGGTGTACCCCGCGTCGGACAACAGCTTGCGGGCCGCAGCAAGGTCGCCGGTGCCGTACCCGCTGCCGGCGAGCACGTCCTTGTGGAAGGGGCTCTGGGCGGGGAAGAGGGGGTTCGTCCGGAAGGTGGGGATGACGTCGCCGAACAGCCGGGCCCGCACGTCCTTCACATCCACCGCGGTGAGGATCGCCTTGCGCAGCGCGGGATCGGCCAGGGCCGGGCTCTTCAGGTTCAGGTCCATGTGCTCGAACCTCGTCCCGCCGGCGCCGAGGGCGCTGGCCACGCCAGGGGTCGAGCGCAGGCGCTGGGCGACGTCGGGGTTGTAGGACAGCGGCGCGCCGCCGTCGAGCTCGCCGTTGGCCAGGGCCGCGGACCAGTCGGACTGGTTCGTCAGCACCTCCTTGACGATCCTGGTGAGCGTCGGCTTCTCTTTGCCGTACCAACGCGGGTTGGGGACCAGGATCACGCGCTGGTCCTTCACGACGCTGTCGATCAGGTACGGGCCGCCGGACCAGGTCGGGACAGTGTCGCGAAAGTAGGCCGACGCCGCGCCCATTCCCTTCGACGTTCGCCATTCGATGCCGGCCTTGGCCGCGATGTGCGCCGGATAGTACGAGGGGCCGAAACGGGCGAACCACTCGGGGTCGTGCACGCCGGCCTTCAAGGTGATCGTGACGGTGCGGCCCGTGGTCTCGATCGAGGCGACGTCCTCCCAGCCGGTGGTGTCGCCCGGCTCACACCCCTCGCACTGGTCCGGACGGCCGCTGTTGTGGAACCAGTTGAAGCGGAAGTCGTCGGCGTCGATCGGAACACCGTCGCTCCAGACCGCCTCGGGGCGCAGGATGAACTCGACCGTCTGGGGGTCGGGCTTGACGAGTTTGGGTTCGGTGGCGAACAGGTCGAGGTTCCACGCCCACGGCCCTGAAGGCTGGAAGTCGCCAGTGACGGGCGTGGTCCCGGCCAGCACCTGGTTGAGATAGTACGACGCACCCTCGGGACGCATGGTGTTCCACTGGTTGCCCCAGGCTTGCTCGACCACCCAGGTGATCGTCCCGCCCACTTTGCGCTCGCCGGAATTGCATGTGGCCGGAGCCGCCTGGCAGTCGCTCAGCCCCGTGGCCGACTTGGTGGGCTTGGTGTCCGCCGAGCATCCGACGAGGAGCGCAGTTGACGCCGCGACGGCGATCAGCCGCATCCACCCTGTCCGCACGTCGACCCCCCGAGCAACTGCACGTGGCCGACCGAACCTAGCCGCCTACCAGAAGTCGTGCTGGGCGTATAGCGCGCTCTAACCACTGCCCGCCGACGCGTCTGCCTCATGGAGGCCTGGGAGGGCAGGCTCCCTACGAACGGCTTCGGCAGAAGACCCAGACCCGCTTGTAAGCGAGCGCGTCAGTTGCACAATCCCACCGAAATCCCACCGAAGGTCGATGCGGACTCAATGCGGACTCGATTTCAACGGATGTTGAGTCGACTTGAAGGCCAGATGCCCTATGACCAGGACTTTCGCGGTGGAGACGACCGGACTCGAACCGGCGACCCCCTGCTTGCAAAGCAGGATCGGGAGGACGAGCCACCTGGGCTCGGGTTGTAGAACTGCTGGTCAGTGACCGCCTTCTTTGACCGTCACGACCGTTTGTTGTCGGACAGGCCCGATCAGGATGGGGGCGTCATTCCCGGTGAGCATGTGGGGACCTGACGACGGAACGACCGAAGTCGGTGGCCGGCAGGGAGAAGGGCGCGGGTAGGCCCGCCAGCGGAGCT
>JBOGID010000229.1:0-2218 GCA_050742295.1 Acidimicrobiales bacterium | reverse complement strand
CTGGACAACGCCGCCGCCATGCAACGCGTCGGCCGCCGCATCCTGCCCGACCCACGCCTGACCTGGGTCACGGCCTCGGCAGAAGACCTGGCCGACCATGTCCGGGGGCCGGCCGACGCTGTGGTGTGCAACAGCGCGATCTGGAAGACCAACGTGAGCGCGGTCTTCGCCGCGGTCCAGAAGGTTCTTCGACCAGGTGGTCGGTTCGTGTTCAATATCGGTGGAGGGTTCGCTGGAGTTCGACATCCTGACGAATCCACTCTGCGCACCGGGCCATCACTGAATTCCCTGATCAACCAGGTCGCGGCCCGCGACTACGATTACACCCCGCCATCGGCTACTGACGGGCCTCCGAAGCTTCCGCTGGAGGCGGTTGCCGAGCATCTGTCCGCGGCCGGCATGACCATGCTCGAAAACGAGGTCGTCGCCCAGTACAGCACGATGGCCGAGAAGAAGGCATGGCTGTCGATTCCGATCTTCGCCCGCCCCGACGGCGAGTTCACCTACGCCCAGCGGATGGAGATCCTGGACAAGGCGTACTCGCTGACCACGCCCGACGCGACGACCGTGACGAGCTGGCTCGTGGTGATCGCGCAGCGCCCCTGGGAGGAGTCTTGACCACGGCGGCGCCGACCGGCAGCAGCGGCACGACGAAATACTGCGATCATGCTGCGGTCGGGGTACTTATCTCCTCACCGGCGGGCCTGCTGGTCTTCGAACGGGTAAGGCCCCCGGCCGGGATCGCCCCAGTCGCCGGCCACGTCGACCAGCACGGAGGACCCGAACAAGCCGCCCGCAACGAGGTCGCCGAGGAAGTTGGCTTGACCGTCACCTCTCTCCACTTGGAGACGACCGTGTGGCGACCCAACCGATGCCGTCGGCTCACCAGCGACCGCGTCGGCCACTACTGGTCCGTCTACCGAGCCGAGGTGTCCGGCCATATCCAACCTTCCGCTCAGGAAGTGCGTTCCCCCCGATGGCTGTCCCCGGATCAGCTCCAGCAGCACGCACTCCGCACCTCGCGCTACGCCGAAGGGCAGCTGAGTGAGGACCAGTTCACGGCGGATCCCGGCTTGGAGCCAGTCTGGGTCCGATTCCTTCATGATCTCGAACTCGTGACGTTGCCCAACGACAGCCTGAACCTGATCGAGAAGGTCCTCTGACCGTGTCGTGGCGACGGGCCTCAGTGCGCCCCGACTACCTGCCCTGCCGCAAGCCGGTGCACGTACGCGCGGATGCGCTCGCGGTCGTCGGGGAACACGCTCTCCCACGTGTCGTCCAGGTCAACCCACTTCGACGGCTGGCCGCTTTCCCCGCCGAGCGGCACATCGCGGCCGACGACGGCGGCATACGACAGGCTCAACGTCGGGGCCCAGTCGGCGCGGAAGGAACGAACGGCGACCGCAGCCGGCACCGGCATCAGATCACCGACGACGCCGGCCTCCTCCATGAGTTCACGAGCCGCGGCGCCTCGTGGCGTCTCGCCCGGCTCGACCGTGCCCCCCGGCGGTACCCATCCACGCACGCGATGCTGCACAAGCAGGACGTGACTGTAGGCCGGGTCGGTGACCCAGACCTCGGCCGCGAGCGGCTCCGTCAGCGTCGGACGGGCGCGGAGCCACGCCTGGGCGTCGTCGAACTCCATCGCGGCAAGGCGAGCATCGGCGACCGCTGCGTCCACGGTCATCTGGTCGATCACCTGGCCCAGCCTATGCCGAGGTCACGGCTGCCTGACGTTCGCCGGGGAGAACGGCCCGGTTCGTGTCGTCATGTCGGCGGCCGTCGCGACGACCGCCATGAACGCCGAGCGCGCCGCGGTAACCCAAAAGGAGGAATCGATCGAGAAGGGTGGGCGCGTTCATGCAGGTCAGGCCGTGAGGCGCCTCATGGACGCCTTACCGCAACACCCTGAAGGCGCTTGAAGCCGTCGTCCTCCAGCCGTTGACTGTCGCGGGCTGCAGTCCGCCGAGATGATCGTTGAACAAGAAAAGGAATCGATGGACACCGACACCACCACCTTGTCGTCCGAGTCGCTGTGCATGGAGATGGTCGCCAAGATCCGCAAGGCGGGGTACGCGCAGCTCAGCGAGGTCGAACAGGTCCTGCTGGACACGCCACGTCACCAGTTCCTGCCGGACGCCGACTTGACGCTCGCCTACGACCCGTGGCAGGCGGTGATCACTCATCGGTTCGAGGACGGCCGGTCGTTGTCATGTGC
>JBOGID010000228.1:0-12055 GCA_050742295.1 Acidimicrobiales bacterium | reverse complement strand
GCTATCGAGAACCAGGCCATCGACCGCACCCACCGCATCGGCCAGACGCGCCCGGTGATGGTGTACCGGATGATCGCCAGGGACACGATCGAGGAGAAGGTCGTCGCCCTGGCGCGCCGCAAGGCCGTGCTGTTCAAGGGCGTGATGGACGACGGCGACCTGTTCGCGACCGGTCTCACCGCCGACGACATCCGCGGGCTGTTCGCCTAGCCAGATCGAGTACACGACCTACAGCTGGCCCCGTCCGGGCTTGCTGGACGGCTGTCGGACCGAGTGATTTGCCCGTGATCCACACGAGTGCTAGGCAGGAGCTTGGGTGCGAGTCGGCGGAACGGCAACTGGCTGTTCGCCACGCGTGTGGTCCCCGTTTCCACGTGGCTGGCGACTCACAAGCGTCCTGGAGATCGGCGGGCGCTGCCCAGTCCTGGTAAGCGAATCCGAGGGAGGATGCATGCGAACGTTGAGGACACCCCTATTGGTATTGGCAGCAGGAGTTGCGTTCATAGGCGGCGCAGCGCAGTTAGCGGCTGCGCCCGCCGAGAAGGTAACCGTCTGTCACAAGCCCGGAACCCCGGACGAAGCCGTGCTGTCCGTCGGCGCGCCGGCGGTCGCGGCGCACTTGGCACATGGCGACAGCCTTGGACCCTGTGTCGTCGACCAGATCATCGACGCGGATGGCATCGCCACCACCGGCGACGGTGTACCCGGAGCCGTCGAGGTGCAGGTCGGCGACGCGCTGACGGCCTTCCCCGACGGCGGCGTAGACGCCGGGCTGGACATGTTCGATCAGGACAGCAACGGCGCTTGGACCCAGGGAGTCGACGACCTCCACGTCGAGGATCCGAGCGCCTGCTCGACGGCCGTCCGTGATGGGGACCATGACCTCGGGGCAGACTGCAAGGTCCTCGACCTCAACGGCGACCTCGGCGACCAGGAACCCGTGGACTGCGACATCTCTGTCGGATTATCGTTCTCGGGCATGGTGTGCCCGCCTCCCGACGTGAAGTTCCACGACGCGGACGGCAATGGCAGCTGGTCACCCGGCGAGGACCTCGTTCTGGATGTGAACGGTAACGGCGTCTACGACTGAAGTGAGGCCGGTGGGGGCGCCGGTACGCACGGCGCCCCCACGCTCACACGGTCGGCCGGTCCTTACTGAGGACCATCACCGTGAGGCGATGTTTCATTGGCGCTGTCTCGGCCGCCTCTCGGCGTCCGGTCCAGCGTCGGCCACGACGGCCCGGGCCACACCACCTGGGCGACCCGGGCCGTCATTCGCTACTTAGTCAGCTTCACCGATTCCACGGCGCTGTAGTCCACACGGGTGACATGCTGCGTGGACTTCGGGTACGAGACGGTTGCCGATCCCGAGCCCGGCGTCGGGCCGCCGGGAGCGTTCTGCATGAACGCCTTCGGCGATGCGCCATTGATCTTGAGCAGGTCGCCGACCTTGTTGGGCGCCGTTGCGGGGTCGCCGGCGTCCACCGTCAGGTACGCGTCGACCGTGTCCTTCGCATCGATCGAGATGGTGTCCTGACCGCCGCCGTGGTGATGGCGAGCCGCTCGACGTTGAGGATCGGCATCCGCACCATCAGCGTCGTGCCGACCCTGACCGTCGTCGTGGTGTCGACGACGGCAGCGACGGAGTCGGCATTGGCGGTGCCGACGACCCCGACGACGTCGTCCCCACCCAACCGGTCGACAAGAAGGCTGGGGACGCCCGAGAACCGCAGGGTTTGCGCCAGGCCCCTATTGGTCAGGGCGCCGCCGTTGGCCATGGCCGGCGTGTACGTCAAGTCGTCACCAGCAGGCGATCCGAGGATCGTGAGGTTCTGACCGGCAGCGTCGAAGACGACCAGCGGGATGCCGACGATTCCGACCTTCCCGGTCAGACCGGCGATGCCGGGATAGCCGGCCAGCGTGCCGGCCCCCAGGTCCACGGTGACGGGCCCGCCGCGGGGCTCGAAGCCGTAGCGCCGGGCAACGTCAGCGAGTCATGCGCGACGGTGACCTTCAGGGCCGGCGACGGCAGGCTGACGTTGCCGGCGAGGTCTTCGAACGTGACCGTGACCTGGTAAACGGCGTCTGCGAGGGTCGAAGAAGACACCTCGTAGGCGCCCGAGGAAGTGAGCACCGAGTTCCCGACCTGGGGACCGGCGTACAGGCGAACGAGGGCATTCGGCTCGCCGGCGCCGGCGAAGTGCGGCTGCTGGTGCGTGGTGATGTTGTCGTCGTCGATGCCTCCGGAGCCGGGGGACGCCAGCAGGTCGGGCACCGACAGGGCGACCGGCTTGGTCGTGTCGACCACCACCAACAGCTCCTCGGATTGACCGCTGCGGTTCCCGGCGGCATCGGTGGACTCGGCGCTGAGCGGGTGCGGGCCCTCCGCCAGGTTCAAGGCCCGCTCCTCGAACGCGGCGGCCTGCACGTAGGTGTCGATGACGGTGTTGCCGTCCTTGATGACGACCGTCGTCCCGATGTCCGCCGAGACTCGGAATCGCAGCGTCGTCTTGTTTGTGATGTTGTCCTGGTCAGACCGGCCGGTGTCGTCCTCGCTAAGGAGGTCCATGGTGGGCCGCTGGGGCGCTCCGCTGCCGGTGTCGATCGCCAGCGGACGACCGGCCATTACGGCCGACGGGGCGCTGATGTTGCCGGCGAGGTCCTCGACCACGGCGGTGATGGTGTAGGTGCCGTCGGCCAGGGGCTCGACAGTGACCTCCCAAGCGCCGAGGCCGTTCCCCGTGACGCCGTCGGTGGCGTCGGAACCGACCACGCCCTCGCCGACGACCACGCCGTTGGCGAGGACCCGAACCCGGGTGTTCGCCTCCCCCGTCCCCTGGAAGGCGGGGGCGTTCACGTTGGTGATGTTGTCGGTGTTCGATGCGCCGGAGTCGCTGGTGGGCAGGAGGTCGGGGGCCGACGGCGGAGCGGGAGCAACGGTGTCGACGGAGATCAGCAAGGCGGCCGACTGGCCGCCCTGGCCGACGACGTGCGCCGTTCCGCCCACCGTGGGGTCGTCGGACGGATCGACGATGAAGACGCGAGCCGTGATCGAGTTGAGACCCTCCGCCACGGGGGGCGCGCCCGACAGGGTGTACACGCAGGTCCCCGGCCCGGGGCCGGCGGCGGCGAAGCCGTCGAGCGTCCCGTTCACGAATGCGCCGACCTTGTAGCCGGGGGCGTCGTCGGTGATCGTCGCGTTCGGGGTCGGCGACAGGTTCAGGCCCGAGAGCGGCACCTGGTCGACCAGCACCGCCACCGTTGGCGTCGTCAGGTTGGTCACGTTGTCGTTGGCAGTACCAGCCGGTGTCTGACCCTGGCGTCAGCGCGATGCTGAAAGGCACCGGCGCGGCGGTGCTGACGACGTTGAGGTCGTAGACGGCCGGGGCGGGGAACTCCCCGGCCTGGGCGAATACCCGCACGAAGTAGTTCTCGCCTCCAACGGCGGGGATGGTGACCGCCTCGGTGCCGTTGGAGTCGAGGGCCGCGGTGGACGTGCCGACGGCCTGGTCGAACTTGTCCCGCACCTGCACGTCGAGGTCGGCCAGGCGCGGGTTCTGGGAGAGCTCGATCCGGAGCTTGCCGGTGTTCAGGGCGGTGACCCGGAAGAAGTCCTCGTCCAGCTCGGTGTGGATCGTCAATTCGGGCTGGCTGTAGCTCGTGTGCTGGCCCAGATCGGTCGGCACGCCCGGCTGGATCGAGTCATTGGGCTCGAACCGGTCGGGATAGGCGTTCGATGCTCAACACGTCGAAGAACATCGCCTGGCCCGTGCCCTGGTTGCCGGTCCACGCCGCGTAGGCGTTCCCGTTGGCGGCGGCGATGCCGTTGTACTCACGATGCGGAGCGTTGCGGGGGGAGGGTCCCCCATGCCCCCGCAGCCGAACCGGCACGGAGCGCCCAGGTTGGGGTCGTACTGAGCGTCGTTGATCCGAAAGTCGTTGGTGAAGGTGAGGGCGCCGTCGCGGCTGACCGTGGCGTAGGCGTCGAGGTTGAAGTAGTCGTCGGCCGTGTTGGCTGGGGTGCCGTTGTTGTTGAGGATGCCCCGCGACCTTGCCGTCCTGGTCGATGGCGGCCGTCGGCATCGTCTGCAGGGTGTTGGCGGGTGCATGGCTGATGGTCGACCTGGTCCAGGTAACCCCGTAGTCGGTCGAGCGGGCGAGGATAGGGAAAAGGCGACCCCGAAACGGAGGAGCAGCCGGTACGACCGCCGCGCCTTCGCTAGCAGCGATCCCCGATCGGCGACTCCCAGCGACGCCTACGGCGAAAGCGCCCGGGCCAGGAGAAATCGGAGGTTCGAGTGCCCCAGCACGCCGGAGGAATCAACGGGCCCTCGCTCGACAGCGTCAAGCGCTTCCGATTCGAGCGCCGGAGTCAGCTCGTCCAAGTCGAAGTCGTTGTGGCCCGGCAGCCGGTGGAGCATGCGGTGTAGTCGGTGAAGCATGCCGTGCCGCGTCCTCTTCCCGCCGCCGCCGAAGTCGATGGCGAGGAACCTGCCTCCGGGCCTGAGTACCCGGCGGATCTCCCCGATGGCCTGCGGGCGGCCACCTTCGCTGACGTGGTGGAGCACCAGACAACTGAGAACGACGTCGAATCGGGCGTCCGGAAAGGGCAGGGCCTGGGCCGCGGCCACCTCGAAGCGCACGTCGACGCCGGCCTTGGCCGCTTTGCGGCGGGCACGGGCAACCATCTCCGGCGAAGGATCGACGCCGCACACCTCCCCGGCCGAGCCCACCTGCCCGTGGGCGGCGATGGTGAGGGCTCCGGTTCCACAGCCGACGTCAAGCACTGACTCGCCCGCAGCGAGGCGTGCTAATCGCACCAGGCGCTCGCGGAACCGTCGCTCATTCCCGAGCGTGAGCACCCAGGCCTGGATGTCGTAGGCGAGCGCCCCATGGACGACCTTCCCGATCGACCGGTCCGTGCCCATCGCGACTGCCTACCACGGGACTGCGTTCTACCGCCTAGAGGCCACTGCCCCGTGAGCATTCGCTGGGCCGGGTGCCGTACTGTCACGTTGTGCTAGCCGGCGCCCCGGACGGGGTCGATCGGGTGCGTACGGCGGAGGTGATCGCGGCGCTCTCGCTCGCCACGGACCTCGCGATCGGTGTTCCTTTGGAGCACGGCCTGCACAGCACCCTGTTCGCCATGCGGCTCGCCGACCTTCTGGATGTCGACGATGAGACCGCCTCCCACACGTACTACGCCTGTCTGTTGTTCTACGTCGGCTGTACCGCCGGCGCCGAGGCGGAGGCCGAGATCTTCGGCGGTGATTACGCCCTGACGACATACGGCGCTCCGGTGAGATTCGGATCGCGCCCGGAGATGATGACGGGGATCATGCGCGCCATCGCGCCGCCCAGTGACCCGATGCCAACGCGGGCAGTCCGCCTCGCCGGTGGCCTTCCGAAGGCGGCCAGAGCGTTCAAGCACCAGGTAGCCGCCTTCTGCCAAGTGGCCCAGATGCTGACCGAACGCCTCGGCCTGCCCGCCTCCATCAATCCCCTGTTCGCCTATTTTGCGGAGCGTTGGGACGGCAAGGGACAACCAAACGGGGTGAAGGGCGAGGACGTCCCCCTGGCAGTGCGGATCCTTCACGTCGCTCGTGATGCTGCCTTCCAGCGCATGGTGGGCGGCGACGAGCACGCAATGGGGGTGATCCGCGACCGTGCGGGGGGCGCTTTCGATCCTGCAATCGCCAGGTGTCTCGCTGAGCACGGCTCCGACATCCTTGCGCTCGATGCCGATGAGTCGACATGGGATCCGGTGCTCGCCGAAGAGCCGGCTCACCGCCTCAGCTTGGAGAGCGAGACGATCGATGTCGCACTGGAAGCGATGAGCAGCTTCGCCGACCTCACCTCCCGATATCTCGTCGGCCATTCCGCGGGCGTGGCCCGGCTGGCGGCCACGGCCGCCCAGAGGTGCCGGCTCGACTCGTCCGACGTCGTATCCATCCGGCGAGCGGCTCTCATTCACGACATCGGGCGCGTCGCGGTGCCGGTCCGCATCTGGCAGAAGCCGGGCCCACTGACGCCTGACGACTGGGAACGGGTGCGACTGCACGCGTACCAATCCGAGCGGGTCTTCGCTCGTTCTCCCTTCCTGGCCAAGCTGGCGTCGATCGCCACGTTCCACCACGAGCGTCTCGACGGCTCCGGGTACCACCGGGGCTCGGCCGCCGCCGCCTTGGCGCCGCCTGCGCGGTTGCTGGCGGCTGCCGACGCGTACCACGCAATGACCGAACCTCGGCCACACCGCGCCGCCCTGACTGCGGCCGGGGCCGCCGAAGCCCTGGGCGCTGAGGCGCGCGCCGGGCGGCTGGACCATGACGCCGTCGCCGCCGTGCTGGAGGCTGCCGGACACGCTGCCCAGCGAGTCGAGCGCCCGGCTGGGCTGACGGAACGCGAGGGTCAGGTCATCGGTCTCCTCGCGCGCGGCTGTCAGACCAAACAGGTCGCCCGCACGTTGGGCATCTCGGTCAAGACCGCCGACCGCCACGTCCAGAACGCCTACCGGAAGATCGGCGTATCCACGCGGGCGGCGGCGGCGGTCTTCGCCATGGAGCACGGGCTGGTCGGATGGGGAGAACTCCCGATTGGCGGGACCGGTCACCACCCGTAGCTTCCTCCACAGTTCGTGATATCGAGCCGGGCGACGCTGCTGTCGCCCCGATGGAGGCAGCGATGAGCAAGGAGCAGGAAGTCGTGATGGTTCGCGGGGTATCGGCTCCGACGGTTCGCGAACGGCTGGTTTCCGACCTGGCGGTCACCGAGCGACAGCTCACTGTGGCGGGGATCCCCACTGCCGTCTTGGAGGGTGGCGACGGACCACCGGTCGTACTCCTGCAAGCGGAGTTCGGGCTCGTCTGGTTGCGGGTGATCCCTGGTTTGGTGGGGACCCACCGCGTGATCGTGCCTGAACTTCCTGGGATCGGAGGATCCGAGTTGCCCGACGGCCCCTACGACGTCGACGTCGCCCTGCGCTGGCTGGGCAGCCTCATCGGACAGACTTGTGACGCTCCCCCGGTGCTCGTGGGCAAGGGTCCTGCCGGAGCCATCGCGCTGCGCTTCGCGGTCGCGAACGGCGACCGCCTGGCCGGACTCGTCCTTGTTGACACGCACGGGCTGCGCCGCTTCCGCCCAACGCCCCGGATGGCACTGTCGTTCGTGGGCATGATGCTGCGACCGACGTCCAAACGGGTCGAGCGGATCTTCGGCAGATACTGCTTCACCGATCTCGACCAAGTGCGTCTCGACTTGGGTGAGCGGTGGGAGTGGCTCTCGGCCTTGATGCTCGACCACTTCCGCAGTCCCAAGGCCAGGCGAGCCATGCGAACCCTCCTCCCCCGACTGGGACGGCCGCTTGCGAACGAGGACCTCGCCCGAATCGCCGTGCCCACGACGCTGATCTGGGGGGCGGAGGACGTGGGGATGCCCGTGAAGGTGGCCGCGGAGGCGAGCGCCCGGTACCAGTGGCCGCTTCATGTCATCGAGGGCGCACGCGACGATCCGGCCATTGAGCGGCCCGAGGCCTTCCTGGCCGCGCTCCAGAGCCGCCTCGAGGACGGCTGACGTGTCGTCCGCACGCACGGAGAGTCGGATCTCCATCGCCGCGACGACCCGCGCACGCGCCGCCATTGCCGTGGTGGCACCCACCGTGCTTGTAACCGCCTTCGTCCTCCACCCCGATGTCGGCAACCCGGCCGATAGCGGCTTCACGGCCGCCATTGCCCAGGCCGTCGCCGCCGACAAGATGCGCTGGGCGATCGCACATCTGGCGGTGGCGATCGGATCGGGGCTTCTGATCCTGGCCTTCCTGGCAGTTCGCAGCTATCTCCACGACGCGGGCGAGGACCGGTGGAGCGTGGTCGGGCTGCCGTTCATCGTTATGGGCAGCACGCTGTTTGCCTTGCTGCCGGCGTTCGAGTTCGCACCCCTTGCTGCCGCGGAGGCCGGCTTTGACCTGGCCGGTATCCGGGCCTGTCAGGACGCGCTCCGCACTTGGTTCGTCCCGATCCTGGTGCTCGGTGGACTGACGTTCCTGGTCGGAACGCTCGCCTTCGCTGCCGCCGTCGCCCGCAGCGGAGTGTTCAGCCGGCGGATGACGACCGTCGTCGTCATTGCCCTCGTGGCCATGGCAGCCGGCCGTCTTGTCCCCTTGGGCCGGGCCCTGACGGTCGGAGCCGCCATGGGCGTGGTGGCACTCTGGCCTCTGGCGCAGAAGATGGGGCGGCTCTCCGCGGGCGATGCCCCGGCTGGCCCCTAGGCGCCAGACCGGGCCGGGTTCGCCGCCGCCGACGGTCCCCGCACCTGAGCCGGAACCCCCGCGCATCGTTCGCCGGAGTGGGAACATTTTTTTCAGCGGGCGGGAGGGCGGTGACGGGCTCCCCCGTGGGCCCGTCAGGGGACACACATCGCCGGACTCGCTGGTTGTACGAGGCTGGCCTTGACCCTGAACTTTACTTCAGGGTCTACGGTGAGGGCCGATGCGGATCACGCTCCAGTACTTCGACGACTGCCCGAACTGGCGGGTCGCAGAGAACCGTTTGCGAAAGGCGCTGATCGAGGTTGGTCAGCCCGAGCATGCGGTCGACTATCAACGGGTTGAAAGCGCCGAGGAGGCCGAGCGCGTCAGCTTCGGAGGGTCGCCGACGATACTCATCAACGGCGTCGATCCCTTCGCCGATGCGGCCGGACCCGCGGGGTTCGCGTGCCGGGTCTACGCCGGCGGCGCCGCTCCGACGGTGGAGGAGCTTCGCCGGGCCCTCGGCGGCTAGGGCTCAGCCACCCCCTGCCTGCAGGGCCTGCCCGAGCACTTGCGGGTCGACCCCGAGGCGGCGGAGGAGCCGGTTGGACATCGCGTCCTGCACCTCGACCATGCCCAGCACCAACGCCGCGGGGTCGACCGTCGCCAGGGCGCGCTGCTCGGCCTCCCGCCGGGCGTGTTCGAACGCGAGCTTGAGGCGGGGCGCAATGCTCATCGACCCCGCGAGGATCGACATGCACCTGCTCGTCGGGCGCCGCCACGGCTGCCGGGGCTGGTGGACCCGCCTGCGGTCGAGATCCTCGAGGGCGCGGTCGCCGAAGGTGCGCCGTATGGCGGAGCGGATCGCATCGAGGTCGACGCCGACCGTTGCGAGCAACTCCTCGTCGCGGTGGCAGGTTGGCCCAGGTAAGCGTCGAGGGCCATGGCGATCGCCTCGGCGTCGGGCAGGAGGCCCGCCACGTGCGGGGGCAGCAGGTCGCCCCGCTGCGCGATCGCGAGCAGGACGTGCTCTGTCCCGAGCCAGCTGTGCCCCCGCCGGCGCGATTCGGCGAGCGCGCCGTCGACGATGGACCTGGGTGTCGGCGTCGCACCGATCGAACACCCGTCACCTCCTGCGCCGGCGGCGCACGTGATGCTTCTGGTGGACCGATCTGGAGATGGAGCTGCCCGGGTGGCGGGGCGAACGCCGCCCCGTGCCGGCGGTAAGAACCCATCTCCCCACCAAACCGCCCCGACATGGATGGGGCGTGGCCACCAGGCGTCAGACGAACGGCGCGCCGGTGAACTCTCGCACGGCGCACGGGCGTGCTCGGCGTCTCGCTCCGGGCGCTTCCCCGACTGCGACCACCTGCGGCTTGGAGACCACCGGGTGTTCACGAACCGTTCAGATGGTGGCCCGCTTCACGCCATCTCCGCCCGGTATCGTCCGTTGCAGCAACCACTGAGGGCGACTCATGCATCGAGCCGACGGCGCTTCCCCCGCCATCACCGAGGACACCGCTCTCGACCTGGTCCGCTCCGTTCTCGGCGCCATCGGCAAGGGGATCGTCCTCGCCAACGGCGACGGCGAGGTCCTCTACCGCAACGACGCAGCCGACTGGATCGGGCTGCACGCCCCGGGTCTCACCGATGCCGTGCTGGCCTGCATCGTCCGGACGGCGATGTGCGACGGTGAAACCTCCGAGACGTTCGAGCTGCTCGAGGGGCCGAAGCGGACGTTGGTCATCACCGCTCGCCCCGTGGGCCCGAACGACCGGATCCTGGGCGCCGTCGCGGTGATCGAGGACGTGACCGAGCGGCGGCGGCTCGAGGCGATCCGTCGGGACTTTCGTTGCCAACATCAGCCACGAGTTGAAGACGCCCGTCGGGGCTCTGGCGTTGCTTGCCGAGACGCTGGCCGATGAGCACGACCTCGAGGTCGTCGACCGCTTGACGGGGCGCATCCAGGCCGAGGCCCAGCGGATCGCCCGCATCATGGATGACCTGCTCGACCTCAGCCGGATCGAGTCGGAACAGCTCGCCCCTCAGGACTTCGTAGGTGTCAGGAGCCTGGTGCTGGAAGCGGTCGAGCGCATGCGTGCCGCGGCCGACCAGCGCGCCATCGCCTTGACCGTCGGCGACCTGCCGGCGAACTGGAGGCTGGTTGGTGATCGCCGGCAACTCATCTCGGCCCTCTTCAACCTCCTCGAGAACGCGGTGAAGTACTCAGACCCAGGCTCGGCCGCCGAGGTCGACGCCATCGCCGCCGACCGGATGATCGAGCTGCGCGTCAGCGACCACGGCATCGGGATCCCGGCTCACGAGACGGAGCGCATCTTCGAGCGCTTCTACCGCGTCGATCAGGCGCGGGCTCGGGACACCGGAGGCACCGGCCTCGGCCTCGCCATCGTCAGGCATGTCGTCCAGAACCACGGCGGCGACGTGCCTGTCGAGTCGGTCGAAGGCCAAGGATCGACATTCACCTTGCGCCTCCCCGACCGGCCCGGGCCCGGCGCCGCGTGATGCTCTGGCGGTCAGGGCTCACCGGTGCCGTCCAGGGCGTGGGTCAGAAGGACGAACGGGCGCAGCTGGAGGCCGCCGGCGCGCTCGGCGGGAGTGACACCGTCGGCGCGTCGGGCCCGGCGCTCACGATCGTGGCTGGCGCGAACGGCGAGCATGTCGGCCGCGCCCCGCCGGCCGCGCCGCAGATGGCAACGGCGACGGCTCCCGCGGGGTCGTTCCCGCCTACGCAGCCCCAGCCCGAGCGGCCGCCGATCCTGATGACCGCGGTCGTGGCGACGAGGTCGCGTCGGCCGCGGCAGCCGGCGTGCCTCAGTGATGTGCGGACCGGTTCGGGACCGTCGATGAGGTCGACCGATTGCCTGCAGGCGACCGAATCGGCCAGCGCGAGCGGTTGCACGCGGTGGAGCCGGGCCGCGACCGCGAGCCCGCGGAGGCGCATCTCCGAGGTCAGGCGGGGCGCTCGGAGCGTCTCACGGGGACGAGTGATCGTCGGGATGCGAGAGCCTACGCAGCCGGGATCGACGCCGAGGCGGTCGCGACCAACGGCCGGTGAACGCTGGACGAATGATCCTCGCGGGCACTGCGAGGACCGGCCATGTCGCGCTACCAACTTTCACCTGAGGTTCACCCGTTGTTCGACTTCAACCGTCATAGCGACGGGTCGCAGCATCCAGCGCTCGAGGTAGCGGGCTCTGGAACACCGGCGGCCAATCCGTGTGACGTCCAGAGAGGGTCCATGCCGGAGGACTCAGGGGCCGATGACGAGGCCTTCGAATTGGGGGTCCCTGTCGTTTCCGGGGGTCGCTTGAGGTCGATGGGGCGGCGCGATCATCGGAACGAAGTCGCGCGAGCGAGCAGTGTGATCGGGTGTCCGCGAGCCCAGTCGCTGAGCGCCGCCGGCTTTCTGTGCCCGGGCGTACAGGAGCGAGCGGCGACTCGCAAGGGCTCGGCGGCGCCACAAAGTCCGGCGTGAAAGCATAATGGGATGGGAGCGCCGCTCCGCCTTGCTGATCTCCTCGGCGGCCTGTCGATCGTAAGCGACATGGGTTACGGCCTACCCGTCGAGACGGCGATGCGCGCCTGTCTGGTGGGGACCGCCCTCGGCCGCAGGATGAACTTCACCGAAGAGGAGGTGGGCCACGTCTTCTACGTGAGCCTGCTGCTCCACGTCGGCTGCATCGCCTTCTCGCACGAGACAGCGGTGGCGTTCGGCGACGATCTGGCCGTCAACCGAGCGGCGATACGCACCAACCTCACCGAGGTGCGCCAGGTCTTCACGGTGCTGATCCC